>NZ_JAPYKO010000007.1:0-212660 GCF_037179585.1 Mesorhizobium argentiipisi (SeqCode)
TGAGCGACGGGCGCCCGCTGCTGTGGCGCGCTACCCGCCAGATCGTCGCCTCCCTGATCGCAGCCATCTTTACTCAGCCGCCCTTGGCAACCCTGCGCCAGAATCTCCATGCCTTGCGACATCGTTGGCGCGAGCCACCACGAAAGCGCAAGTTTCAAGCCATGCCAAAGCTATCTTAGCGCATATGCCCACAAGGGGGGGTCAGGGCCTAGGACTCGCCAGCTTGATCAGGAAAAACTGTCGTAGCCGGCGCGGCCTTCGTCGAGCAGGCGGCGGATGACGGCGACGCCGCCGGCGACATCCTTGCTTTGCCGCGGCTGCGACACGCCAAAGCGCACGCCGTGAAAGACCTGCTCGGAGCGGCCGGCCTTGAATTCGTCCTCGTCGTCGATGAGCACGCCTTGCGCCAGGCAGGCGTTCTTGAAAGTGCCGGACAGCCACGGGTCCGGCAAGGTCAGCCAGACGAAGGGCACGTTGTCCCGCGTCTTGATGTCGAACCCCGCCAGCACGTCGCGCACGATGGCGAGGCGCGCCTGGATTTCGGCAATGCAGCGCTTGCGAATCTCGCCCGCCTGCCCCGACATCACCAGTCGCGTGCCGACCTCGGCCAGCAGGAAGGGCAGGCCGCCGGTCATCATCTTGTGGGCGACACGGATGCGGTGGCGGTAGGCCGGCGGGCAGGAAAGCCAGCCGCCGCGCACGCCTGCCGCGACCGACTTCGACAGGCCGCCGGCGACGATCGTGCGCTCGGGCGCATATTCAGCCAGCAGCGGTGTCGGGTCGTCGGTGAGCTCGCCGTAAAGATCGTCCTCGATCAGCGCGACATTGTACTCGCGCGCAATCCGCGCGATCGCCTGCCGCCGCTCCGCCGACAACGTCACCAGCGTCGGGTTCTTCGCGGTCGGCATCAGGAACATCAGCTTTGGGTGTTTCTGCGCGCAGACGCGCTCGAAATCATCCGGGTCGATACCGTCCTCGTCAGCCGAAACCAGCGCCGTGCGGCGGCCGATCAGCCCGGCGCTGCGCGCGATCTGCGAATAGGTGAGATGCTCGAAGACCACGTAGTCGCCGGGCATGGTCAGCGCCGCGATCGCCGCCATGACCGCGGCATGGGTACCCAGCGTTGGCACGATCGAATCGAGCGAGGGGCGGAAGGCATTGCGCGCCAGCCAGCGGCTTCCGGCTTCGTACCAGCGTTCGGGAAAATCCCGCGTATAGCTCGAAATGTCGTGCGGATGCTCCTGCGCCGTGCGTGCCAGCATGTCGGCAATCACCGCGCCCTGGCCGACATCGGGCGCGGCGGTGCTGTCGAAGCGCAGCTTGCCGCTCGGTGCGTCGATGGGGCGCGTGCCCTGGATGGCAGGTTCCAAATCCGGCTTCGGGTCTGCGGCGCGCTGGCCGAGCACATAGGTGCCGCGGCCGACTTCGCCGCTCACCAGACCGCGCTCGCGCAGCAGCTGATAGGCCCTGCCGATAGTGCCGACGGTCGTGCCGATGTCATAGGCGAGGTCGCGCTGCGGCGGCAGTTTTGCACCAGCGTCGATGACGCCCTTGTCGATATCTGACTCAATGCTGTCAGCAAGACGCTGGTAGAGCGGACCGGAACCGGAGGAAAGATCAGGGAGCCAATTTGTCATGGTAACAATTTTCTATATTGCACCGCGCGATGAGTCAATTCATATCGATCTCGAGATTGTTAAGGTACAATCGGAACAAGGCGGAACGACAATGGATACAATCGAGACAATTCGCTATGCTCGCCCGGTTTTTGGCGCACAGGTCGAGCCCCTGGCCCATCGCGGCTTCGTCGGCCGCATAGCGGTTATGCTCCGCTCCATCGCCAGGCAGATCGACTGCATGCTGGAGCGCCGGCGCGGCCGCCTCGCGCTCATGGAGATGACGGACGATCAGTTGAAGGATATCGGCATCTCGCGCTGCGATGCCCATCGCGAAGGCATCAGGGCGTTCTGGGAGTGACGGTCTATCTTCGGTTTGCGGGCTTTCTCCGCAACCGGCCGACGCCGTGATCGACAAGCACGGCGAGCACACTCAACCCGACGCACAACGCGGTGACGGCCAACGCCGAAACGGCGACGCTGGCCGCGCCGTTCTTGGCGACGTCAAGGAACGGGTAAGGCACTTCGCCGGCGAAGGGCGCGCGTATCAGCGCGTAGGCGAGATAGGCGACCGGGTAGACCATCCACCACGCGATGTCGCTCCACTGCCGCCTGCCATCGGCGCCCGCCACCAGCCACCACAGCACGAACAGAACCGGCGTCGCATAGTGCAAGAGGACGTCCGCAGAGCAGGAACAAACCCTGCGGCTGCCAGAGCCTCGCCAGGACTGTGGCGTAGACGATGAAAACCAGAGTCAGGGCCACGGCTACGCCAGTCCGCGTCCGCGATCCGGCAAAGGCCGGAAACCAGGCATAGCCGGTGAGTGACAGCAGTGAAGCATGCACCATCACCGCCGCGATGTTGGTGAGGATGGTGAAGAAGCTGAAATAGAAGACGACCGAGCCGAGCAGGCTGCGTCCCGCCGCCATCGATGCCGGTATGGTGATGGCGAATTGCAGGACAAGCGCAATCAGCCCGATAATCAGTCCCGCGGTCTGCAGGAACCGGGCCATGACAATTTCAGGCGGCAGCCGCGCAGGACGGATTGCCGGCCTGCCAGCGGGCGATATCGGAACCGATGCGCGCGCCGACCGGCTCATTCATCAGCGGGCCAAAAGCGTCGACGCGGCTGGAATTGCCCTGTGCCTGCACCACCAGCAGCGGCTTGCCGCCATAATGCTTGGCGGGCACCAGCAGGAAGCGCGGCGTGCCGCTGTAGGAATTGAGCTCATTGGCCATCTGGTAGGCCTTGAATGCCGGGTCCTTGCTGGCGATCCAGCATTTATGCGCCGAGATGGCAACCTGTTCCATCGCAAGCAGCGAGGCGCTCTTGCCCGAGGGAACCGGCGTGGTCTTTGGGCTGGACTGGCAGGAAGCCAAGCCGAGCCCGGCGGCGGCCAGGAGAGCAAGGCGAGCGATCGTCAGTCTCATGGTCAGTCCGCCCCCGCGTTCCGATAGGATGTTAAAGGATCAAGCCGCGACGCCGAGCGCGCTTTCGAACAGCGCTCGCCCGTCATTGCCGCCATGCGCCGCTTCGATCAGGTTTTCGGGATGCGGCATCAGGCCGAGCACATTGCCTTTGTCGTTGACGATTCCGGCAATGTCGTTGATCGAGCCGTTGGGATTGGTGTCTTCCGCATAGCGGAACACCACCTGGCCTTCGCCTTCTATCCGCGCAAGCGTCTCGGCATCGGCGAAATAGTTGCCGTCATGATGCGCCACCGGCGAGCGGATGACCTGTCCGGGCTGGTAGCCGCGGGTGAACATGGTGTTGGCGTTGGCGATCTCAAGCTTCACCTGCCGGCAGACGAATTTCAGCGAGGCATTGCGCATCAGGGCGCCTGGTAGCAATCCCGCCTCGACCAGGATCTGGAACCCGTTGCAGACGCCGATGACGGTCACGCCCTTGGCCGCCTTTTCGGCAACCGCCCGCATCACCGGCATGCGCGCCGCGATCGCGCCGCAGCGCAGATAGTCGCCGAAGGAGAAGCCGCCCGGGATGGCGATCAGATCGACATCGGGGATTTCAGTGTCGGTCTGCCAGACGGTCGCCGGCGCCTGGCCGGAAATCTTGGTCAGCGCTGCGATCATGTCACGGTCGCGGTTGAGGCCAGGCAGGAGGACGACGGCTGATTTCATTGTCAGGCGATCTCCACCGCGTAGTTCTCGATCACCGTGTTCGCCAGAAGCTTGTCGCACATGGCCTTTAGGTCGGCTTCGGCCTTGGCCTTGTCGGTTCCGGCGAGTTCGATGTCGAACACCTTGCCCTGCCGCACTTGGCCGACGCCATCGAAGCCGAGCCCGGAGAGCGCGTGCTCGATCGCCTTGCCCTGCGGGTCGAGGACGCCGTTCTTGAGGGTCACGGTGATACGGGCTTTCATCGATACTCCTGGGCAGACAGTCGTTTAGAAAAAGGCCTGCCTTTTTAGGCAGGCCGGTCAATAGTTAGTGCTTCAGGCCCTTGGGCGCCTCGGAAGAGGCGACGAGTACCGGACCAGTCGGGCGCGGCGGCTCGTTCTCGTTGATGATGCCGAGACGGCGGGCAACTTCCTGATAGGCTTCGACAAGGCCGCCCATGTCGCGGCGGAAGCGGTCCTTGTCGAGCTTGTCCTGGGTGGCGACGTCCCACAGCCGGCAGGAATCCGGCGAAATCTCGTCGGCGACGACGATGCGCATCATGTCGCCCTCGAACAGGCGGCCGCATTCGATCTTGAAGTCGACCAGCTGGATGCCGACGCCGAGGAACAGGCCGGACAGGAAGTCGTTGACGCGGATGGCCAGGGCCATGATGTCGTCGATTTCCTGCGGGCTTGCCCAGCCGAAGGCGGTGATGTGCTCTTCCGACACCATCGGGTCGTCGAGCGCGTCGGCCTTGTAGTAGAATTCGATGATCGAGCGCGGCAGCACCGTGCCTTCCTCGATGCCGAGGCGCTTGGACAGCGAGCCGGCGGCGACATTGCGCACGACGACCTCGAGTGGGATGATCTCGACTTCCTTGATCAACTGCTCGCGCATGTTGAGCCGGCGGATGAAGTGGGTCGGGATGCCCATGCGGTTCAAGTGGTTGAAGATGTGCTCGGAAATGCGGTTGTTGAGCACGCCCTTGCCATCGACCACTTCGTGCTTCTTCTTGTTGAATGCGGTGGCATCATCCTTGAAAAACTGTATCAGCGTCCCCGGCTCAGGTCCCTCATAGAGGATCTTGGCCTTGCCTTCATAAATGCGGCGGCGATTTTTCATTTGATTTTTTCTCTGGATCTGCGGGCAGGCGGCAAGTGACCGATTCCTGCCCGTCTGCCTAAATTAGTATGGCGAAGGCGGCGTTCAATGCCGGTGTTATCGCAATCGCCTTGTTTGCTCAATCCGCAAATCCCGCGAATCAACCGCTTTCGGGACCGAAATGCCGCAGCGCAGCATGCGACGAAGCATATTGACCGGCTCGCGGCCTTTTGGTTTGTGCTTGCCCATCACACATATTCACCGCCAAGCGAATCGGATTGATCGGAGGGACGTAATGAGCAGCATGAAAGACCGCGAAGAGGGTTTTGAGCGCAAATTCGCCTTCGACGAGGAACTTCGCTTCAAGGCCTCGGCGCGCCGCAACAAGGCGCTTGGCCTCTGGGCCGCCGAGAAACTCGGCAAATCCGGCGCCGATGCCGAAGCCTATGCCAAGGAAGTGGTGGTGTCCGATATCGAGGAAGCAGGCGACCACGACGTTTTCCGCAAGATCCGCAAGGATTTCGACGCCGCCGGCGTCAACCAGTCCGACCACCAGATTCGCCGGACCATGGACGAGCTGATGGCGCAGGCGATCGAGCAGATCAAGAACAGCTAAGGCTGCGTGGGCATGATGCCTCCCGAGAACCGCTTCACGCTTTTCGGCATCATGCGCTATCTCTTTGTTTTTACGCAATTCCGGACGGAAAACCGTTACACACTTTTCCTGGTATTGCTCTGACTGGACCAATCGACCGCCCGGCCAAACCGGGCGGTTTTTCTTTGCCTTCACATCGTTTCCGGCCAAAACTGCGGATTGTTAGCAAGGAAAGTTCCGATGTCGCTCAAATCCCGCCTGGCCGCCGACGAAACGCTTTTCACCGCATGGTCGGGCGTGCCGGACGCGTTGACGGTCGAGATCATCGCCAAGCAGGGTTTCGATGCGGTCACTCTGGACATGCAGCATGGCGGACACCACGAAGACAGCGTGCTGCGCGGCCTGGTGCCGGTGCTGGCGGCCAACAAGCCGGCGCTGGTGCGCATTCCGGTCGGGCGCTTCGACATGGCGAGCCGCGCGCTCGATTTCGGCGCCGAGGCGGTGATCGCGCCGATGGTGAACTCCGTTGCCGATGCAAGGCAGTTCGCCGCCGCGATGAAATATCCGCCGTTGGGCGAGCGCTCCTGGGGCCCGACCTATGCCTTCCCGCGTCACGGCAAAGGCGACCATGCCGAATGGCTGCGCGATACGAACCAGCGCACCATGGCTTTCGCCATGGTCGAGACGCGGGCGGCCCTCGAGGCGCTGGACGATATTTTGGATACGCCCGGCATCGACGGCATTTTTGTCGGCCCGTCGGATTTCTCGATCGCCTGGTCGAACGGCGCCACTGTCAGCTCGACGCTGGAAAGCATGATGGAGACGGTCGCGTCGATAGCCGAGCGGACGCGCAAGGCCGGCAAGCATGCGGCGATCTATGTCGTCGAACCGGCGATCGCCGGGCGCGTCGTGTCGATGGGCTTCCGGCTGCTCGCCATGGGCTCGGATCACACGCTGATCTCGCTCGGCGCAAAGACGCTGCTCAAGAGCATGCGGGATTCGATCGGTTCCTGAAGCCGGCGCTACGGCTCCTTCAACTCCGTCAGGAATTTGGCGAAAGTCATCGAACCCTCCGGCCAAGGGCCGAAGCCGGCGTCGTGGTTGAGATGGCCGGCCTCGCCGGCATCGATGAAGAGCGATCCCCAGGCGGCGGCAATGTCCTCGGCGACTGCGAAGGCGCAGAACGGATCGTTGCGGCTGGCGATCACGATGGATGGAAAAGGCAGGGGATCGCGCGAATAAGGGCCGAAGGTCATCAGATGCCTTGGCCTGATTTCCGGATTGGAAACGTCCGGTGGCGCCACGAAAAAGGCGCCCGCGACCGGCTTCTTGAATCGCGGGATGGCCTGGACCGCCGCCGCGACGCCGAGCGAGTGCGCAACGAGAACCACCGGCCGCTCTGCCTCGTTGACGGCGTTCGCCACGCTCGCCGTCCAGTCCTCGCGCACGGGCTTGCTCCATTCCGCCTGCTCGACCCGGCGCGCCGTCGACAGTTTCGACTGCCAACGGGTCTGCCAGTGCTCGGGACCGGAATTGGTGTAGCCCGGCACGATCAGAATATCTGCGTCTTTGACTTTCATGGCGCGGATGTAGCGAGCGGCTTTCTCGCCCGCAACCCTGTCGCCGATATCGGGTGATCACGATTGTGAACAACTTGTTCGACAAGTGCTGCCTTGTGTGAACGATCGCAATCGACGATTTGGAGAAGGAACAAGCGCTGCGGCCTCGAAAGCCCCATATCGGGAACGTCGCCGAACGGAGAGTTTGATGAGCGAACTGCCTTTTGCCGCGACCACCCCGGTCAGCGTGTCGCGCGTCGGGTTGAAGACGCGCGATGCCGAGAGCCTGGCTGCCTATTACCGCGCCGTCGTCGGGCTGCAGGAACTGAGCCGCGCCGACGGGGCGATCACGCTTGGCGCCGCCAACCGACAATTGCTTGTGCTTGAACAGGATTCTTCGGCCAAGCCGGACGATCCACGCAGCGCCGGGCTTTTCCACACCGCTTTTCTCTTGCCGTCGCGCGCCGACCTTGGCCGCTGGATCAGCCACGCCGCCACCAACCGGATCGGTATCGAGGGCGCTTCCGACCATCTGGTCAGCGAGGCGCTCTACCTCACCGACCCGGAAGGCAACGGCATCGAAATCTATGCCGACCGCCTCCCGCAGGACTGGAAATGGAACGGCGACCGTATCGCCATGGCAACCGAGCGGCTGAACCTGCCGGCGGTGGTGGGAAGCGTGCCGGCAGGCGATGCCGGCTGGCAGGGCGCGCCGGAAAACACCGTTGTCGGCCATGTGCATTTGCGTGTCGGCCGGCCGGAAGATGCCGAAGCCTGGTGGCATGACGCCTTCGGCTTCGACACCGTCGCCAAATATGGCAGCCAGGCGGTGTTCCTGTCGTCCGGTCATTACCACCACCATATCGGCGCCAATGCCTGGCAGAGCGCCGGCGCCGGCCGCCGCGATCCGTCCCGCTCGGGCCTCGCCTGGGTCGAGATGCGCTCGGACAATGTCAAGGATGAGACGAGCCGTGAGGACCCTTGGGGCACGGTGATCAGGACCGTGCCTGGGAAAGCTTGAGCGACGTCGGTGACAGCGTCTTTCTCCCCGTCACTTTACGGGGAGAAATGCCCGGCAGGGCAATGAGGGGCAGCGCCGGCGTAAGGATGTTTCACGACAGACGGGTGCGATAGTCACCGAAGTCGGCGCCGCCCCTCATCCGCCCTTCGGGCACCTTCTCCCCGTGAACGGGGAGAAGGAAAGATCAAGCCTCCCCAAACACCCGCTTGAAGATCGTGTCGACATGCTTTGTATGATAACCGAGGTCGAATTTCTCACGGATCTCGGCTTCGGGCAGCGCCGCCGTCACGTCTTTGTCGGCAAGCAGTTCCTCGAGGAAATCGGCGCCGTGCTCCCAGACTTTCATGGCGTTGCGCTGCACCAGCCGATAGGCGTCCTCACGTGACAGGCCGGCCTGCGTCAGCGCCAGCAGCACACGCTGCGAATGGACCAGGCCGCGGAACTTGTTGAGGTTCTTCTCCATGTTCTCGGGATAGACCAGCAGCTTGTCGACGACGCCGGTCAGGCGCGCCAGCGCGAAATCCAGCGTCACCGTCGCGTCCGGCCCGATCATGCGCTCGACCGAGGAGTGCGAAATATCGCGCTCATGCCAGAGCGCCACATCCTCCATTGCCGGCATGGCGTAGGCACGCACCATACGGGCGAGGCCGGTTAGGTTTTCTGTCAGCACCGGGTTGCGCTTGTGCGGCATCGCCGACGAGCCCTTCTGGCCCGGCGAGAAATATTCTTCCGCTTCCAGCACTTCGGTGCGCTGCAGATGGCGGATCTCGATGGCGAGGCGTTCGACCGACGAGGCGATGACGCCAAGCGTGGCAAAGAACATGGCATGCCGGTCGCGCGGGATGACCTGGGTCGACACCGGCTCCGGCTTCAATCCAAGTTTTGCCGCCACATGCTCTTCGACATAAGGCTCGATGTTGGCGAAGGTGCCGACCGCGCCGGAGATGGCGCAGGTGGCGATGTCTTCGCGCGCATGCAGCAGCCGGTCGCGGCAGCGCGAGAACTCGGCATAGGCCTGGGCCAACTTGACGCCGAAGGTGGTCGGCTCGGCGTGGATGCCATGGCTGCGGCCGATGGTGACGGTGTTCTTGTGCTCGAAGGCGCGGCGCTTCAGCGCCGCAAGCAACGCGTCGATATCGGCAAGCAGGATGTCGCTGGCGCGCGTCAGCTGCACGGCAAGGCAGGTGTCGAGCACGTCCGACGAGGTCATGCCCTGGTGGATGAAGCGGGCATCCGGTCCGACGAATTCCGCGAGATGGGTCAGGAAAGCGATGACGTCATGCTTGGTCACACGCTCTATCTCATCGATCTTGGCGACGTCGAATTTGGCTGCGCCGCCTTTTTCCCAGATCGTCTTTGCTGCTTCCTTCGGAATGACGCCGAGTTCGGCCAGCGCATCGCAGGCATGCGCCTCGATCTCGAACCAGATGCGGAAGCGGGTTTCGGGCGACCAGATGGCGACCATTTCCGGCCGGGAATAGCGAGGGATCATCCGTTTTCTAAGTCCTGCCTGGGAGAAGCGTCGGCCGCGTCCTAACAGAGGCAGGCCCAATGCTCAACGCCGCTGCCGCGCAAACCAGATGCTGACCCCGACAAGTGCCGCAAAACCCGCCGGAAAATAGAGCCGCACGCCAAGCGCGAGGAATTGGTAGAGCGCAGTCGCCAGCGTGAAGGCGAACTCGAAGACCCAGTCAGCGTCAATGCCGGCGCATGCCACTCGGCGTAATAGGAGCGGTATTGCAGGGCGAACAGGCCGCCGGTGAAGGCGAGTGTCGTCGTCACAAGGGACACGAATGCCGCGGCCAAGGCCGTTTCCCAATCACGGCCGCGGGAAAGCAGCCTGGCAAGCGTCAGCCCGACCGGGAAGGCGAGCACGCCGCCAAGGCCATAAAGCAGCGCGACAAAGCGGATCCTGTCGGGCGTTTCCCATGCGGCCAGCAGAAGATTTGTCAGCGCGCTGCCACCCATGGCCACGCCCCAGAGCAAGGTTCCGACAACAGCCTCGCTTGCCGAAGGAACTGCGGCACGCAGCCGATCCGTGAGAGCGCGGCGCAGCGGGACTTGCTCCAACGGCGTCATAGGCGGCAAGTCCTATCGCGCGTCGCATGGCCTGGCAGGCTAGGCCTCATCTGTCTCATCGGCGTCATGTCTATCACGCCATGGTGAACGAGACGTGCCGTGCGATGCATCCAATCCGGCGTTCATTTGTTATTGTCGGCCGTCTCGCATCCGAAAGGGCACATCGCCATCCAGCGGAGGACCAGCATGAGCACCGACATCAGCAAGATACGCGGACATATGGAAGTGATCGGCGCCGATGGCGTCCATATCGGCACCGTCGACAAGGTCGAGGGTGACCGGATCAAGCTGACCAAGGCCGACAGCGGCATGGGCTCGCATAAGGGTCATCACCATTATATTTCGCTCGCCCTGGTCGCGGAAATCGACGGGCAGAAGGTATGGCTTTCGGCCAATTCGGATGTCGCCGTCACCTTCGAGGAAGAAAAGTCCGATCCGACCTGATTGGCCGGTCAGCGCGAGGACCAGACCGGAAACAAATCACCGTCGGCGGGCGTGGCGGCATGGACGCCGCGGCTGATCGCGCGTGCCATGGTGGCACCGGCCGCCGCGAACAGGTCGATCGCGGCATCTGCACCGAGCTCGATGCCGCTCCTGCCGGTCGCCAGGGCAAACACCAGATCGCCGTCCGCCGGCGTGTGGGTCGGCCAGATGGCGCGGGCGAAGCCGTCATGCGCCGAAATCGCCAGCCGCTTGGCCGCGGCTTTGGTCAGGACGGCATCCGTGGCGATGACGGCGATGGTGGTGCTGCCGGCTTCGCCATGCGCGCCGACGCGCCTGTCGCGATATTTCAGCAGGATATTCCTGGCGTCCTGCGGCAGCGGATCGGGATAGCCCAGGCCGCCGAATTCGTCGCCGATCTCGAAGGGCGCCGCCCAGAAATGGCGGCTGCGGCCGACCGTCACCGAGCCGGTCGGATTGACGGCGGCGAGCGCGCCGATGGTGACGCCGCTGTCGAGCACGGTCGAGGCGGAGCCCAGCCCGCCTTTCAGCCCGGAGGTCAGGGCGCCAGTCCCGGCGCCCGCCGTGCCGATGGCGAAATCTACGGTTGCCGCCTGTACGGCCTCATAGCCGAGCTCGCGATAGGGCGGGTAACGGCCCCAATCCTTGTCGCCGCCATTGCGCAGATCGAACAGGATCGCGGCCGGCACGATCGGCACGCGGAAGCCGCCGACCTCCACACCGATGTCCTTCTCGCGCAACGCCGCCTGTACGCCCGAGGCGGCGTCAAGGCCGAAGGCGGAGCCGCCCGACAGAACGACGGCATGGATCATCGCGATCGAATTCTGCGGCTCGAGCAGATCGGTCTCACGCGTGCCCGGCGCGCCGCCCAGCACCTGGACGCCGGCAACCGCGGGCTCGTCGCACAGCACCACTGTGACGCCGGATTTGAGACTGGTGTCGGCCGTATTGCCGACGCGAAGGCCGGCAACGTCAGTGATCAGATTGCGCGGACCGGTGCGGAACATCACTTGTCCTCCAGCGGCACGAAATGCGTGCCGTCGAAGCGGAAGAGGCGGAACGGGTTCTGGCTGAGATCACCCTTGTCATCGAAGCGGATGGTGCCGATCGCGGTCGCAAAATCATGGCCGGTCAGCGCTTCGCCGAGCGGCTGGCTGGAGCTTTCCGCGCCGGCCAGCGCGGCCTTGGCGACCTCGACCGCGGCGTAGGCCGGCAGCGTGTACCCATCCGGCGCGATGTTCTTCGCACCAAAGGCCTGCACGATCTTGGGGTCGGCAATCTCCGACCATTCCGGCGTGGCGATCATCAGCGTGCCGACGGCATAAGGCACATCGCCCGGCGGCGTGCGCAGGTTCTCGCCCCCGGCGAAGGTGATGCCGGCGTCGAGCTGGGCGGCGTCGCGACCCATGATGGCGATGTCGTCGCCGTCGCCGCCGGCGAACACCTTGGTCGCGCCGGCCTTCTTCAGCCGGCCGACTAGTCCGATCTGGTTGTCGAGCTGCGGCCGGAACGTGTCGGCGAAGACCGGCTTCAAGGCAGCCTGCTCGGCCGCGGCGCGAAAGGTCTCGGCCATCTCGCGGCCATAGATGGTGCCGTCATCGACGATGGCGAACAGGTCGTCGCGCCAGAGCTGGATAAGCTTGGCGGTAACCGCATTGCGCTCATCGTCGCCGCGCGGGCCAAGCCGGTAGACCGGCCAGCCGGTCTTGGCGCGCCGGTCGGTCAGGCTTTCGGTGCGCACGCCGACCGTGATGACCGGGATGTTGGCATCCTTCAGGATCGGCAGCGCCGCCTCGATCGCCTCGGTGCAGAGAAAGCCCACCACGACATTGACCTTCGCGTCGACGAATTCCTTCGCCGCCGCGGCGCCGCCCTCGGCGGTGCAGGCGTCGTCGACGGTTTTCACCGCGATGCCGTTTGCCTCCGCCGCCAGGCCCGCGCCGGTCTCGACCTGCTTGCCGAGGATCGCCGACGGACCGGAAAGCGGCGCCGCAACGCCGATCAGCGCTTGGGCATCGGCGCTCGCGGCCAGCGACAGCCAGAGCAGCACGGCTGATGTCGTCGTGAGAAGACGCATTCGGGCTAAGAGATCCTCCATGCCGGGAATACAGTCCCGACACTATTCCAAGAAATGCCTAAAGGCTGGCTAAGCGGCGCGCAACACGCGAATTTGCGGATTGCCGTCAAGCACTTCGCCCCTGCCGGGCAACTTGTGGCATGCAATATGCCGCCATATATAACGAACTGGTTTCGACAGGTGGACTATCGGGTGCTGAAGATCAATGACATCGGGCCGCAGCATTATCGCGATGCAATGGCGCATTTTGCCGGCCATGTGCATGTGGTGACCACGGACGGACCCGGCGGCAAACGGGGCGCGACGGTCATCGCCGCATGTTCGGTCTCGGACACACCGCCGACGCTCCTGGTCTGCCTCAACCGTGAGAACGTCAAGAACGAGGCCTTTATCAAGAACGGCAGGTTTGCGCTGAACACGCTCGCCTCGGATCAGGAAGCCGTCTCCGTCGGCTTTTCCGGCGTCACCGGCCTGCCGGTGGAGGAGCGCTTTGCGCTGGCCGAGTGGGATGTGATCTCGACCGGCGCGCCGGCCCTGAAAGGCGCCCTTGCCGTGTTCGACTGCGAGATCATCGATAGCAAGGATCTTGCCACCCACCGTGTGCTTTTTGGCAAGGTGACAGGCCTGCGCATCGGCGATAATTTGCGGCCGCTGATCTACCACAACCGCGGCTACCATTTTCTTTGAAACGGGCGGGCGGAATCCACGGAGACAAGATGACCTCGCCGCGCCCCGCGCCGAAAACGATCGACGAAACGCTCGATCTGTTGACCGGCGCGGACTATGTCGCGGACCGCTCGCTGGCGACCGTGCTGTTTTTATCGCTGCGCATGAAGCGGCCCCTGTTCCTCGAAGGCGAGGCGGGTGTCGGCAAGACGGAGATCGCCAAGGTGCTGGCCGGCGCGCTCGGCCGCCGGCTGATTCGCCTGCAATGCTATGAAGGGCTCGACGTCTCCTCGGCCGTCTATGAGTGGAATTACGCCGCCCAGATGATCGAGATCCGCATGGAGGAGGCGGCGGGCAAGATCGTGCGCTCCGACATGGAGCGCAACGTCTTTTCCGAAAAATACCTGATCCGCCGCCCGGTGCTCGACGCGCTGACCGGCAAGGCTGGCGCGGCGCCGGTGTTCCTGATCGACGAGCTCGATCGCACCGACGAAGCTTTCGAGGCGTTCCTGCTCGAGATCCTGTCTGACTTCCAGGTGACTGTCCCGGAACTTGGCACGATCAAGGCGGAAGAGCCGCCGATCGTCATCATCACCACTAACCGCACACGCGAGATCCACGACGCGCTGAAGCGTCGCTGCCTCTATCATTGGGTCGATTATCCGAATGCCGAGCGCGAGCTGGAGATCGTGCGGCGCAAGGTGCCGCAGGCGAACCGCCGGCTGTCGGCGGAGGTCGTGTCCTTCATCCAGAAGCTGCGCCAGGTCGAGCTGTTCAAGGCGCCCGGCGTCGCCGAGACCATCGACTGGGCCGGCGCGCTGACAGAGCTCGACAAAGTGGCGCTCGATCCGGAGACCGTGTCGGACACGATTGGGGTGCTTTTGAAATACCAGGATGACATCGCCCGTATCGGCGAGGGCGAGAGCCGGCGCATCCTCAATGAGGTGAAGGCCGAGCTTTCGGCGGCGGAGTAGGCGCGATGCCGTCGCCGCGTCCGGAACCCAAAGAGGCGCTCGCCGATGGGCGCATCGCCGACAACATCGTCTATTTCGCGCGGGCGCTGCGCAAGGCCGGCATCCGAATCGGCCCGGCCTCGGTGAAGGACGCCATCGAGGCGGTGCTTGCCGCCGGCATCGGCTCGCGTGACGATTTCTATTGGACCCTGCATGCGGTGCTCGTCTCGCGGCACGAGGATCATCCTGTCTTCGACGAGGCCTTCCGCCTGTTCTGGAAATCGCGCGAGCTGATCGAGAAGCTGCTGGCGATGTTCTCGCCGGTCGCGCCGGATCATCGCGAAAAGCAGAAGCCGCGGGCGGCGGAGAACCGGGTCAGCCAGGCGATGTTCGAGGGCCATCGGAAGAACCAGCCTGTGCGCGAAGTGCCGGAGATCGAGGTCGATGCGCGCCTTACCTTTTCCGGCAACGAGGTGCTGCGGGGCAAGGATTTTGCCCAGATGGATGCGGCGGAGATGGCCGAAGCCAAAAGGGCGATCGCGGCCTTGCGGCTGCCTTTCGATCTTATCCGCACGCGGCGCTTCAGGGCGGACGCGCAAGGGCGCCGCATCGATCCGCGCGCCATGATGCGCTCGGCCGCTCGCACCGGCGGCGAGCTTATCCTGCCGAAATTCCGGTCGCAGCGCGAAGTGCATCCGCCGCTGGTCGTGCTGGCCGACATTTCCGGCTCGATGAGCCAGTATACGCGCATCTTCCTGCATTTCCTGCATGCCCTGACCGAGAAGCGCCGGCGCGTGCACGCCTTCGTCTTCGGCACGCGGCTGACCAACCTGACCCGCCAGATGCGCCATCGCGATCCCGACGAGGCGCTCGCCGAATGCTCGGCGGCGGTGAAGGACTGGTCGGGCGGCACCCGCATCGGCGATACGCTCGCCGAATTCAACCGGCTGTGGTCGCGCCGCGTGCTGGGGCAGGGCGCCGTGGTGCTTCTCATCACCGACGGGCTGGAGCGCGACGACGTCGCCGGCCTTTCGCAAGAGATGGAGCGGCTGCATAAATCCTGCCGGCGGCTGATCTGGCTCAATCCGCTGCTGCGCTTCGACGGGTTCGAGGCTCGCGCCCGCGGCGTGAAAGCGATGCTGCCCTATGTCGACGAGTTCCGGGCGGTGCATAATCTCGATGCGCTGGCCGATCTTTGCGCCTCGCTCGACCAGCGGCCGGCGGCATCGGTCGACCCGCGCCGCTGGCTGCAAGCTGGCGGGAGGCGTGCCGCATAGCCATATGTTTTGCAGCTATATATTTCTGGGGAATGGCCCCCAAGCGAAAACTGAAGTTTCCCTTGAAAAACAGACTTCGTGAGAAGCGACGATGGATGAGAGCATTTATCTCGATGAGGCCCGCGACCCCCTGATCATCGCGGAAGGCTGGATGAAGGACGGCAAGGATGTCGCCATCGCGACCGTGGTCGAGACCTGGGGTTCGGCGCCTCGCCCGATTGGCAGCCATCTTGTCATCGACGCCGAGGGCAACTTCCACGGTTCGGTTTCCGGCGGCTGCGTGGAGGGCGCGGTGGTGACGGAGGCGATGGACGTTATCGGCTCGGGCAAGGCCAGGATGCTGGAGTTCGGCGTCGCCGACGAGACCGCCTGGCAGGTGGGCCTTTCCTGCGGCGGCCGCATCAAGGTCTATGTCGAAAGGCTGGGCTGACCGCCATGGATCCCTACGTTCTAAAGACACTCAACGAAGAACGCCGCGCCCGCCGCGCCGCGGTGCTTGTCACCGACCTCGGCGACGGCCGCGACCGCATCGTGCGCGAGAGCGATCATGTCGCAGGCGATCTCGGCGCGGCGATCGCGAATGCGTTCCGCACCGGCAATTCGCAGTCGGTGGAGGCGGAAGGGCGGACCTTTTTCCTCAATGCGCATCTGCCGCGCCCGCGCCTGGTGGTGATCGGCGCCGTGCATATCAGCCAGGCGCTGGCGCCGATGGCCAGGATCGCCGGCTATCCGGTCGAGATCATCGATCCGCGCACCGCGTTTGCCACACCGGAACGCTTTCCCGACGTGACGCTGCATGCCGAATGGCCGCAGGATGTGCTGAAGCGCGCGCCGCTCGACAGCTATACCGCCCTTGCCGCCGTCACCCACGATCCGAAGATCGATGATTTCGCGCTGAAGGCGGCGCTCGACGCCCGATGCTTCTATGTCGGGGCGCTGGGCAGCCGCAAGACCCACGCCAAGCGTGTCGAACGCCTGCTGGCGCTTGGCGCCGGCGCCGACCAGATTACCCGCATCCACGCGCCGATCGGCCTCGATATCGGTGCTGCCAGTCCGGCCGAGATCGCCGTCGCTGTGCTTGCGCAGACCATCCACGCCTTCCGCTCGCGCGGTCTGGAAGCAAAAGGCGCCGTGGCGTGAAATTCGGACCGGTTCCGATCGACGAGGCGGAAGGGGCGGTGCTGGCGCATGCGACCACCGCCGGCGAAAAACGTTTCCGCAAGGCGCATCGGCTGGGCCGTGATGATGTCGCGGCGCTCAAGGCGGCGGGCGTCGGCGAGGTCGTCGCGGCGGTTCTTGCCGAGGACGATCTCGGCGAGGATGCCGCTGCCGCCAGGATCGCCGCCGCCATGAGTCACCGCAACATCGAGGTCAAGCCGGCCGCGACCGGGCGGGTGAATTTGCATGCGGAAGCCTCAGGCGTCTTTACCGTCGACGCCAGTATGATCGATGCCATCAATGCCGTCGATCCGGCCATCACCGTCGCGACGCTGGCGCAGCACGCGTCGGTCGAGAAGGGCCAGATGGTGGCGACGGTGAAGATCATCCCCTTTGCCGTCGCCGCAAGCCTGGTGGACAAGGTGGAAAGGATCTGCGCTAGCGGCGAGATCTTTGCCGTCAACGCCTATCGCCCCATCACTGTCGGCGTCATCCAGACGGTGCTTCCCGGCGTCAAGCCGAGCGTGCTCGACAAGACGCTGCGCGTCACCGAGGCGCGGCTGGCGCGTTTCGGCGGCCGACTGACGGCCGAGCGACGCACGCCGCATGAGGTGGCGGCGGTCGCCACGGCCGCAACCCAGCTGGCGCGTGACAACGACATGGTGGTGATTTTCGGCGCCTCGGCGATGAGCGACTTCGCCGATGTCGTGCCGGCCGCGATCGAGCGGGCCGGGGGCACAATCGTCCGCGCGGGCATGCCGGTCGATCCCGGCAATCTGCTGGTGCTCGGAACGCTCGACGGCAAGCGCGTCGTCGGCGCGCCCGGCTGTGCACGCAGTCCGAAAGAGAATGGCTTCGACTGGGTGCTCGATCGCCTGGTTGCCGGACTCGAGGTAACGGCGGGCGACATTGCCGGCATGGGCGTCGGGGGGCTCCTGATGGAAATCCCGACCAGGCCGCAGCCGCGCGAGCCGGCGCTGCAGCCGGCAAGGTCGGCGCTGAAGGTCGACATCGTGCTTTTGGCCGCCGGCCGCTCGAGCCGCATGGGCGGGCCGAACAAGCTTCTGGCGCTGTTTGACGGCGAGCCGCTTGTGCGCCGTACCGCTTCCCGCGCGCTGGGCTCGAAGGCTGCCGCCACCATCGTCGTCACCGGCCACCAGCGCGAGCGCGTGCGCTCAGCGCTTTCCGGTCTCGGTGTGACGGTCGCCGACAATCCGGATTTCGCCGATGGCCTCGCTTCGTCATTGAAGGCGGGCATCGCGAAGGTCGCGCCCGACGCGGCCGGCGCCATGATCGTGCTTGGCGACATGCCCGGCGTTTCGTCGCGGGATCTCGACAGCCTGATCGATGCTTTCCGCAGCTCCGGCGGCCGCTCCGTGGTACGCGCCTCGCACCAGGGCAAGCGCGGCAATCCGGTGCTTTTGCCGCGATCGCTTTTCGCGGCCGTCGCGCAGCTCGAGGGCGATACCGGCGCGCGCCATCTGGTCGAGGCCGAGGGTCTCGACGTTATCGATGTCGAGATCGGGCAGGGCGCCTCGATCGATGTCGACACGCGCGAGGCGCTGGAAGGGGCGGGTGGCGTCCTGCAGGATTGACAAAGCAGAGCCGAATTTCGCATGCCTCTCGGCATGGCTTCGCGTTATTCACTTTTCTTCGCCCTGATCACCGCGACGGCGCTGTTCCTCTCTGCCGCCGAGGGGCAGACGCTTTCGCTGAAATCGTTCAAGGACGATCTGTTCGCCTATCCGGCGACACTGTCGACCGGCGACAACGGCGCCTACGTCGTTCTCGACTATCGCGAGATGCGCGACATCAATCAGCGTGACGAAGTGCCGGAAAGGCGTGTGCATGCGCAGTATACTGATCCCGGCGTGCGCAAGGTGCAGCAGGACCTGATGCTGAAGACCGACGCCGGCGATATCAGGCATGTCGCGGTCGGCAGGACGGAAGGCGCCTCCATCATCGTGCTCTACCTGCATGGGCAGGGTGGCAGCCGCAAGCAGGGCGTCGACGATTTTACTTTCGGCGGCAACTTCAACCGCATCAAGAACCTGATGGCCGCCAATAACGGGCTCTATCTTTCGCCGGATTTCCCCGATTTCGGCGACAAGGGCGCGGCGCAGGTCGCGGCGCTTATCGACCACTACGCCGAGACATCGCCCGGCGCGAAGATCTTTGTCGCCTGCGGCTCGATGGGCGGCATGATCTGCTGGAAGCTCGCCGCGCGCAAGGACACGGGCGGCCGCATCAATGGACTGCTGCTGCTCGGTTCGCTGTGGGACGACAGCTTTTTTACCAGCCCCGCCTTCAAGCGCCGCGTGCCGGTGTTTTTCGGTCAGGGCAGCCACGACGTGGTCTTCCCGGTGGAGAAGCAGGAAGCCTTCTTCCGCTCGATTCTGGCCAAGAGGTCTTATCCGACCCGCTTCGTGCGCTTCGAGACCGGCACGCACGGCACGCCGATCCGCATGGTCGACTGGCGCGGCACGCTGAACTGGATGCTGACGAAAGCGCCGTGATTGCGCTGCAGCGCCTCAAGGCGCGGTGTTGTAATCGATGATTGTCTGCGGATTTTGCTCCCCGTCATAGGATGCATCGACGTCATACTGGACGAGCGAAAAATCGCCGTTGCGGAAGAGGTAGGTTCCCGATGACGAGGCATCCCCCACACCACGCCATTTGTTGGATGTGGTGATGGTTTTGGTGTTGTCGTCATAGTCCGAGTTGGTTGCCCAGCCGCTGGTCTTGAAACCAATGATGTGGATCGACTCGACCTTGCCTTCGTTGTCGTTGTTCTCGTAGCGGATGTCGAGGTCCGGCTCGGTGAACTGCAGCTGTGAGACGCCGTTGACATCGTCGGCGACGTAGTAGACCGCCGTCTCGTTGTAGGCGGCCATCGAACAGAAGAAACGGAACAGCCGCGTCGCGCGTTCCGGGTCGCTGGGCTGGGCGTCCTTGTCCTTGTAGTGGATGGAATGAGCCTCTGGCTCGCCGATCGGCTTGCCGTCCGGATCTTGCTTGTCGCATTGTCCTCCATAGGTGGCGAGGAAGACTTTTTTGGCCTGCTCCAGCGCCTCATCCTTCTTCGGCGGCGGCGGACCGTCGCCGCAGCTTGCCGGCACGGCGCTGTCGAAATCCTCGGTCGACGGCTTCAACGCGCCCTTGTCGATAAAGATCGGCTGGAAGGGTGGCTCCTGGATCTGCGCGTTGACCTGGCGGACCGTGTAGCAGCCGGCGAAAACCTTGGCCTCGCCCTTCTTGTCGGTCGCCTGGATGGCAACCGGAACGCTGTAGTAGATGCTGCCGGCAGCACCGTCCTCCGAGACAGCGCCGGTCTTGACTTCGACGCTGTCGGTGCCGTCGTAACCCTTGACGAAGGCATTGAAGTCCTTTGCCGGCTTCGTGTCGCCGAAATAGCCCCAGGCACGTGCGAATTCGTGGCGGTTGATGGCGCTATAGAGCGAACGGACAACCGCTTCGGCACTTGATCGGTCATCGATATAGGGCGCATCCGCCGCGGGCGCGGACTGCGTGAAGCCGGCCAGTGAGAAAAAGACGGTCGCTGCGAAAGTGGCTCTTTTCATCAAATCCTCCGCTCGGTAACGAAAATACTACCACGGCGATTGCGGCGGCGTGGTGACGCCGTGAACAGGACCGCTTGAAGAATCGTGGTGGGAGGCGCTAGGTCACGGCCGCGGCGCTGGGGCCGCGTCGGAGGTTACCCGTGACCATTTCCATGTACGACATATCGGTCGGCGTATTTTCCGCCAGGCTGAAGGCGCTGGCCAGCGTCTTGACCGTGGCGGAGCAGAATGCCGGCGAGCGCAAGATCGATCCGCAGGTGTTCCTCACCGCGCGGCTGGCGCCCGACATGTTCGCGCTGGCCAGGCAGGTCCAGATCGCCACCGACCATGCCAAGGGCGCGCCGTCGCGGCTCGCCGGCCGCGACGTGCCGAAATACGAAGACAATGAAGCGAGCTTCGCCGAGCTGCAGGCCCGGATCGCCAAGACGCTCGATCATCTGGCGACTTTCTCCGTGGCTGACCTGGAAGGCTCCGACGACCGGACCGTCGAAGTGAGACTCGGAGGGCGTGAAACCACTCTGCCCTGCCTGCAATATCTGCTGCACCTGGCGATGCCGAATTTCTACTTCCACGTCACCACGGCCTACGACATCCTGCGCCACAACGGCGTGCCGCTCGGCAAGCAGACTTTTCTGGGAAATCGCTGACTTTGGAGCGGTTTAGAGGTTTCCCAGCACTCCGGGAAACCTCGTTGGTTCGGCGCGGCCTCAGCGTATCGACATTTCGCGCGCGACGCGCGGAAAATCCGCCGGCTTGATGCCGATATCGGCGCGGTCGGCATTGCTCATCGCGTTCAGAAGTGCGAGCGCCGAGCGGTAACGCTGGTGTTCCTGCGGCCTCGGCCGGGCGAACATTTCAGTGAAGAACCCCATGACTCAGTTGCCCCTGTTGGTCCTCCCGACATCACTATATAGGCGATTTGGTAAAAATTGTGCAGTGCAGCATTTGCATGGCTGCCATGCTGCACCAAATTTTTCCGTCACAGTCGATTTTCCGTGAAACTTTCGGTAGGCTCGACCGTAGGCAATCGGGCCGGCACATGGCTGGCTTTTTCCTCGCCACTCTTGGCGACCTTGCCGGACTGCACAAAGAGCAGTCCGGCTTTTTATTTTCCGATGCCGTCTTGCCGGGTGGAAAAGCCGCCAATTGTTAACATCGCCAGAATTCATTCTTAACGAGAGCCCCCTATGTTTGGCGTCGTCACTGCATGCCGTCACGAGGGAGGTTGAGATCGGCACCGGGAACAAGCTCGATTTCGCTTCGTTGCTCGACGACCTGATCGTCGCCTCGGAGAAAGGCGAAGACGAGGGCGCCCGGCCGTCTATCCCATTCGACTATCTGTCCGTGGCCGATGAACTGCATTCCGGCCGCATTAAAGTCGCCGGCGAGAGCGTCGCCGCCGAATATCGCGAGCAAGGCGCCGACCTTGCTGCCGAGTTCGCGGCACTTCTCGATCGGGCGAAACTGACGCTTGCCGGCGAAGAGCACTGGCCGGAGGAGAAGCTGCCGCCGATCGATCCCGAAGCGATCGCAGGCGAGCTCGGCCTCGACCGTCCCGCCAAGAACCCCGATTTCGGCCGCATCCGCCGTAACTTCGCCTTCGCCAACCATCCGGACCGGGTCGCGCCGCATCTGCGCCAGCGCGCCATGATCCGCATGCAGGTGGCCAACATGCTGATCGACGAGGCCAAGCGGCGGGCTTTGGCCGGGGCGCGCCGTTAGCGCAGTCTCGCAATTCACTCAAAAGTCGTTGCGAGCGAGGGCTTGGAGAAACTCCAGCCTGTGCTTTATGCTTGAATTTCCTCCCCGCGCTGTCCGCGCAAACCTCCCGCCGGAGAACCCCATGCATAAACGCCGCCTCGGTCGGACCGATCTTCTTGTTTCGCAAATCTGTCTCGGCTCGATGACGTGGGGCCAGCAGAACACCGAGGCCGATGGCCATGCGCAGATGGACCTGGCGTTTTCGCGCGGGGTGAATTTCATCGACACGGCCGAGCTTTACCCGATCCCGCCCAAGGCGGAGACGCAAGGGCGAACCGAGAGGATCATCGGCAGCTGGATGAAGGCCAACGGCAACCGCGACAAGGTCATCCTTGCCTCGAAGGTGGTCGGCCGCACGGCCAACACATGGTTCCGCGGCGATCGCCCGTCGAAGCTGGTGCGCTCCGATATTTTCGACGCGGTCGAGAAATCGCTGGCCAAGCTCGGCACCGACTATATCGACCTCTACCAGATCCACTGGCCGGACCGGGATATTCCGTGGGGTTCGAACCCGACGCGCGTCGGAGCGGTGGCGCGGCGCGCGGATGCGGCAGGGGCTCCGGGAGACGAGACGCCGGTTGCCGAAACGCTCGCCGTCTTCGATGAGCTGGTGAAGGCCGGAAAGATCCGCCACCTCGGGCTCTCGAACGAAAGCTCCTGGGGTGTCATGCGCTTCGTGTTCGAAGCCGAAAAGGGCAGCGGCCCGCGCGTCGCCTCGCTGCAGAACGCCTACAACCTCGTCAACCGCACTTTCGAGGTGAACCTTGCCGAGGTCTGCGCGCGCGAGGAGATCGCATTCCTTCCCTATTCGCCGCTGGCGCAGGGTTATCTCACCGGAAAATACGATCATGGCGCGCGGCCGCAAGGTTCGCGCTCGCAGCTCTTCAACCGCGGCCAGCGCTACGAGACGCCGAATGCGGCGGAAGTGCTGCTTCAATACAATAAGCTGGCGCGTTCCTTCGGCATGGAGCCGGCGCTTTTCGCCAACGCCTATGTGGCGAGCCGGCCCTTCGTGACGGCGAACATCGTCGGCGCGACCACGATCGCGCAGCTCGAGACGGCGCTGTCCTCGGTCGACGTCACCTGGACGGAAGAGATGCAGAAAGCGGTCGACGCTATCCACCAGCGTGTCGGCAATCCATGCCCGTGACGGGAATCGTTTGACAAAACAAAGGGGGTGGAGACGATGGCAGACTTTCCGATCGAGGCCGTGCGCGGCAGGTTTCCGGCGCTTTCTCTGACCGACCAAGGCCATCGCCGCATCTATCTGGACAATCCCGCCGGCACGCAGGTGCCGCAGGCGGTGGCAGATGCAGTCTCCCGCTGCCTGCTGACGACCAATGCCAATCTGGGCGGTTTTTTTGAGACTACGGTCGCCGCCCAAAAAGTGGTCGACGCTGCGCATGCCGCGATGGCTGATTTCCTGAACGCCGCAAGCGTCGGGGAGATCGTCATCGGCGCCAATATGACGACGCTGACCTACCACATGTCGCGCACCCTCGGCCGCACGATGCAGCCGGGCGACGAGATCATCGTCACGCGCATGGACCACGAGGGCAATGTCTCGCCCTGGCTGCAGCTTGCCGAGGATCTCGGCCTGGTCGTGCGCTTCCTGCCGTTCGACGAGCGGAGCTGGCAGGTGGAGGAGGCGGCGCTCAAGGGACTGCTTTCGGAAAAGACGCGGCTTGTCGCGCTGAACTATGCCTCCAATCTCACCGGCTCGATCAACCGGGTGAAGGCGCTGACGGTGGCAGCTAAACTGGCCGGCGCGCTGGTTTACGTCGATGCCGTGCAATTCGCGCCGCACGGGCTGATCGACGTGCAGGCGCTCGGCTGCGATTTCCTGATCTGCTCGGCCTATAAATTCTTCGGGCCGCATATCGGCATATTGTGGGGCCGGCGCGACGTCATCGACGCGCTCCAACCTTACAAATGCCGCTGCTCGTCCAACGCTCTGCCGGAGCGGTTCGAGCTTGGCACGCCGCAGATCGAGCTGATGGCCGGACTGACGGCGGCCATCGACTATTTCGCCGATCTCGGCGCTGCCGCCGGCGAGAGCGGGTCGCGGCGGCAGCGGATCGCAAAGGCGTTCGAGGTCTCGATCGCTTACGAGAACAGGCTTGCCCGGCAACTGATCGAAGGCCTGTCCGACATCGAGGGCCTGGTCATCCACGGCATCACCGATCCGGAACGCCTCGCCGAGCGGGTGCCGACCATTTCCTTCACCGTCGAAGGCATCGCGCCGGAGACGATCGTGCGCCAGATGAATGCCGAAAACATCTTCCTGTGGTCAGGCCACAATTATGCGTGGGAGGTCGTCCACCAACTCGGCATACCCGCCGAGCAGGGCGTCGTGCGCATCGGCATTGCGCATTACAACACGGCGGACGAGATCGAGGAGACGCTGGAAAGCGCGCATCGCGTGATCGCGATGCTGCGACAGCAGCGTTCGTAGGTTTTTAGCTTTACGCAATTCCGGACGAAAAACCGCTACACACTTTTCCTGGAATTGCTTCTAACCCTGCTTGCCGCCGAAGCCCGTGAGGAAAGCGGTGAGGTTGTCGCCGAGCGCATCGCAGAGATAGCCGCCTTCCTGGACGATGACCGTCGGCAGGCCGAGCCCGGCGATCGCTTCTCCGATGCGCGAGAAGCCTGGCGTCGTCACCGACAGACCGCCGAACGGATCGCCCTCGAAAGCGTCGAGGCCGAGCGCCACGACCAGCGCTTCCGGCGCGAAGGCGCGGATGCGCTGGAAGGCCGTCGTCAGCGTATCGAGAAAGGCGGCGTCGGCGGACTTGCGCGGCAGCGGCAGGTTGAGATTGTAGCCGAGGCCGGGACCTTCGCCGCGCTCGTCGGCGTGACCCCAGAAGAACGGGTAGAAGCGCACCGGATCGGCGTGCAGCGAGACGGTGAGCACATCAGGGCGGGTGTAGAAGATGCCTTGCGTGCCGTTGCCGTGGTGCAGGTCGACGTCGAGGATGACGACGCGCGTGGCTTGTCTGCGCAGCACCTGCGCGGCGACGGCCGAATTGTTGATGAAGCAGAAGCCGCCGGCGACATCGGCGAAAGCATGGTGGCCGGGCGGGCGGCAGAGCGCATAGGCCGAAGGCGCGCCGGCCATCACCGCGTCAGCAGCCTCCACCGCGCTCCAGGCGCTCCACAGCGCGCTGTTCCAGGTCTCGGCCGAGATCGGGCAGGCGGTGTCGGCCATGTGGTAGCCGGCCTGGCCGACCGCCGAGGCCGGGTAGGAGCCGTTGCGGGCGATCGGGTGGATGTTCGGGATGACTTCCGCGGAGGCGCCTTCGATGCGCTGCCAGCGCGCAAAAATGTGCTCGAGGAAATCGAGATATTCAGGCGTATGCACCGCCGCGATCGGGCCGAGTCCATGATTCCCTGGGCGTTCGATCGTCAAGCCGGCCGATCTTGCGCCGGCTAACAACCGTTCGATCCGCTCCGGCTTTTCCGGGTTCGGCTGCGGCGCGCCGCTGGAGAGGAAAGCCTTCGGGTCATGGCGTTTCTGCTCCTCGGCATAGAAGGCCTTCATCGTCATTCCTCCGGCGTATCGGCAAAGGCGAAAAAGGCGTCGCCGACGATCTTCTGCACCTGCTCGTAGCTCGACCAGCCGATGCCCAGTTTCTCATAGAAGGCCTTGGCGGTCTCGTTGTCGGTATCGACGGAGAGCCGCAGGTAGACGCCGCCCACCGCCCGGCACTCTTTCGCCACGCGCCGCAGCAATCTTTCGCCGACCCGGCGGCCGCGAAAGCGATCCTCGACGTAAAGGTCCTGCACATAGACGCCGGGACGGCCCATCCAGCTCGAGAAGATCGGGAAATGCAGGCAAAGCCCGGCGAACTCGCCGTCGATCTCGGCGATCAGGGTCGAGAAAGCGGGCTTTTCGCCGAAGCCGTAGCGGCGCAGATCCTCGGGCGTCGAGGTGATTTCCTGATGCGCGCCGATATGTGTGCCGAGGCGCAGCAGGGCGGCGTGGATGGTTTCGACGTCGTCAATGGTGCCGGGGCGGAGGGTGATTGGTGCCGGCATCAAAACACCTTTCTCATCCTTCCACCGGCAGGTCGAGCTCCACGGCGAGCGCCTCCAGCGAATCGCCGATGATGGAGATCATCTCGCCGATCTGCTCGGCCGTGATGATCATCGGCGGCGCGACCATGAAATTGTCGCCGTCGACGCCGCCCTTGACCTTGCGGCCATAGATTATGAGGCCGCGCGCATAGGCGTGGTCGAGCAGGCGCTGCGTCGCCTTGCTGGCCGGGTCGATCGGCTTCAGTGTCTCCGGATCGGCGACCATTTCGGCGCCGGTGAGCAGGCCCTTGCCGCGCACGTCGGCGATGAAGGGGAAGCGTTTTTGCAAGCCCTTCAACTCCGCCATCAGCACGTCGCCCATCGCGGCGGCATTAGCGATCAAGTCGAGCCGGTCCATCTCGCCGAGCACGGCGAGGCCGGCGGCGCAGGCAAGCGGATTGCCGGCATAGGTATGGCCGTGCTGGAAACCGCCGGAGGCCAGCAGCGGTTCGACCAGGCGCATGGGTGCTGCCAGAGCGCCGAGCGGCGCGTAGCCTGAGCCCAGGCCCTTCGAGAGGGCGACGATGTCGGGCCTGCAGTTCCAGTGGTCGCCGCCGAGGAATTTGCCGGTCCTGCCGGCGCCGCTCATCACCTCGTCATGGATCAGAAGGATGCCGTAGCGGTCGCAGATTTCGCGGATGCGCGGATAATAGCTGTCGGGCGCGACCAGGGCAGCGGTTGCGGCACCGCCGATCGGCTCCATGATGAAGGCCAAAACGCTTTCAGGGCCTTCTGCGAGAATCTTTTCCTCCAGCATGTCGGCGTAGCGGATGCCGCGCTGCTCCATCGAAAGGTTGTCGCGGTCGCGCCAGGCTGTGGGCGCCGGCACCGTCGGCATCACCTTCATCATCGGCGTGAAGGTTTCGGCGAGCGCATCGTCGCCGGTGACGGAAAGCGAGCCCAGCGTGCCGCCATGATAGGACGGGAAGCGGGTGATCACCTTCCAGCGCTTGGGCTGGCCGGTGGCGACCGCCCATTGGCGGGCGAGCTTGATGCAGGATTCGGTTGCTTCCGAGCCGCCGGAAACAAAGAAGATGCGGTCCATGCCTTGGGGCAGCTTGCCGGCCAGCGCGCGCGCAAGCTCTTCGGCGGGCTCGTTCTCGAAATGCAGCCGGTAGGCGAAGGTGGTCTTGTCCATCTGCCGCTTCATGGCGTCGAGCACGTTGCGGTTGGAATGGCCGATATTGGCGACCATCGGCCCGCTCGAGCCGTCGATGAAGCGGCGGCCGTCCTTCGTCCAGAAATAGATACCCTCGGCGTGGTCGACGAGCGGCCGGCGCAGGCTGGAGAGATAGAACAGATGCGACGGCGGCCGCGTGTCGGCCTCTGCTGCGGGCTGGACTTCCAGTTTCGACATGTCAGGACTTTCCGAGATAGCGGTCGAGAACATTTTTGGTCACGCGTTCGACCATCGCGTCCTGCCTTAGCAGGCCGGCGACCCATTCGCAGCTTCCGGCATGGAAGACCTCGCCCTTGCCGCGCGGGAAATTGACGATCATGCCGTTGCCGCGCTTGACCTTGTCGAGATTGGCGTCGCTGGCCTCGCCGAACAACGTTTCGGCGGTGAAGCGGCCGTCCTCGTCGGTGAGGAACTGGTCGTCGATCGGGATGTCGGCGCTTTCCTCGACCTGGCTCGCCATGCCGACGGCCAGCACCTGCAAGCCGTCCGGCGCGCCGCTGGTCGCGGTCGGGTAGGGCAGGCCGCCGCGGATCTCGAAATCGAGGCCGTCGACCTCATAGCCATAGACATGGCTGTCGGCACCGAGCAGGTCGCCATAATAGATGCCGGTGCCGGCGAAGGCCCAGTGCTCGGGACGGTAGACCGGAAAGCCGCGCACGCCGCGCGGAGCGCAGCCGCCCCAGCCGGCATAGACGCCGCGCGTAGCGTTGAGGCCGAAGGTGGCGCTGCCCGGGCGGCCGATCTCCGGCGCTTCCCAGGAATTGGTGGCGCGGGTGTCGTCGCCGCCGCGATAGGCGGGGTCTTCCGCCCGCGCCTTGTATTTGTAGCAGACCTGGCGGCGGCCTTGGTCCTCCAGCCTCGTCTGCCACATGAAATTGCCGGCGAAGCGCGCCGCATGCCCGCCGCGCTCGACATAGGCGTCGACGGCGTCGCGCATCTCCCAGGTCCAGTATTCGTCGTGGCCGACGAAGACGATGCAGTCATAGCCGTCGAGGATTTCGGGCGAGAAATGGAGCTCGTGCTGGCTCACCAGGTCGACCTGATAGCCGGCGCGCTCGGCGAAGCGGAAAAAGTGACTGTCATAGCTCGCCCAGCCGGACGAGGCGTATTTCTTCGAATGGCCGGTGGCGAAAGCCCATTCCATATGCGGGTAACGTGGCACGGTCTTTGGCGGTACCGCGACTTCCAGCGGCACGCGCGGCGCATCCTTGGGCAGCACGACGAAACCGCGGCACCAGGGTCGCTGCGTCGAGACCGTCGTGGCGTATTGATCGCGGTTCGGGCCGGTGATGCCCTGATAGTGGTTCGAGCCGCCCCAGGTGTTGTAGGCGAGCCAGGTGCCGGTCGCGGCGACCTGCAGCAGGCGGCCGGGCTTGCGGCCGGGCAAGGGTGTGACGATGAAGAGATGATGGCTGTGGATCGGCGTCCCGTCGCGGCCTTCGGCCGAGAGCGTCACGCGGTAGGCGCCGGACGGCCAGTCGTCGCCGACGCGGAATTCGAACGAGGCCTCCCAGCCGCAGCCGTCTACAGAGCATTGGTCGGGCGTATCTTGCCAGCGCGCCGACAGCCCCGCTCCCTCGAAGACTTTTGTTTCGCTCTCGCCGTCGCGGATGACGGCAAGGCTGAATTGCGGCGCCGACGCGCTGACGAAGAGCGTTACCGTCTCGCCGGGACGATAGGAAAACCGGTCGCTGTAGGCCCAAATCTCGCCGCTCGAGCCATCCATTCCCGGCCATTCGTAATAATGGCCGCGCACCGCCTCGCGGCGCTGCTCGGGCGTGAGCCCGAAATCGGGGAATTCGGTGGGCAGTTGCGTCAAGGAACACCTGAGATCACGAGGCCGTCATTGAGACCGTTGGCCGGCCAAGCGTCAAATGGAAAGCATCGGGCCAGCGCGCTTGCGCTTGGCGATGTCCGGCAAACGAGTTACTTCATCCTTAGGCGACGTTTCAACGCCGGGAGCCGACATGCTGCGTGTGCAAAAGGTCAAGGTCGACGACATCTACGTGCCGATGGCGCGGCGCAAGACGCTGCATCCCGAGACGGTGCGCCATCTCGCCGAGGATATTCTCGAAAACGGCATGAAGACGCCGATCCAGGTGCGGCACGACGGCAAGCGCCACATCCTGGTCGAGGGGCTGCATAGGCTCGAAGCCGCGAAGTGGCTCGGCGAGACCACGATCGACGCCTATCTCGTGCAGGCCAAGCGCCACTGATTTCTCGTTAGGGGGCGGGACCTATCACCGTTAGCGATCGCGTTCCATCAACGCTTTTTGATTGACGCTGTCGTGCCTGCAGTTAAAGCGTGCCGCTACTCCAGGAACAGGAAACTTACCATGGCGAAATATGAGGGCGGGTGCCTATGCGGCGCGGTGCGCTACAAGGCCGAAGTCGAGCCGGTCAACGAACGCGTCTGCCATTGCCGGATCTGCCAGAGAGCGATCGGCGCCGCCTTCAATGCGCGACTTCTGTTTCGTATCGACGACGTGACCATCGAAGGACCGGTGGCGGCAATCAATTCCACGCCGGACCTCAAGCGCGGCTTCTGCCCGGCCTGCGGTACGACCCTGTTTTCACGGCGGGATTCCAGGGGCATCCTCGGCGTCACCTCTGGCTCGCTCGACGACCCGTCCCTGTTCAAGCCCGACATGCATTTCTGGACCGCCTCGAAGCAGCCCTGGGTGATGCTTGACGATGGCCTGCCTCAATATGAAGGCGCGCCGCCGGCCTGAGTCATTGCGACGCAGGCCTGCACAATAATTTCATCTTCGATTCACGACATAGCCGGCAAAGCGTCATTGGCGGGCCATCTTTGGCTGCCTATCTAAGCGCCATGCGGGAAGGCATCGAGGAGGCGACGCATGAGCGAGAGCATCAACACCCTGGACGAGCTTTTGAACGACCCGATGGTCCAACTCGTGATGGCGCGCGACCGCGTGCGCCCGGCCGAGCTTCGCCTGCTTCTGGAAAAGGCTCGCGAGAGGGCGAGCGATGATTCCCGCATCGATCAGGCCTCGGTGCCGCCCGCGCATGTGGTGGCAAGAAGCTGCCTGAAGCAGTGGCTCTACCGCTGAGGCGACCCGGGTCAGCTCGAATGAGCGGGCAGATAGCTGTAATGATTGCGCAAATAGGCGAGCTTGAAGCCGAGCCGGTCGTAGTTGCGATAGGCCGGCCCGTCGCGGTCGGGGCGCGGCGCCTCCATATCGGCGACAAACAGTTTCGCGCCGGCGGCTATGCCGTCGCGGACCAGCCTTTCGCCAAGCATGGCGTCAAGATCGAAGCTCGGCGCCATGATGCCCGGCACCGGCGCGTCGATGCCGCTCCAGGCGGCCCCGTCTGAGATGAAGAGCGAGCGCACCGCGGCGACCGCGCCCCTGCGTTTCAGCATATAGTGACGCCAGCCCTTGCGACCGACAAGCGCCGTGAGCCAAGGCGTGGTGGGAAGCCTGTATTTGGCATCGATGAAGGAAGCCCATTCCGCCGCCGTCCAGGGCGTAACCTCCTCAACCACCAGATCGTCGACCGGGATCAGCGGGTCGCCCGGGAAAAGCGGTTCGTCCGGCAGCGGCGTCGCGTCGCGATAAATGCGCTCCCAGCCGCCCTGATGCTGCAGGCCGCGCGCTTCCAGCCAGCACCGCAGCCGCGCCGGTTCAGCATGTGGATTGGTATAGAACCACGGCCGCCTGATGCCGGCATCGCGGTAATGGGCGAGCAACGTGTCGACCTGTTCTTCCGTCGCCGGACCATCCACGCCGATATTCTTCACGCAGTTGAAATGGATGAACGGGATCGTCGTGCAGGTGGTCCAGACAAGATCGCCGTCCCTGTCAATCGTCAGTCCTTGCCGGGCCGCGAAATCCGCGGGCGCCGCTTCGTAGAGGTCGAGCCAGGCAGCGACTTCGGCGCGCTCGATGGCGCGGCTGGTATCACGCGACACCTCCTCGATCGTGATTTCCGCAGCATGCGTTTCCGGCGGCGTGACCGGCTCCAATTCCGAGAGGGCGGCGGTCGACATCGTGATGCTCCTCCGATTTGCCTTACAGTGTAAGATTAGCGGAGGATAATATGATAGCATCAGTTGTCAAGCGGGATTAGCGGCACCTTACAAATCCGTGAGTTGGAATCACGCTATCGTGAGGCTAAGCCTGTGTTCCAGGCTTTTCGAATGACGATTCACTTTTGCCTCGGGCCGGGGCGCTGGGAAAAGGATTGAGATGACCGACGTCTGCACTCAAGGACTGGATACCGGCTTTGTCGGCCTGGGTTATGCCAAGGTGGCGTTTCTGGGCATCGTGCAAGGCATCACCGAATTGCTGCCGATCTCGTCGACCGCGCATATGCGCATCGTGCCGGCCGTGCTCGGCTGGCAGGATCCCGGCTCGGCCTTCTCCGCCGCCATGCAGTTGGCAGCGCTGGCGGCGGTGGTCAGCTATTTCTGGAGCGATGTCAGGGACGTGCTGTTCGGTTCGCTGACGGCGATCTCGCGCCGCGATTTCAGCGACCGCTATTTCCGCCTCGCGATCAGCATCCTGCTTGCCACCGTCCCGATCGTCATTGCCGGCCTTGCGCTTTCCGGCGTGCTCAACGCCTGCAACTCGCCGCTGCGCGGGCTGGCCGTCATCGGCTGGGCCTGCATCGCCATGGCGATCCTTCTGGCGCTCGCCGAGATCTTCGCCAGCCACAAGCTCGTGCTGCGCCAGGCATCGATCCTTGACGCACTGCTGGTGGGCGTCGCCCAGGTCGGCGCGCTTATCCCTGGCGTCTCGCGCTCGGGCTCGACGCTGACTGCGGCGATGGGGCTGGGCTTCGCCCGCCCGGAGGCAGCGCGCCTGTCTTTCCTGCTCGGCCTGCCGGCCATCGCGCTGGCCGGCCTCAAGGAGCTCTATGAATTGCACAAGGTGCATCTCGACGCGCATGGGTGGTCGATCCTGGCCGTGGGCCTTATCGTCGCGTCGATCTCGGCCTTCTTCGCCATTTGGGGGCTGATGCGGGTGCTCGAGCGCTTCTCCGCCTGGCCGTTCGTCATCTATCGCGGTCTGCTCGGCGTGGTGCTGCTGCTAGGCGTCGCGACCGGCTGGCTGACCTAAATCTCGACCGCCAGCTGACCGCCGGACGCGCTGATGGATCTTGGGACGCTGCTGCAGTCGGTACCTTTGCTGGCCGCGCTGGTGAAATCGGCGGTGCCGGCGGCAATTGGCGCGGGTATGGGCTTTGGCCAATGGCTGGCGGCGCTGCCGCCCTGCCGCAATCAGGTTTTTGAGAACGCGACCTACTTGGTCTGCGAGGCCGATCCGAAGCATTTTTCGATCGAGCTGTTCTGGAAGAACAAGGACGGCGAGCTCTATCGGTCGCTGCACAATCTGCGCAGCGCGCAGCAGGCGACGGGACGTACCCTGCTCTTCGGCCTCAATGCCGGCATGTATCACCCCGATCTCGCGCCGGTCGGGCTCTATGTCGAACGCGGCGAGCAGGTCACGCCGGCGAAGACCGGATCGGGAACCGGCAATTTCTCCATGCAGCCGAACGGCATCTTCTATCTCAGCGCCGGCAAGGCCGGCGTTCGCGCCACCAGGGATTATCTCAAGCGTCCGCCGCGCGTCGATTACGCCACGCAATCCGGGCCGATGCTGGTCATCGACGGCAAGCTGCACCCGAAATTCCGTTACGACGGCACCTCGCGCAAGATCCGCGACGGCGTGGGCGTGCGTGCCGACGGCGTCGCGGTCTTCGCGATCTCGGACAACGTCGTGACCTTCCACGAATTCGCGCGGCTGTTCCGCGACCGGCTCGGCTGCCCGAACGCGCTCTTCCTCGACGGCTCGATCTCGAGCCTCTATGCGCCCGGGATCGGCCGCAACGACGATTTCTGGAATCTGGGGCCGATGATCGGCGTGTTCAGGCGCTAGCCGAGAGCCACTTGGCGCCTCCCCGAATCATCCGGCCGCGCCAAAAGTAAATTTTGATTCAAACTTTGTTGGTAATTTCTCATTAGGAATGGGGTTTCCGGCGGCGCTGTTCCTGCCTTCGGTCTGTTTTGTTTTGCGTACAGGTCAAGATGCGGATTTTTGGCGTCGTCAGTTTCGTGCTCGCATCGCTTTGCCTTGCCGGCTGCTCGTCCACGTCGGGCGTCGATGCCTTGCAGATGCCGTCCAACGAGACGACGAGCTCGGTCGTGCGGCCGAGCGCGCCGGTGTCGAAGGTCGCGAGGACCGCCGTCACCGAAAGAACCGTCGAGACCGCGTCGATGTCGGGCGCCGCGCGCATCAAGCCGCCGGCGCCGCTGCTTGACGAGGCTAACGCGAGCCCCGGCGACGAGGATGCTCGCCCCGGCGACGAAAATTCGCGCCCCGGCGACGAGAACTCGCGCCCATTCGGCCTTGCCGAGGAGGAGACGGTGAACTTCCCGGCGTCCGATCTGCCGGACAGCGCCGAGCCGCCGGTGCAGGAGGCGGCGCTCGTCTCGCCGCCGAAGCGACTGTCTCGTGCGGCACCTGCGATGCTCGCCGGTCCGGTCACGCGCTACGCGTTCCGCGACGCCAAGCCGATCAATTTCGGCCGCGCTTCGCCGCGCCATCTGGCCGTTCACGGCGTCGACGTCTCGCGCTGGCAGGGCAACATCAACTGGCAAAAGCTGCGCGCCCAGGGCGCCAATTTCGCCTATATCAAGGCGACCGACGGCGGCGACCATCTCGACCCGATGTTCATGAAGAACTGGCGCAACGCAGATGCCGCCGGGCTGAAGCGCGGTGCCTATCATTTCTTCTACTGGTGCCGCACCGCGGGCGAGCAGGCCGACTGGTTCATCCGCAATGTGCCCAAGGTCGATGGCGCGCTGCCGCCGGTCATCGACGTCGAGTGGAACGGCGACTCTTCATGCAGACGCAAGCCGTCGCGCGACAAGGTGCTGGAGAAGATGCAGGTGTTCATGGACAAGCTGGAGCGCCACTACGGCCAGCGGCCCATCATCTACACCAGCCCCGATTTCTATCGCGACAATCTGCGCGGCGCCTTCCTGGATTACCCGTTCTGGCTGCGCGCGGTGGCGGCGCATCCGTCAAAGGTCTATCCGGGCCGTAGGTGGCTGTTCTGGCAGTATTCCGGCTCCGGCCTGTCGCATGGTGTAAGCGGCCGGATCGACCTAAACGTCTTCCATGGCGACGAACGCCAATGGCGCGCCTGGCTGGGCGGTGGCGGGCAGATGGTGGCCGACGCGGATTGAGGCGGAGTTTTCCATTCTCCCCCTGTGGGAGAAGGTGGCCGCGAAGCGGCCGGATGAGGGGTGTTCCAGCTTGACGGAAACCTTTGCCAGCTGGGGGCGCCGCAGCAAGACCGCCGGCGTCTCGCTCCGCTGGAACACCCCTCATCCGTCTCGGCGCTGCGCGCCGATCCACCTTCTCCCACAAGGGGAGAAGGAGAGGGCGTGTTACACCTCGTTGATCATCGCCTCGATATTATAGCCATCGGGATCGAGTACGAAGCAGGCGTAGTAATGCTCCGCATAGTCCGGACGCGGCCCGGGCGCGCCATTGTCCGCGGCGCCAGCGTCGAGCGCCGCGCGATGGAACGCATCGACCTCCGCCTTGCTGTTCACCCTGAAGGCCACATGCAGATGGGTGAGCGGCGGCTTCTCGCCCGTGCTCTGGATCTCGAAGAGGCAGCCATTGCCGACATCGAAGGCCCAGAATATGTCTTCCTTGCCGAAGGCGAGGCTGTAGCCCAGCGGCGCAAAAGCCTTTTCGTAGAAGAGCTTGCTCTTGGCGAGGTCGCTCGCTTCGATGGTGATGTGGTCGATCATGGTGATAGGCTGACATAAGATGGTATGTTGGGTGGGCGGCGCTTGACTTAGGCACTACCCACCCAGTTTGAGGTTTAGCTATTTTTTCCGAGAAGGCTCGTTTCTGGTGTCACCGAAACCGGGCTTCGGTACCCGCTCGACGGTGGTTGTCGTAGGCCGACGTTCTGCCTCCTTAACCGGAATGAATTGGCCGGATTTGGAGTCCCGTCCGACATCGAAGGTTTTTCGCTCTTTGTTTGACATTTCCACTTTCTCATTGGTGGCATGCGCCAGAGCTACCTCGACTCCAAGGAAGACATTCCCCTATAATAACCTTGCTACAGGAGAGGGAAAATCAACCTCTTCGCCCCGCGTCGGCTCTGGCCTTTTCGCGGTATCCAAAGCCGGCTCTATCGAGCCGGCTTTGGTGTTCCAGTCCTGTTGTGCAGGTTCGAAATTGCTGCCCTAACTTGAGGCGGAACAGGACGTTGTTCGGAAAGTCCGAGGTTTTTCACGCGATTCTCGGCCGCGCTTCGGCTGACTGCGAAGAACGTCATGATTTCTGAAATTTCAAAGAAGTCTCGAATCAGCGCTTCCGGCATCAAAAACGCAGCGGCGAATGCGTTGGCCTGCCATTCTGCGCTCGCGTAAGCAGGCAACTCCTTCATTTTGGAGTATCGCGTCGGAGCCCGATCCAGCGGAACCGCAGACTTATGAAGGACTAGGTGTCCCAGTTCATGGGCCGCTGTCCATCTGCCTCGTCCTTCAAGTTTGCAGCGGATTGGTAGCTCGTTGTAGACAGGACGACGCAAGGCGGATCGAATTCCGTGTATCCTTCAGCTCCGTCCATTTGGTGGTCATCTTTCACAACCAATGCGAAATCGCCAAATAGCCTCGGCATCTCGTTTTCAAGGACGCTTACCATGTCGGGAGCCTGGCAGGCCGTAGGTATATGCAATGCCTCGCGCCATGCTGCAGCCAGTATCTCGATTTCGATGCGGCGCTTCGGAGAAACGCAGTAATCGTGGCTCATATTAATCTCCTGGAAGATCCGCATCGAGTTTTCGAATCTCGTCAGGAGACATCTTATTGATTTTCCTGAACAGTCTTCTTGCGAGTGCGGCTCGTTCTTTGTTGACGGGTATGAATCGAATGACATTTGCACGAGCGTCGGCCAGTGCTTGAAGATGTTTTCTCGTTACAAGGTCCAGTTTCAGCCAGTCTCCAAATTTTTCGACGTAACCTTCTGGAACCTGCTTTCCTCCTGTTTCAACAGTGGAGATAAACGACGGAGAGCAGGCGAACTCCTTTGCCTGATCGATCATCCGCAACTTTCGCGCCATTCTGATTTCTCGGCATGCGGACCCAAATGCCGTCAGAGTCTTTCCCGACATATTTTGCTTCCTTCTTTTTTCACCTGTAGGTGAAACGCTCCCTCAAAAAAATGCCCCTGCCGCAAGAGTGGCAGGGGCTTGTTGGTCTCAGCTGCACCCGCTCGTCGAACCGCAAGTGTCGCACTTCTCGCAGGTGCCGTTCCGCACCATGGTGAAGTTGTGGCACTCGGAGCATTCGTTGCCGGTGTAGCCCTGGAGCAGCGACTGCTGGCGCCTTGTCGCGGCGAGCTTCTTGGCCTCGGCGGCTTCGTTGGCTGCGGCGTCGGTGAATAAAGCCTCAGTGCCACCGGCGGCCTCGGCTGCTTTTTCCACCATATCCTCGGCCAGTTCCCGGGCGCGCTCCTCGTAGTCGCGCTTGTAGGCGAGCGCCTCGTCGCTGGCCGGCTTCAGCGCCAGCACGTTGGAGCCGGCGAAGGCGGTGGGCGCGGCGCGGGCAGGGGTGGTGGTCGGGGCTGAGCCCCCAAAACCCTTGGGCTCTGAGCCGATGCCCGACACCAGCTTCACCGGCGAGGCGCCGCGATAGAGGCCCTTAGAGAAGGGCGTCGCCTTGCCTTCGGTGATGCCGCGGCCGAGCGCGGTCTTGTCGAAGTCCGACTGGTCGACATGGGCGAGGTCGTGGCGGCCGAGATAGGAGACGGCGAGCTCACGGAACACATAGTCGAGGATCGACGTCGCGTTCTTGATCGCGTCGTTGCCCTGCACCATGCCGGCCGGCTCGAACTTGGTGAAAGTGAAGGCCTCGACATATTCGTCGAGCGGCACGCCATATTGCAGGCCGAGCGAGATCGCGATGGCGAAGTTGTTCATCATGGCGCGGAAAGCGGCGCCTTCCTTGTGCATGTCGATGAAGATCTCGCCCAGGCGGCCGTCGTCGAACTCGCCGGTGCGGAGATACACCTTGTGGCCGCCGACGACGGCCTTCTGGGTGTAGCCCTTGCGGCGGTTCGGCAGTTTCTCGCGGTCGCGGTAGAGCCGCTCGATGACGCGCTCGACGATCTTCTCCGTCACCTGCACGGCGCGCTGCGCGGCGGGCGCCGCGATCAGCTGCTCGACCGCTTCGTCCTCATCCTCGTGGTCATCGGCGAGCAGCGAGGCGTTGAGCGGCTGCGACAGTTTCGAGCCGTCGCGGTAGAGGGCGTTCGCCTTCAGCGCCAGCTTCCACGACAGCATATAGGCGTTCTTGGCATCCTCCACCGTCGCCTCGTTCGGCATGTTGATGGTCTTGGAGATGGCGCCCGAGATGAAAGGCTGCGCAGCCGCCATCATCAGGATGTGGCTCTGGATCGACAGCGAGCGCTTGCCGATCTTGCCGCAGGGGCTGGCGCAGTCGAACACCGGCAGGTGCTCAGCCTTGAGGAAGGGCGCGCCTTCCAGCGTCATGGCACCGCAGACATGGATGTTGGCGGCGTCGATGTCCTTCTTCGAGAAGCCGAGAGCCGGCAGCATCTCGAACGAGACGTCGCTAAGCTGCTCATCGGTGAAGCCGAACGTGTCCTTCACCCAGTCGGCGCCGAGCGTCCACTGGTTGAACACGAACTTGATGTCGAAGGCCGACTTCAGCGCCGCATTCAGCGCCGCTATCTTCTCGTCGCTAAAACCCTTGGCCTTCAGCGAGGAGGGGTTGATGCCGGGCGCCTGGTTGAGGTTGCCGTGGCCGACCGCGTAGGCCTCGATCTCAGCGATCTGGCTCTCGGAATAGCCCAGCGTCCTGAGCGCCTCCGGTACGGCGCGGTTGATGATCTTGAAATAGCCGCCGCCGGCGAGCTTCTTGAACTTCACCAGCGCGAAGTCGGGCTCGATGCCGGTGGTGTCGCAATCCATGACGAGGCCGATCGTGCCGGTCGGCGCGATCACGGTCGCCTGCGCGTTGCGGTAGCCATGCTCCTCGCCGAGCTCGATGGCGCGGTCCCAGGCGGCGCGGGCATGCTCGGCCAGCGCCTGCTGCTTGAGGTCGGCAGCGACCAGCGGCACCGGATTGACGGCGAGCTTCTCGTAGCCGTCCTTGTCGCCATAGGCGGCGCGGCGGTGGTTGCGCATGACGCGCAGCATGTTCTGGGCGTTGCGGTCATAGTCCGGGAAGGCGCCAAGCTCGGCGGCCATCTCGGCCGAGGTCGAGTAGGCGACGCCGGTCATGATGGCGGTGAGCGCTGCGCAGATCGCGCGGCCCTCGTCGGAGTCATAAGGGATGCCCGAGGTCATGAGCAGGCCGCCGATATTGGCGTAGCCGAGGCCGAGCGTGCGGTATTCGTAAGAGAGCTTGGCGATCTCCTTCGACGGGAACTGCGCCATCATCACCGAGATTTCGAGCACGACGGTCCACAGCCGAACGGTGTGCTCGTAAGCGGCGATGTCGATCGTGCCGTCTTGCTTGCGGTAGGGCAAGAGGTTGATCGAGGCGAGGTTGCAGGCCGTGTCGTCGAGGAACATGTATTCCGAGCATGGGTTGGAGGCCCGGATCGCACCGGCGGAGGCGCAGGTGTGCCAGTCATTCATCGTCGTGTTGAAATGCAGGCCCGGATCGGCGGAAGCCCAGGCGGCGTAGCCGATCTTTTCCCACAGGTCGCGCGCCTTCAGCGTCTTCAGCACCTTGCCGTCCTTACGGGCGGTGAGCTGCCAGTCGCCATCGGCCTCCACGGCGCGCAGGAAATTGTCCTTCAGCGACACCGAATTGTTGGAGTTCTGGCCGGAGACGGTGAGATAGGCGTCCGAGTCCCAGTCGGTGTCGTAGGTCTTGAACGACATCGAGGTGTAGCCCTGGCGGGCGAACTGGATGACGCGGTAGATGTAATTCTCCGGCACTGCGTCCTTCTTGGCCGCCTTGATCTCGCGCTTCAGCGCGGTGTTCAGCGCCGGGTCGAAGCAGTCGTCGCCATTGCCTTCGCAATTGACGCAGGCCTTCATGATCGCTTCGAGGTGCTTCTTGACGATCTTCGAGCCGGTCACCAGCGAGGCGACCTTCTGCTCCTCATTGACCTTCCAGTCGATGAAGTCTTCGATATCCGGATGGTCGGCGTCGACGATGACCATTTTTGCCGCGCGGCGCGTCGTACCGCCCGACTTGATGGCGCCCGCCGCGCGGTCGCCGATCTTGAGGAAGCTCATCAAGCCGGACGAGCGGCCGCCGCCGGAAAGCTTCTCGCCCTCGCCGCGCAGCATCGAGAAGTTCGAGCCGGTGCCGGAGCCGTATTTGAACAGGCGTGCCTCACGCACCCACAGATCCATGATGCCGCCCTCGTTGACGAGGTCGTCCTGCACGCTCTGGATGAAGCAGGCATGCGGCTGCGGATGCTCGTAAGCCGACTTCGACTTGGTCAGCTTGCCGGTGAAGGGATCGACATAGAAATGGCCCTGGCTCGGGCCGTCGATGCCATAGGCCCAGTGCAGTCCGGTGTTGAACCATTGCGGCGAGTTCGGCGCCACGCGCTGGGTGGCGAGCATATAGGCAAGCTCGTCGCGGAAGGCGCGCGCGTCTTCTTCCGACTTGAAGTAGCCGCCCTTCCAGCCCCAATAGGTCCAGGTGCCGGAGAGGCGATCGAAGACCTGCCGGGCGTCGGTTTCCGAACCGTAACGCTCGGCCTCGGGCAACTTGGCGAGCTCGGCCTCGTCGGCAACCGAACGCCACAGAAAGGAGGGGACGTCGTTCTCCTCAACCTTCTTCAGGCGCGCCGGCACGCCGGCCTTGCGGAAATATTTCTGCGCCAGGATGTCGGCCGCGACCTGGCTGAACTGCGCCGGCACATCGATGTTGTCGAGGCGGAACACCACCGAGCCGTCGGGATTCTTGATCTCCGACAAAGCCTTGCGGAATTCGATCTCCGCATAGGCTGATTGCTCTGGCTTGGTGAAGCGACGCTCGATGCGCATTGGTCCGGTCCCTTTGTATCTACATATAGCGCTTTTCTCCGAGAATCTCTGCCCCGCAGAACGAAAAGCGCAATCCGCCGTTTGCCGGCATCGCAGGCGACGCCGGCACTCTCCTCGTCGCGGGCGCCGTCATGCAGACAGCAAAACGCCTTGCCAGGCATTTGCCCGGGCTACAGGCCGACCCCCGCGGGTCCCTCAACTGAAACTTTGGTCGATTCCCTCGGAAGAGGGAGGTTCACACTATCTAGGGTTCAGCCTGCCTGCAAACACTAAATATAGTGTTAACAGATCATTTTTTCCAGGCCGACAATTCTCCCTTTCGCCCACCCAAACCCTAACGATCCAACGCTTCCGCCGGCCTCGTGACGGGCGGAAAAGTTGGCAAAACGCACAAAATCCGGGAAAAAAGACCGGCCTCTAAACTCTCCGGTCACGCCCGCTACAGGAGCGCATGGCCCATAAAAAGCGACTCGTTCCGAGCCGTCAAGGATTCGTTTTTGTAGCTTTTGTGACCCCAACATCTTGTGTGTCACACATGTGGATAACGGGGACATAAGAGGCCCGGGTTTGCCGGCGCTTGACGAGCTTTGTCCGACCGCCGCGAAGCCCGTCAGGCCAGCGGCTTTTCATTTTAGCTGGCTTGCACTATCTGTTGCGTTCGCGCGGGGGCGCGCCTTGTCAACACCAAAATCATCCGCTACGCCCCGCTCATGACAGTTACCGTACGTTTTGCCCCATCGCCGACCGGCCGCATCCATATCGGCAACGCGCGCACCGCGCTGTTCAACTGGCTTTTCGCCATGAACAACAAGGGCCGTTTCATCCAGCGCTTCGACGACACCGATATTGCCCGCTCGAAGCAGGAATATGCCGATTCCATTCTTTACGACCTGCATTGGCTGGGGATCTTTCCGGATGTCACCGAGTACCAGTCGCGCCGCTTCGAGATCTATGACGCGGCGGTCGAGCGGCTGAAGGCGGCACGCGTGCTCTATGCCTGCTATGAGACGCCCGAAGAGCTCGATCTACGCCGGAAGGTGCGCCGCACGCGCGGCCTGCCGCCAGTCTATGGCCGCGAGGCGCTGACGCTGACGCCGGAGCAGGTGGCCGAATACCAGTCGGACGGACGCAAGCCGCATTGGCGCTTCCTGCTGCCCAATTTCACCAGCGATCCGCTGCAGCCGGAGCGCACCGAAGTGCATTGGAACGATCTGGTGCGCGGCGAGGAGACCGTCGATCTCGCCTCGCTGTCGGACCCGGTGCTGGTGCGCGAGGACGGGACCTATCTCTATACGCTGCCTTCCGTGGTGGACGACATCGAGATGGGCATCAGCCATGTCATTCGCGGCGACGACCATGTCACCAACACCGGCGTGCAGATCGCCATCTTCAAGGCGCTGGGCGCCGAGCCGCCGGTGTTCGGCCACCACAATTTGCTCACCACCGTGTCGGGCGAGGGGTTGTCGAAGCGCACCGGCGCGCTGTCGATCGAAAGCCTGCGCGAGAACGGCATCGAGCCGATGGCGGTCGCGTCGCTGGCCGTGCTTGTCGGCACGTCGGAAAATGTCACCGCCGCGCACGACCTCAATGAGCTTGCCGGCCATTTCGATCCGGCGGCGACGTCCAAGTCCGCCTCCAAATTCGACCCGGACGAGCTCTTCGTGCTCAACCGCACGCTGATGCATCATATGTCGTTCGAGGAAGCGCGCGACCGGCTGACTGTGCTTGGCATTTCCGGCGACAAGGCCGAGCCGTTCTGGCTGGCGGTGCGCGGCAATCTCGACCGCCTGTCGGACGCGGTCGCCTGGTGGCGCATCCTGAACGAGGGTCCGCAAGAGCCGGCCGATTTTTCCGGCGAGGACCGCGACTTCCTCAATCAGGCGTTCGAACTGCTGCCCGAGGAGCCGTGGAACGGCACGGTCTGGAAAGACTGGACCGGCAAGATCAGGGAAGCGACCGGGCGCAAGGGCAAGCCCTTGTTCATGCCGCTGAGACTGGCACTTACCGGGCTGACTTCGGGGCCGGAGCTTTCAGATCTATTGCCGCTGATGGGTCGGGAAGGAACGCTGGCCCGACGACCCTGACCTTGCGCTGATCCGGCGGCAGCGCCGAGACCGGCGACACCGGCGCCTTGGTGGTCAGCCGCTTGATCGCGTCCAGGTCGAGCCCGCCTTCAGCATTGGCGAGCGTTTCGGGATCGGCACCCGGATCGGGCTTGACTGCCGGCATGGGAACGAAGGGCGCTGCCTCGCCGTTGGGCCGCGACTGTTCGGGATTGGGCGGGTTGCCGCCGATGATCGTGAAATTGCCGGCCTGCGCGTTGCAGCCGCAACTCGGCGGGCGCGAGTAATTGGCCTGCTTGTAGAGATAGGCGGTCGGTAGCTCGCTGTAGGGGTGCCCGGTGACCGAGGAGGTCATCGAACCCCAATCGTCGTCCATTCCGCGCGAATAGAAGACCTGCATCTCGGTGCCGGGGCAGCTCGATTCGCAATTCTTCTGGTCGCGCTCGAAATCGCCGACGGAAGCGGCGTTGGACATCGGAAAGAAATAGCCGTCGCAGGTGCGCACGCACATGGTGTGGAACTCGCCGCCCAGCCTCGGCAGGTCCATGCCGTCCGGCTGGTTGATGACGCGGCGGAAGTTGCGCACGCTGGGATCATCGGACGGCACGTCCGCTGCGTCCGGCATGTCAGGGACATCGGGTGCTTCGAGCTGCTCGTCCTGTCGGCCGAAAAGCTGCTCGAACAGATTGCCGCCACCATTGTCACGGGAAGCCTCCTGAAGCGGTGCGCGGCGCGGCGCGATCTCGTCGCTGCGGCAGCCATTGGCATCGAGCGCCGCGAGGATACGGCCGCGGTCGCCCCGCGAGCCTCCGCCGCCGGCCAGCCGCTCGCGCTTGGTCTGCAACGTGTCGAGATTGGCGTTCATGCGCTCTATCGAGGCGTTGATCGCGGCGCATTGGCTGACATTGCGCGAAAACAGCGTGAAGCCGCAACCGGCATCGCTTGCCCGGCCGCGGGCCTTGGCAAGCTGCTCGCGCTGCCTGGCGATCGCGTCGTCATATTTGCGGACGAGACCCGGCCCTCCGCCGCCACCGCGCGTCGCGGCGAGTTCGGCTTCGAGTTGCCGGCATATGCGAGAAGCTGCCTTGGATTCCGTGAGGGTGACAGCTGAACATGCAAGCGCTGCAAGCAGCGTCGCAAGATGCATCAGCGCCCACCCCTTCATCCGCCTGGAATCCCGATTGCCCGTGGCCGGAAAACTACCGCGTTCGTAGTTAACTGTTCCCTAGTTTGCAATCCGACACAATTGTGCTTTGGCGCGTCGCCTCAATTCAGGTCGACCAGCGCCTGCGCTTTATGCGCGGCCTCGACAACGGCGAGCGCGGTCATGTTGACGACGCCGCGCGAGGTGACCGACGGCGTCAATATGTGCGCGGGCTTGTCGGTGCCGAGCAGGATCGGCCCGACATGCAGGGCGTCCATCATGGCGCGCAGCGCCGTCAGCGTGATGTTGGCCGAATCGAGGTTCGGGAAAACCAGCAGATTGGCTTCGCCTTTCAGCCTGGAATGCGGGTAGACGCGCTGGCGCAGATGTTCCGAAAGAGCGGAGTCGGCATGCATCTCGCCATCGCACTGCAGGTCGGGGGCGATGCGAGCCAGGATCGCCGCGGCCTGGCGCATCTTCAGCGCGCCGGGTGAATCGCGTGAGCCGAAATCCGAATGCGACAGAAGCGCTGCCTTCGGCTCGATGCCGAAGCGCTGGATTTCCTCGGCCGCGAGCACCGTCATCTCGGCGATTTCTTCGGCCGTGGGATCGACCGAGACATGCGTGTCGGTGAGGAAGATGATGCCGCGCTGCGAGATGAGCATCGACAATGTCGACAGGTCGCGGTCCTTGATGCCGGTGCGAGGCCCGATGATCAGCGTGACATTGCGCAGATGCCGCTCAAAGCGGCCCTCGAGCCCGCAAATCATGGCATCCGCGTCGCCGCGCTTCAGCGCAAGGGCGGCGATCACCGTATTGTTGGTGCGCACCATGGTTCGGGCGGCTTCCGTCGTGATACCGCGGCGGCCGGCAAGCTCGATCAGGAGGTCGACATAGTGGCGATAGCGCGGATCGTCTTCCGGGTTTATCAGGCCGAAATCGACGCCGGGCCGGATGCGCAGGCCGTAACGCTTCAGGCGGACCTCCACGACATGCGGACGGCCGATCAGGATTGGCTCCGCGATGCCTTCCTCCAGTACCACCTGCGCGGCACGCAGCACGCGCTCGTCCTCGCCGTCGGCATAGATGACGCGCTTGGCGCTGGAAGCCTTGGCGGAGGAGAACACCGGCTTCATCACCAGGCCGGAGCGGAAGACGAAGCGGTTCAGCTTGTCGATATAGGCTGCGAAGTCGGCGATCGGCCGCGTCGCGACGCCGGTTTCGCAGGCAGCCTTCGCTACTGCTGGCGCGATGCGCAGGATCAGGCGCGGATCGAAGGGCGAGGGGATCAGGAAATCGGGGCCGAACATCGGCGTCTCGCCGGAATAGGCGCGCGCCGCGACATCGGAAGGCTCCTCACGGGCAAGGGCGGCGATCGCCCGCACGGCGGCCATCTTCATCTCCTCGTTGATGGCGCTGGCGCCGCAATCGAGCGCGCCGCGGAAGATGTAAGGAAAGCACAGCACATTGTTGACTTGGTTGGGAAAATCCGAGCGGCCCGTACAAATCATGGCGTCCGGCCGGGCGGTGCGCGCTACTTCGGGCATGATCTCGGGATTGGGGTTGGCCAAGGCCAGGATCAGCGGTTTCGGCGCCATGTGCTGCAAGAGCTCCGGCTTGAGCACGCCGGCGGCGGAGAGGCCGAGGAAGACGTCGGCGCCGGGAATGACATCGGCCAGCGTGCGCGCCTCAGTGTCCTTCACATAAGGGTCTTTCCAGCGATCCATCTCCTCGACGCGGCCCTTGTGGGCGACGCCGAAGCGGTCGGTGACCCAGATGTTTTCCACCTTGGCGCCGAGCGAGACCAAAAGGTTGAGGCAGGCGAGGGCCGCAGCACCCGCGCCGGAGGTGACGATCTTGATCTCGGAAATCGCCTTGCCGGCCAGTTCCAGCCCGTTGAGCACCGCGGCGGCTACGATGATCGCGGTGCCGTGCTGGTCGTCGTGGAAGACCGGAATGCCCATGCGGGCCTTCAGCCGCTCCTCGACTTCGAAACATTCCGGAGCCTTGATGTCTTCGAGATTGATGCCGCCGAAGGTCGGCTCGAGCGCTGCCACCGTCTCGACCATGCGCTCGATCTCCGGCGCGTCGATCTCGATGTCGAAGACGTCGATCCCGGCGAACTTCTTGAACAGCACCGCCTTGCCTTCCATCACCGGCTTGGAGGCGAGCGGGCCGATATTGCCCAGCCCCAGCACGGCGGAGCCGTTGGAGACGACGCCGACAAGATTGGCGCGGGCGGTGTAGTCGGCGGCGGTGGCGGGATCGTCACGGATCTCGAGGCAGGGCGCGGCCACGCCCGGCGAATAGGCAAGGGCCAGGTCGCGCTGGTTGCCGAGCGGCTTCGTCGCCTGGATCTCGAGCTTTCCAGGCGTCGGGTGCTTGTGGAAGAAGAGGGCGGCCTCGTCGAGGTCCGACCGGGCCGTTTTCTTGTTCTCGCCGTCCATCCGGCCCTCCCTATGTTCCTGATGTGGAGCCTTTTAGCATGTGCCGGAGAGTTTTCGCGACGGCAAATAGCGGGCTGCGGCCTTCACAATGCCGGAGCGAAAATATTCGATCGATTCCAGATGGTTGAGCTGTGAACTTCAAGCCTTTGGATCGGCGGCGGTCAGAACGCGCTGACGTAGAGGCCGCCGTCGACTGGGATATTCTGGCCGGTGAGGTAGCCGGCGTGGACCGAGCACAGGAAGGCGCATATCTGGCCGAATTCCTCCGGCGTGCCGAGACGTTTTGCCGGCACGTCGGCGCTGATGCGGGCCTTGCGCGCGGCCGCCGCGGCCGGGTCTTCCGCTGTGCCGGCCTCATGCGGGCCGCGTAGCCGGTCGGTGTCGAGCTTGCCGGGCAGCAGGTTGTTGATGGTCACGTTACGGTCGATGACCGTGCGCGCCACGCCGGCGAGGAAGGACGTCAGGCCGGCGCGGGCGCCGGACGACAGGTCGAGGCCGGGGATCGGCACATAGACCGACAGCGAGGTGATGTTGACGATGCGGCCGAAGCCGCGCTTGGCCATGCCGTCGATCGCCGCCTGGATCAGCTCGATCGGCGTGACCATGTTCTGGGTCACGCCCTCGAGGATCTTCGCGCGGTCGAGCTCGCGGAAATCGCGCAGCGGCGGGCCGCCATTGTTGTTGACCAGTATGTCCGGATCCGGGCAGGCGCCAAGCAGCGCCTTCTGCACGTCGGGCTTCGACACGTCGCCGGCGACTTCGATCACCTTGATGCCGAACTTTTCGCGAATCTCGGCGGCAGTCTTGGCCAGAAGCTCGGCGTTGCGGCCGTTGACGACGAGGTCGACGCCTGCCTCGGCTAGCGCCATTGCGCAGCCTTTTCCAAGCCCTTTGCTCGAAGCGCAGACGATGGCCTTTTTGCCGCGAATGCCGAGATCCATGGTGATTTTCTCCTGCTGCGTTGGTCGCGCAAGCTAGCGCCTGGGCTGGACCAACCGCAACCGTCATACGGTTGTTGCATGAATCGGGACATAGGCACGCGAAAGCAAAGGGTAAAATCGTGATGTCGGACCCAGAGCCCCGCACTTTCCGCGCACTGTTCATTTCCGACGTGCATCTCGGCTCGAAAGCGGCCAAGGCCGATTTCCTGATCGACTTCCTGCGCCATCACGATGCCGAAATCATCTATCTGGTCGGCGATATCGTCGACGGCTGGCGGCTGCGGCGCAGCTGGCATTGGCCGCAGAGCCACAACGACGTGGTGCAGAAGCTGCTGCGCAAGGCGCGCAAGGGCGCTTCGATCACCTATATCGCCGGCAATCACGACGAGTTCGCGCGCCAGTTCCAGGGCGTGCATTTCGGCGGCATCGTCGTCGCCGACCGCGCCATCCACGAGACCGCCGACGGCCGGCGCCTGCTGGTCATCCATGGCGACCAGTTCGACACGGTGGTGCACAACCAGCGCTGGCTCGCTTATCTCGGCGACTATGCCTATGACACGGCGATGCTGATCAACCGTGTCGTGACCAGGCTGCGTCACCTGCTCGGCCTGCCTTACTGGTCGTTCTCGTCATGGGCCAAGGTCAAGGTGAAGAAGGCGGTGAACTTCATCGGCTCGTTCCAGACGGTGCTTTCGGAAGAAGCGCGGCGCTCGCATGTCGATGGTGTGGTCTGCGGCCACATCCATCACGCCGCGATCGAAAGCTATGGCGACGTGCAGTACATCAACACCGGCGACTGGGTCGAAAGCTGCACGGCGGTGGTCGAGCATTTCGACGGGCGCATGGAGATCCTGACCTGGGCGCACGTGCTGCCTGAGGCGTCGGCCGGCAATGAAGCGCTGGTGCCGATCGACATCATCGACCTGACGGGCAGGGCGGCTCAGGCGGCCTGAACCCAGCCGCCCGTCCCCGGTTCAGTCTTGCGCCTTCGTCGCGCTGATGCGTGCGGGGCGCTCGCTCCCAGACCCGGTTCGTCAACAGCTTTGCCGCCGATCGATTGATCCAGCCAGTTCCGCCGCGCCTTGCCGCATGTTAGGGGGTCTAGACACGTTGCATGGAAGTCAAATGCAACGAAATTGGATCGATTCATGTCGCTGCCGCCTCTGTCGCCCGAGCAACTCGTCAAGCCCAGCCACTTCGAACTGCGCATGAGTCTGATCTTCGCGACCTTGTTCGTGTCGCAGGGCACGCATCTGCCTTATTTTCCGCTCTGGCTGCAGGCGAAAGGTTTTCGTGCAGAGCAGATCGCCGTCATCCTGGCGGCGCCGATGTTCCTGCGCGTGGTGACGACGCCGATGCTGACGGCGCTTGCCGACCGCGCGAAGGACCGCGCCAATGTCTACATTCTACTGGTCGCGGCCTCGATGGTCGTCTCGGCCGGTTACTTCCTGCCGGCCACTTACGCGATCGTGCTCGCCGTGTCGCTTTTGCTGACGATCGCCTGGACGCCGCATTCGCCGATGGCCGATTCGCTGGCGCTGTCAGGCGTGCGCCGCTTCGGCTCAAACTACACGGCAATGCGCAAATGGGGCTCGATCTCCTATCTCGGCGCCAATGTCGTGGGCGGCTTCATCCTGGCGGCCACGGGTCCGCAGGCAGTTCCGGTCATCATTTTCATCGCGCTCGGCGCGGCTCTGGTCGCGGGACTATGGGCGCCGCGCATGGGGCGACCTCGCAAAGCCTCGCCGCTGTCAGCCACCGAGCTCCAGCATAAGGCGCCGAGCCTGTTCAACGCCTATTTCCTCTATTTCACGCTCGGCGTCGGCATCATCACCGCCAGCCACGCCTTCCTCTACGGCTTCGTGTCGATCTACTGGAAGTCGATCGGCATCGGCGATTCCGTCGTTGGCCTGCTGTGGGCCTGGGGCGTGGTCTCCGAGGTCTGCATGTTTCTGTTTTTCAATCGTATTTTTGCCTCCATCTCGGTGGTCCGGGTGATGGTGATCGCCGGTATCGGCTCGATCGTGCGCTGGATCGCCTTTCCGTTGGTTTGGCCGCTTGGTCTTGGCGTCGCCGGCTTCTTCGGCGTCCAGACGCTGCATTCGGTATCGGTCGCAATGGTATTGATCGGCCTGCAGAAGATGATCGGCGAGACGGTTTCCGAGGAGCGCACGGGTGCCGCGCAAGGCATCGCCTATTTCTTCAACGGCTTCTTCATGGCGGCGGTCACGCTCGCGTCCGGCCCGCTCTATGATCGCCTGGGCGTCGACGGTTTCTGGGCGATGATCCCGATCGCGATCGTCGGTATGGTGCTGATAGGCCTCGCTTCCCGCTCAGCCCCAAAGCACGCTGTCAGGGGGTGAAACGAGCGATCCCCGGTAGACGAGGCCAGGCTCGCGATCGCGCGCAAGCAGCAGCGGACCGTCGAGGTCGACGAAGTCGGCATCCTGCGCCAGAAGCACCGCAGGCGCCATGGCGAGCGAAGTGCCGACCATGCAGCCAACCATGATGCCGAAGCCCAGGTCGCGCGCGCGATCGCGTAATTTCAATGCCTCTGTCAGACCGCCGGACTTGTCGAGTTTGATGTTGACGGCATCGTAGAGACCGACCAGCGCATCAAGGTCCTTCGCCGCATGCACGCTTTCGTCGGCGCAGATCGGCACCGGATGAGTGATCCGGCGCAGGATCTCGTCGTGGCCCGCCGGCAGCGGCTGTTCGACGAGCGCGATGCCGCGTTGGGCGGCGAACGCAAGGTTCGCCTCGACAGTCTCGTCGGTCCAGCCCTCATTGGCGTCGAGGATGATGCGGCTTTCGGGAGCGGCCTCCGTTACGGCGCGAATCCTCGCCATGTCGTTGTCGCCGCCGATCTTGACCTTGAGCAGAGGCCGCGTGGCGTTGGCGCGCGCCTGCGCCGCCATGGCCTCCGGCTCGGCGAGCGACAGTGTGTAGGCGGTTTCCAGCGGCCTAGTCGGAAGAACGCCAATCGCCGCCGCCACGGGCGTGCCGGTCAGCTTGGCTTCCAGGTCCCAAAGGGCGCAGTCGATGGCGTTTCGCGCGGCGCCCGCGGGCATCGCTGCGAGCAGCGCGGTCCGGTCGATTCCGGCGATGATCGGATCGCGCATGCCCTCGATGGCCGCGCGCACCCCCTCCATGGTCTCGCCGTAGCGCTTGTAAGGGACGCACTCGCCGCGCCCGGAACGTCCCCTGTCGGTGATCGTTACGGTGATGACTTCGGCCTCGGTTTTGGATCCGCGTGAGATGGTGAAGGTGCCGGCGATCGGGAATCGCTCAATTTCGACCGAAATGACACGCGCCATAATTTTCTTCTCCGGCTGTGCGACACCGGTCTGCCGGCAAATCGACACGCCAGTCCCGTCAGGCTAAACAGGACGCCATGTTGACCATCCGCAAACGCGACGCAAGCGGCGAGGCCGCCAAGGAGGCCGAGCACCGGCCGCGCGTTGCCGTTGGCGAAGAAGGCGGTGTCCTGAGCTGCGCTTTTTCAGGCGTGTGGACGACGCGCACCGTCGCGGCGGTCGATGCCGACATGCGCAAGATCGAGCAGAGAAGCGGCGCGAAACAGCTGGTACTCGACCTTTTCCACATCGAAAAGATGGACACCGCCGGCGCCTGGCTGATCGATCGGCTGGCCAGTGCCTTCGAGAAGAAAGGCACCGAGGTCCATTTGCAGGGTCAGAGCGAGATCGCCTCGATCCTGCTCGGCGCGGTCGGCGACGCGGTCCGCCGCGAGCCCGAATCAGGCCCGGCCGGCCCGCCCAACATCATCCTGCGCGCGCTGGAGCTGGTTGGCCGCCGCGTCTATGAGATGCGCGACGATTTCCTGGCCTCGATGAACATCCTCGGCGCCACGATCCGCGGCGCGCAGATGAAGCTCGGGCGCGGTCACGCGGTCAATCCCGCCGCTATCTTCAACCAGATCGATCGCATGGGCGTCGGCGCCATACCGGTGGTGGTGCTGATGTCGGCCATCGTCGGCGCCATTGTCGCCCAGCAGGGCGCCTATCAGCTCAGCTATTTCGGCGCCAACATCTTCGTCGTCGACCTCGTCGGCGTGCTCATCCTGCGCGAGCTCGGCGTGCTGATGACGGCGATCATGCTCGCCGGCCGTTCAGGCAGCGCCATCACCGCCGAGATCGGCTCGATGAAGATGCGCGAGGAGGTCGACGCGCTGAAGGTGATCGGCCTCAATCCGATCGGCGTGCTGGTCTTTCCGCGGCTCGTCGCGCTGGTGATCGGGCTGCCATGCCTCACGATCATCGCCAATTTTGCCGCGCTTGGCGGCGGCATCGTCGCCGCCTGGCTGTATTCCGACATCCCGCCGGCCGCGTTCATCGACAGGCTGCGCGTCGCCATCGATCTCAGCACCATCTTTGCCGGCCTGATCAAGGCGCCGTTCATGGCCCTGATCATCGGCATCATCGCATCGGTCGAAGGCATGAAGGTCGGCGGCAGCGCCGAATCGCTCGGCCTGCACGTCACCGCGTCGGTGGTGAAGTCGATCTTCGTCGTCATCATCCTCGACGGGCTTTTCGCCATGTTCTATGCAGCGATCGGATTCTGAGATGGCGAACGGCAACGGCGCCACGGCAGCGGGGGACGCGAACGACGACGAAATCGTGCTTTCGGTGCGCGACGTCACCGTCGCCATCGACGACAAGCTGATCCTCGACAAGCTTTCGCTCGACATCAAGCGCGGGGAAATCCTCGGCTTCGTCGGCGCTTCGGGCGCCGGCAAATCGGTGCTGTTGCGCACGATATTGGGACTGATGCCGAAGCAATCGGGGACGATCAGCTTGTTCGGCGTCGACGTCGATAAGGCAAGCGACGCCGACCGCTTGCGCATCGACATGCGGCTCGGCGTCCTTTTCCAGCACGGAGCGCTGTTTTCGGCGCTGACGGTGCTGGAAAACGTGCAGGTGCCGATGCGTGAATATCTCGACCTGCCGAAGGCGCTGATGGACGAACTCGCCATGCTCAAGATCGAGCTGGTCGGGTTGCCGGCCGATGCGGCGCAGAAATTTCCCTCCGAGCTGTCCGGCGGCATGATCAAGCGCGCGGCGCTGGCACGCGCGCTGGCGCTCGACCCCGACATCGTCTTTCTCGACGAGCCGACTTCGGGGCTCGATCCGATCAGCGCGGCCGAATTCGACGAGCTGGTCGTCAAGCTGCGCGACACCATGGATCTGACGGTCTACATGGTCACCCACGATCTCGACACGCTGTTCACCGCTTGCGACCACGTGGCGGTGCTCGGCAAGAAGAGGGTGCTGGTCGAAGGCACGATCGACGACATGCTGAAGAGCGAGGAGCCGTGGGTGAAATCCTATTTCCGCGGAAAACGCGCCCGGCAACTTGATCTTGCGGCGCGCGCATAGCCATAAGTGGGGCGATGGAAACAAGAGCCAACTACATTATTGTCGGCATCTTCACGCTGGGTGCGATCCTGGCGGCCTTCGCCTTCGTCTATTGGACAGCGGCGATCGGCGAAAGGGGCGAAACGGCAATGCTGCGCGTGCGCATTCCGGGTTCGGCCTCAGGTCTCGGCCGCGGCAGCTTCGTGCTGTTCAACGGCGTCAAGGTCGGTGACGTCAAACGGGTTTACATCGACGTCGACAATCCGACGGTGGCCATCGCCGATACCGAGATTGACCGCATGACGCCGATAACAAAGTCGACACAGGCCGATATCGGGCTGGCCGGCTTGACCGGCCAAGCCAATATCGAACTCCGGGGCGCCGACCCCAAGGAAGCGAAGCTGCTCGACGAGGCGGAGAAAGAGGGCAGGATCCCCGAGATAACCGCCAATCCGTCGGCGGTCACCAACCTTCTGCAGACGGCGCAGAACATCTTCACGCGCGCCGACAAGGTGCTGAGCGAGCTCGAAGGCTTCACCAAGGATGTTCGCGGCCCGCTGACGCAGACGGTCAAGAACGTCGAAACCTTCTCGGATGCGCTGGCCAAGAACTCCGACGGCATCGACAAGTTCCTGACGGCGGTGAGCTCGCTTTCGGATCAGCTGAAGAATGTCTCGGGCCGCCTCGACAGCACGCTGAAGGCCGCCGAAGGCTTGCTCAATTCCGTCGACAAGGACCAGATCAAGAGCATCGTGGCCAATGTCGATACGGTGACGGCGAACCTGAAGGAGACCTCGAAGCAGTTCGATACCGTCATCGGCAACGTCAATACCGCGGTCGGCTCAATCAACGATTTCGCCAAGCAGACGCAAGGGACGCTGGCCAGGGTCAACGGCGTGCTCGACGGCATTGATCCGAATGACGTCCGCACCGCGCTCGCCAATATCCAGAAGGCGAGCGACAGTGCCAACAAGGCGGCCGCCGACATAGCCAAGGTCACCGACAAGATCGCCAGCCGCTCCGACGACATCAACGATACGATCAGGAATGCCCGCCAGCTTGCGCAGCGCCTCAACGACGCTTCGGTACGCGTCGATGGCATCCTCGAAAAGGTCGACAATCTCCTCGGCTCCGGCGAGGCCAACGGCGTGATGGCCGATGCCAGGGCCACATTGAAATCCTTCAAGCAGGTGGCCGATACGCTGAACTCTCGCCTCGGCACCATCGTGGACAACCTGTCGCGCTTCTCCGGCCAGGGCCTGCAGAATGTCGAGGGGCTGGTGCAGGACAGTCGGCGCTCGATCAATCGCATCGAGGAAGCGGTAACCGATCTCAGCCGCAATCCGCAGCGCATTCTGTCCGGCGGCGCCGGCGAGGTCCGGCAGTTCGATGGAAGGGCGCGGCGTTGACTTCGGCTGCCGCGACAGCCAAGAAAATAAACTGCAAATGCGGGTTGATCGTAAGATCCGGGGACGACGGGGATCAGGCGTGAAGTCGGTGAGGGTGGCGGGGACATTCAGATCATCCGCGGCAGCGTTGCTGGTGCTTGCGCTTGCCGGCTGCGCGGCATTGGGCGCCAAGCCGGCGCCGCTCGACACGTTCGAATTGTCGGCCCCGTCGGTCGACGTGCGTGCCCACAGCCGCCGCCAGATCCTGATTGCGCAGCCGTCGGCGCTCAAGGCGCTGGATAGCCAGAACATCGTCATCAGGCCTCCCGACCGATCGATCCAGTTCCTGAAGGGCGCGCAATGGGCGGACCGGCTGCCGCTGATCGTCCAGGCAAGGCTGGCCGAAACCTTCCAGCGCTCCGGCAGCTTTGCCGGCGTCGGCAAGCCCGGCGAGGGGCTGGCGATCGACTACCAGATCATCGTCGAGGTGCGCTCCTTCGAGGTGCGCGTCGATGGCGGCGAGCATGCCGATGTCGATTTGTTCGTGCGCATCCTGAACGACCGCAATGGCGAAGTGCGCGCTTCGAAGAGCTTCACCGCGGGCGCGCCGGTCTCCGGAAGCGGCAATGCGGCTTATGTCGACGCCTTGGACAACGCCTTTGGACAGGCGGCGAAGGACATCGTCCGCTGGACGGATTCGACGATCTGAGCGCCGGCCAAGCCGACAATCGAAATCATGGACATGAAAAAGGCGGGTCGAGACCCGCCTTTTTAGTTCTGATTCCGCTTGGCGCGTCAGTGCAACCGGCCGCTGGCGTGAGCCAGCATGGTGTAGACCTTGCCGGTGTCGGAGGTCAGATAGGTCTGCGCCATGATGTTGTCGCGGTCGTTGCGCGAGACATCCTTGAGCAGCTTCTCGAAATCCTCGCAGTAACGATCGACCGCGGCGCGGAATTCCGCCTCGGCCTGATACTTGCGACGGATCTCGTCGAAGGTCTGCTGGCCCTTCAGCGTGTAGAGGCGACGCGTGAAGACGTCGCGCTCGCCGCGACGGTAACGGTTCCAGAGCTCGATCGAGGCGTCATGGTCGATGGCGCGGGCGATGTCGACGGAGAGCGAGTTGAGCGACTCCATGACATGCAGCGGCGAGCGCTGGGCAGGCGTTGCGCGCGGCGCTTCCGCGGGCGCTGCCGGCCGCAGTTCTTCCTCGCGCGAGGCATTGGTCAGCAGGTCGCGCACCCAGCCGCCCTGCGGCGTCGTCTTGCCGTTCTCGCGGCGCGGCGCCTCGGCGGGACGTTCCAGGTCGAGCGTGCCGCGCAGGGTGGTCTCGGCAAGCGGCGCCTGCGGGGCGCCAGACACCGGCTGCGGCTGAGATTGCGGAGCCGGCGGGCGACGCAGCGGCGGCTCGGCGGCGCGGGCCGGCGCTTGCGAAGCAGGGCGCAGGCCCCGCGGCTCGCCCTGTTCGCTGCTGCCGCTGCGGCCGGATTTCGCAACGATATCCGACAGTTCCTTGAGCGCGTTGATCTGCTCGGCGACAGCGCGGCGAATGGCCGAGGTGGATTCCTTGGCCTCTTCCGGCATCTCGATGACGCCCTTCTTCAGCTCGGCGCGGGTCAGGTCGAGCTCGCTCTTGATCGAGCTCGCGGTGCGACGCATCTCCTCGGTCGCGTCGGCAAAGCGACGCGTCGCCGAATCGACGACTTCGGCGATGGTGGTGCGGATCTTTTCGGCCGATTCCATCGTGCGGCCTTCCGCGGTCTGCATCGTCTGGCCGACGAGGCTTTCGAAGGAACGCATCACCTTCTCGAGGTCTTCCGACTTCTTGACCAGGCCGACGGCAAGGTCTTCCAGCGAGGACTGACGCTCCAGCGTGTGCTCGAGATTGCTCTGCGCGGAGCTGAGCAGATTGGAGGCGCTGGAGAGCAGACGGCTGTGCTCGTCGAACTTGGTCGCGATCGAGGCCACTTCGCGCAGCGTCGCCGAGGACAGGTCGGTGAGCCGCGTCGTGTTGGAATCGACGAGGCGCGCCGAGCTGGCGAAGGTCTGGGCGGCCTTCTCCGTGGTCGCGGCGAAGCTCTGCGTGCTGCCCGAGAGCCGCTCCTCGACCTGGCCGAGGTTGACGGCCGCCTGCTCGATGAGCTGGCCGAGCTGGGCGCTGGAGGTCGTCATGCGGCCGATGAGATCGGCCACGCTGTCGGCAAGCGACGAGCGAGCGCCTTCGACGGCCGACAGCGTCTCGGCCGTGCGGCTGGCGAGAGCATTGACGAGGTTCGTGTTCTCGCTGCGCAGCTTCTCGGCCGCGCGTTCGGCGACCTCTTCCATGCTGCGCTGCAGTTCGGAGCCGCCTTGGGCGAAGCGCTCGACCAGCGGCTTGGCCGTCTCGTCGAGGATTTTCGCCATCTCGGCCGAACGCGCCGCGAGCATGGTGTTAAGCTCGCGGGTGTTGGCGCCGATCGTGCGCGCGGCGTCGTTGGTGCTCTGGCCGATATGCTGGCCGACCGCCGTGAAGGTCTCGGCGATGACGTTGGCGCGGGAGATGAGCTGGGCCTCGGCACTGGAGACCTGCTCGTTGAGCTTCTGGCCCATCGTCTCGGCGGAATAGGCGAGGCGGTTTTCCACGCTCGCGACCTGGTCCTCGACGCGGGAAGCGGCGGCCGCGGCACTTGCGGCAAGCCGCTCGTCGGCGCCGGCCAGCGCCTGCTCGATCTCGCGAGCATGCACGGCAAGTTCCTGGCCGGTCTGGCGGGCGCGGTCGGCGACACGCTGCTCGGTGGCGGCGAAGGCGCCGACGATCGTGTCGGCATGCTCACCGATGGTCGAGCTGGTCGAAGCAATGCGCGACACCAGGCGGTTGTCGGCGTCGTCGAAGATGCGGCCGATTTCGCCCGCGCGGGCGGAAAGCGCTTCCGAACCTTCGGCAATGCGCGCCATCAGTTGCTGGTCGGCGCTGTCGAAGATGCGGCCGAGATCGGTGGCGCGAGCGGCCAGCGCTTCGGCCGATTCGCTGATGCGCATCGAGAGCCGCTCGTCGGCGCCCTCAAAGTTGCGCAGAATGTCTCCGGCGCGGGCGGCCAGCGACTGCGCCGTCTCGACGGCACGGGCAACCAGCTTCTGGTCGGCCGCGTCGAAGGTGTTGGCGATCTCGCCTGCGCGCGTGGCCAGCTTGTCGGCGGTTTCCTCGGCGCGGGCCATGAGCGCGTTCGATGCGTCGTCAGCGCGCGCCATCAGCATGTTGGACGTGTCCTGAGCGCGTTCGTGCAGACGGCGATCGGCCGCCTCGAAGGCCTGGGCGATGTCCTCGGCCCTGGCAAGCAGCGCGGCGGAGGTCTGCTCGGCGCGCTCGGCGATCTTGCGATCGGCGTCGCTGAAAGCGGCACCGGCCTGCTCATGCAGGGTGCTGGTGATCTCCATGACCTTGTCGCGCAGCGCTCCCGCCACGAACACAGCGGTCTTTTCCAGCACGCCGCGGACGTTGTCGACACCGGTCGACAGCGCACGCTCCATGGTGCCGGCGCGCTCCTCGATGACACCGGTCTGTCGGCTGAAGGCCTGCTCGATCTTCTCGACGTCGGCGGCAATCGCCGCCGAGATGTCGCCGCTCCTGGCGGCGATCTGGTCGATATGGCCGGAAACCGAACGATCAACGTCCTTGCGCGCATCGGCGAGCTTGGCGAGATCGTTCTCCAGGGCACGGGCCAGCATGTCGCGGCCTTCGGACAGCTTGCCGACATGGCCGGCGATGACGTCGTCGATCTCGGATCGGCTTTCAGTCAGCTTCTGAAGGTCGGCTTCGAGGGCGCGCTTGAGGATATCGCGGCCTTCGGCGAGCTTTTCGACCTGGCCGGCGACCAGCCCGTCGATGCCGGAGCGGCTTTCGGCCAGCTTGGCGAGATCGGCTTCAAGGGCGCGCGTGAGGATGTCACGGCCTTCGGCGAGCTTTTCCACCTGGCCGGCGACGAGACCATCGATCGAGGCGCGGCTCTCAGCGAGTTTGGCAAGATCGGCTTCCAGAGCGCGTTTCAGGATATCTCGGCCTTCGGCGAGCTTCTCGACCTGGCCGGACACCAGGCCGTCAATGCCGGCGCGGCTCTCGGCGAGCTTGGCGAGATCGTCCTCGAGCGCCTTGGACAGCGTCGCGCGGTTCTGCGACAGCTGGTCGGCGTGGGTCTGCATGAGACCACTGGCGTTGGCCATTTCGGCCTCCAGCGCGCGCGAAAGCTCGGCGCGGTGGTCGGTGATCTTCTGCGAATGATCGACGATCGCGCCCTGGATCGTGTTGAGGTCGGCTTCCAGCGCGCGCTTGAGAATGTCGCGGCCCTCGGCAAGCTTTTCGACCTGGCCGGCGACCAGCCCGTCGATGCTGGAACGGCTCTCCGCCAGCTTGGCGAGATCGTCCTCCAGCGACTTCGACAGCACGGAACGGTCCTGAACGAGCCGGTTTTGATGGTCGGCGATGACGCCGCTGACGGCTTGCAGGTCGGCTTCGAGCGCTTTCGAAAGCTGCGAGCGATCTTCCAGCACCTTGTCCGAGTGTCCCGCAATGGCACCCTTGATGGTGCTCAGGTCGGCTTCCAGGGCACGCTTGAGGATGTCGCGGCCTTCGGCGAGCTTCTCGACCTGGCCGGCGACAAGGCCGTCGATCGAGGCGCGGCTTTCGGCCAGCTTGGCGAGGTCAGCTTCCAGCGTCTGCGACAGCAGGCTGCGGTCCTCGGCGAGCTTGCCGGCGTGGCTGTCGATCAGGCCGCGGATGCCGCTCAGATCGCTTTCAAGGGCGCGGCTGAGCTCGCCGCGGTCCTCGGCGAGCTTGGTCGAATGGGTCTCGATGAGGCTCCTGATGCCGACGATGTCGGTTTCGAGCGCCTTGGCGAGCACCGCGCGGCCCTCGGCGATCTTCTCGACCTGACCGGCGACAAGGCCGTCGATGGAGGCGCGGCTGTCCTGCAGCTTGTTGAGATCGGCTTCCAGGGCGCGCGCCAGGATGTTGCGGCCCTCGGCCAGTTTCCCGACATGGCCGGCGACCATTTCGTCAATCATTGTACGGGCTTCGACGAGTCTGCCGGAGTCTTCGTTCAAGGCCTGAGACAGGCGATTACGGCCTTGTTCGAGCTGCTCCAGATGGCTGCCCAGCGAAGCGTCGATGGCGGCGCGCGACTCGTTGACCTTACGCAGATCTTCTTCCAGCGCGCGCGAGATCAGGCCGCGGCCTTCGGCAAGCTTCTGCACCTGGTTGGTGACGGCGGCATCGATCGCCGCGCGGCCTTCGGCGAATTTCGCCAGGTCCTCCTGCATGGCGGCGGCCATGCGTTCGCGGCTTTCGGAAAGGGCGCGGCTGTGGTTCTCGACCGCTTCCTCGATGCCGACACGGGCATTGGCCAGCCGCTCGATGTCGGAATCGAAGGAGCGCGACACCACATGCCGGGCCGCTTCCATGCGGCCGGCGAAGTCGGTGGCCCGGGCTTCGAGCATTGAGGAGGTCGACGAGATGATGTCGGCCATATCGGCGCCGATCTGGGTCTTGCCCTGATCGATCATCGCCGACAGCGTGTCCTTGCTCTCGGCGAAGGCGTGGGCGATTTCCTTCGCGCGCTCCACCATCGTCTCGTTGATCTGACGGGCGCGCGCCTCGAGGGCGGCGTTGAGCTTCTGCGTGCCGGTGTCGAGCGCCTCGGCGCGGGTCTGGAATTCGCTGATCAGCGCCTGGCCGCGTTCGGCCAGCGTCCGCTCGATGCCGCTGAGGCTCGCCTCGAATTCTGAATTCAGCGTGCGCGCCGCGCCGCCGAGCAGCGAGACCATGCCATTGGTGCGGTCGTCGAGCAGGTCGGTCAGCGAGCGGGTCAGGCCGTCCGTGGTGTCGGTCAGCTTGGCGATACGGGTATCGAGAAGACTGGCGAAAGCCTCGCCGGAGGTCGAGAGACGGTCGGTGATGCTGTCCAGGCGCGATTCGACGGAATCGAAGATCGACGTCGAGCTTTCATTGATACGATCGATCAGCGTGTCGCCGGAATTGTTGATCGTCATCGACAGCTTGGTCGAGGCGTTGAGGATCGAGTCGCGGATGATGTCGCTGGCCGAGCCGATCTCGTCGCGCAGCGTCTCGTGAGCGCTGGCAATCGAGGCGCGCACGCGCTCGGCATGGGTGACGACCGCCTCGCGCTCGCTGCCTAGACCGTCAACCAGCGAACGAATGCGGGCCTCATTCTCGGAATAGGAGCGTTCGAGCTGGCTGACTTCGCCATGGACAAGCGTTTCGAGCTCGACCGCGCGGGCCAGGGTGCGCTCGATGCCTTCGCCCATGGCCGCGACCTCGCGGCGAACGGCCTGGCCGATCATCATGACGCGGTCCTGGGCTAGGTTTTCCGGCTCCGCCAGGCGGAAGGCGACCTCAGTCATGGATTGCGCGGCGATGCGCATTTCCTGGGCGCGCCGAATCATGGCGGCGAACGCCCAGAACAGGATGACCGGAACGATCGCGGCAACCGCCAGTCCGATCAATTCGGGCCGGGCGAAGAACTGGTCGAAAGTGCGGATCTTCCAGATGCCAGGGCCGAACAGGAGATTGGCCAGGCCGCCGGCGCCGGCGATCCAGGCCAGCGAGATAAAGGCGATCACCCAGTAGACGGTGCTCGACGCGCGCCGGTTGAGGCTGTGCAGCAGCGTCTTGTAATCCTTCTGGCGGTCGTCATTGGCGGGTGTGAAACCGGCGGGAGGCGTAAAGCCGGATGGCTGCCCGTTGCGCGGCTCGACGGGGCGCAGGTCGGCCGGCTTGGCAGCGGGCGCCTTGGGGGGCAGGGGATTGTTTGCCGGCTCCGCTCTCTGGCTGCGGCCCTCGCGCGCCAGCTCGTCGGCTGCCGCCGAGATCTGCGCTTCGAGGTCCTCCATCGACGCCGCCATATCGAGCCCGCCTTCGTCGCCGGCAAGGTCAAGGTCGAGCGCCTTTTCCAATTCCGCGGCTACGTCATTCTCGAGAGACTTGGTCGTCGTTGGTTTCTTAGCCATGCCTTCGCTACCCTGTACTAGCTGCCGCGGGACTTATGATTTTGGCCTGATTCTGGCCCGATTCTGGCTTGTCTATCCCGAGCAGGAGGCTGAAAAATGGACCTTCGTATCGTAATGACACACAGGGGTAAAGAAAACATGCATTCCGGGCGATACGTAAAACTTTAAATATAAGGTTAACGGAAGCGTGATCCGGCCGCCTCCGTGACAACATTTTTCCCCTGCAATCGTTAACCCGTTGGCGACCGGAGTCGGCTATTTTCCTGGGCCCGTCTGCCCGCTTGAGGGAGTTGCAGTGCGTATGCGTGGCGAAACTGGTATTGCGTTTTCCATGCCGGGGGGAGATGTCTCCGGAACGGCCGGAGCCCGGCCTGTGGACCTCGGCCATCTGGCACGTCAGACAATGGGCGACCGCGACCTCGAACGGGAGGTGCTGGCCCTGTTCGTGCACCAGTCGTTGTCGGTCCGCGATCAGATCGCGGATGCGGACGCCGGGCAAAGGGTGCTTCTGGCGCACGGCTTGAAAGGCTCGGCGCGCGGCATCGGCGCCTTTGCGGTCGCCGAGTGCGCGGCGATCATCGAAATGCAGCCCGAGGACGTGCGGGCGCTCAAGCGGCTCGGCACACTGATCGAGGAAGTGCGCGATTTCATCGCCGGCATCAGCCGCTAGCATTATCTTTTCGAAAACGTCATTTCGTGGCGCTTTCGCGCCGCAGTTGACTTGTCCGGTGGAGTGATTATCTCGGCTGCGACTCCTCAGGTGACTTAATGACCAAGCTGACTTACATCGCCCATGACGGGACCCAATTTGACGTGGACGCCGAAAACGGCTCGACGGTGATGGAAAACGCGATCCGCAACGCGGTGCCCGGCATCGAAGCCGAATGCGGCGGCGCCTGCGCCTGCGCGACCTGTCATGTCTATGTCGACGAGGCCTGGACGGCCGAGGTCGGCGAGCCGGAGGCGATGGAAGAGGATATGCTGGACTTCGCTTACGAAGTCCGGCCGAATTCGCGCCTCTCCTGCCAGATCAAGGTGCGCGACGCGCTGGACGGGCTGGTCGTTCGGGTCCCCGAGCGACAGGGCTAAAGCCGACTTCCAGTTTTCTTCGCGCTGGCTGCTTGGCAGCAGGCGATAGCTCATGCAGTCTCGCACCGTTTTTGCCAACGGGGCGCAGCGCATGACCGAGACCATCAAGACGGACGTTCTCATTGTCGGGGCAGGGCCGGTCGGCCTGTTCGCCGTGTTCGAGCTCGGGCTGCTCGACATGAAATGCCACCTCATCGACATTCTCGATCGCCCCGGCGGGCAATGCGCGGAGCTCTATCCGGAAAAGCCGATCTACGACATTCCGGGCTGGCCCAAGATCTCGGCCCAGGGTCTCGTCGACAAGCTGATAGAGCAGATCCACCCGTTCAAGCCGGAGTTCACCTTCAACCGCATGGTCTCGAGCCTTGAAAAGCTGGAGGACGGCAGTTTCCGCGTCGCCACCGACGAAGGCGAGCTGTTCGAGGCCAAGGTGGTGGTGATCGCGGCCGGCGGCGGCTCGTTCCAGCCCAAGCGCCCGCCTATTCCCGGCATCGAGGAGTATGAAGGCAAGAGCGTCTTCTATTCCGTCCGGCGCATGGAGGAATTTCGCGGCCACGATCTCGTCATCGTCGGCGGCGGCGATTCGGCGCTCGACTGGACGCTCAACCTGCAGCCGATCGCCAAAAGCGTGACGCTGGTCCATCGCCGCCCGGAATTCCGGGCCGCGCCCGACAGCGTCAACAAGATGTATGCCATGCAGGAGATGAAGCAGCTCGAGTTCCTGGTCGGTCAGGTCAGCGCCCTTGCCGGCGCGGACGGCCAACTATCGACGGCGACCATCAAGGGCGGCCCGGATGGCGACGTCGAGGTGCCGTGCACTCGCATGCTGCCATTCTTCGGCCTCACTATGAAGCTCGGGCCAATCGCCGAATGGGGCCTCAACCTTCACGAAAACCTGATTCCGGTGGATACCGAGAAGTTCCAGACGTCCGTCCCGGGCATCTTTGCGGTGGGCGACATCAACTGGTATCCCGGCAAGCTCAAGCTGATCCTGTCAGGCTTCCACGAGGTGGCGTTGATGGCGCAGGCCGCCAAGCGCATCGTCAGCCCGGGCGAGCGTATCGTCTTCCAGTACACGACGTCATCGACCAGCCTGCAGAAGAAGCTCGGCGTCCACGACTAAGGCGTATTGAATTCAGGTGATGCTGGCCTGCGAACGGCAGCTTCCTGCTCTTCCGGTGCTCACGTACTTCAGGTACGCTCCGCTCCGCCCTTCGCCGGCCAAAGCCCTCCTAAGTGTTCCGTCCTACGAAGGCTACGTCCGGCGTAGGCCGGTTCTCGGAAACTGCCCTTCTCGACTCGGCCTGACCTGAATCTCAACACACCTTCAAGCGATCTACTCGGCAAGCACTGGCGCGGCGTGCTTGTCGTGGCCGCGCAGTTCCTTTTCGGGCATCAGGGCCAGCGTGATCAGCGCCAGAACGAGCGTTGCTCCGGCGGCGACGAATATCATCACGAACGGCAACGCCGATGCCGATTGGATATGCGTCTGCGAGCCTTCTGAGGACAGTGGCAGGCCATAGCCGAGCGCGACGGCGCCGAGCATGGCGACGCCGAGCGCGCCGCCCAGCGTGCGCAGGAAGGTCAGGACGCCCGTCGCGACACCGAGATGCGCGCGGTCGACCGCGTTCTGAACCGAAACGGTGCTGACGGGAAAGGTCGTGCCGCTGCCCAGGCCGATCAGCGTGGTAAGGATTTCGACTTCGAGCAGCGAGGCGTGTCCCGCAATGGCACTGAGCAAGCCTATGCACAGGATTGCCAGGCAGATCCCGATCATGGCGATGCGCTTGTAGTGGACGAAGCGTGGTATCATGCGGCCACTGAAAGTGGCGCCGGCAACGGTGCCGAGCAGGAGGCCAAGCATCGCCGTGCCGGATTCGCTCACGGAAAGCCCGACGACCGATTGCAAATAGACCGGCAGGTAGACCGACGCGCCGATGTTGGCGGCCTGCAGCAGGAACATCGACAGCGTGCCGGCGAGCACGATCGGGTTGCCCAACACTTCGAGCGAGACCAAAGGCTCGGCCGCCCTCAGCAGCCTCAGCGCGAAGAAGAACCAGAACACGGCAGAGCAGGCCACGAGCCCGAGAATCTCCGGTGAGAACCAGGGATAGGTGCTGCCGCCCCAGCTGAGCGCCAGGAGCAGCAGCGTGGTCGCGATGACCAGGAGCACCGCCCCCAAACCGTCGATGCTGTGATGTTTGGCTGCGATCGGCAGCTTCTTCAGCGGGTTGTTGACGATGGCCATGGCCAGGAAGCCGATCGGCAGGTTGATCCAGAAGATCAACGACCAGTGCAGGTGTTCGGCAAAGACACCGCCGAGCAGCGGGCCGGCGACACTGGCCACCGCCCAGGTGCCGGAGATCCAGGCCGCGTAGCGGGCGCGCTCGCGCGGCGGCACGAGATCGCCGATGACCGTCTGGGCCAGCGCGAAGAGACCGCCGCCGCCGGCGCCCTGGATGGCGCGGCCGATGATCAGCACCAGCATGTTGGGCGCGAGCGCGCTGACCAGCGAGCCGAGCAGAAAAATGAGGATGCCGGCGTGGATGACCGGCCGGCGTCCATAGACATCGGAGATCTTGCCGTAGAGCGGCGCCACGGCGGTTGCGGTCAAAAGATAGCCGGTGACGATCCATGGCAGGTACTCGGCGTGGCCGAGCGCGCCCGCGATCGTCGGCAGGGCGGGGGCCACGATGGTCTGGTCAAGAGCCGCCAGCAGCATCGACAACAGCACGCCGCCGATGATGGTATTCTTCTCGCTCTAGCTCATCAGCGGCGCGGCTTTCGGTGCCAACGTCTCGACGGTCTGATCCATACGTCGTTCTTTCAAAGGCTGATGCTTGGCGCGCCAAACGGCTCTGGCCGGTCGCGCCTGTCATTTCTCATCGTGGATAGCGGCTCGAGCGTTTGGAACCCGCTATATGTCGTGCGATATAGACCGATTTCGACCGTCCTTCGAAAGTTTTCCCGGTCTGGCACCATGCTTCGGCGAAATTGGCCTCGGATAAGGCTTGCCTCAGGTCAAGGCGGCGGCAGTTGCCCGGCTTCGACGCGCTGCATCCGGTAGCGCATCAGTCGGAGGATACGGCTTTCGAAATTGACGCTCTCGACGCGGTCGAAGCGGACCTGGTCCTGATCGTGCCTGGCGAGCTCGGCTGCCTGGACCGCGGCGGCCTCGAGCTTCGCCTGCTCGCAGGTCTTTTGCGGCGGGAGTGCCTTCAGCGCATCCTCGAGCAGGCGCGCATGGTTCTTGGCGATCTCGACATGGCGCTCCTCATGCCGCTTGATGTCGGCCGAGAGCGTGTCCCAGACCAGCCTGACGCCGGGATCGGATTTGCGCGGGCGCCGCCATTCGGGGAGGATCACCTTGACCTTCACGGTGACGGCCGCGTCGGCGATGCGGCAGGACCCGGCGCTCTGCGCGTAGCTGATGCGGGTCGAGAAGGCCATCTGCGTGGCGCCCGGGTGCCGCGAGCCGGTGCTCTTCACTTCGGGCCCGTTTTTCGAGAGCTGGTTCTGGATGTCGTCGAGCGTGCGGCCGCCGACGCTGAAATAGCTGTAGGTCTTCACCAGATTGGCCGCGCCCGCCGGCAGGGCGGTGATCGAGAGCATCAGGGCGCAGAGCAGGGAACGGTTCATCATATTGCCTCTTCACGCACCTTGCTTTAGGGCCGTCGCCAGCGCAACGGAATTGATTTCGCGCGGATCACGCATGGTTGATGGACAATGACGACAAGGCGATGGCAGTTGGCGCATGGACGCTATCTCGACCTCGGCCCGAAGGCGGTCGTCGCCGGCATCCTCAACGTGACGCCCGACAGCTTTTCGGACGGCGGCCTGTTCATCGCGCCCGAGAAGGCGCTGGAGCAGGCGCGCCGCATGGTGAAGGAGGGCGCGGCGATCATCGATGTCGGCGGGGAATCGACCCGGCCGGGTTTTGCCCCGATTACCGTCGAAGAGGAGCAGGGGCGCGTGCTGCCGGTCATCGCGGCGCTCGCCGCTTCCGGCGAGGCGCTGATTTCGGTCGACACCTATCGCGAGGATACGGCGCGGCGGGCGGTCGCCGCCGGCGCCCATATCGTCAACGACGTCTGGGGGCTGCAGCGTGAGCCGGGCATCGCGCGCGTCGCCGCCGAGACCGGCGCCGGGCTCATCATCATGCATACCGGACGCGAACGGCAGAAGCTGGCCGACGTGATCGAGGACCAGTTCCTGTTCCTGCGCAAATCGCTGGAGATCGCGCGCGCCGGCAAGGTCGCCGACAGCCAGATCGTGCTCGATGCCGGCTTCGGCTTCGCCAAGGAGACGGCGGAGGAAAATCTCGACCTGATGGCGCGGTTTTCCGAGCTTCAGGCGCTCGGCTATCCGCTGATGGCGGGGACCTCGCGCAAGCGCTTCATCGGTACCGTCACCGGGCGCGAGCCGGGCGAGCGGGCAGCCGGCACGGCGGCCACCAGCGTGATCCTGCGCTTGAAAGGAGCCGACCTGTTTCGCGTCCACGATGTCGCAATCAACGTGGATGCGCTGGCGGTGACCGATGCTATGCTTCAACGCGAAACCGAGCTTCCTCCCGGACACTGATCATGTACGTCATCCGCATGAAGAACTGCGCCTTCTTCGCCCGCCACGGCGTGCTGGACGAGGAGGAGACGCTTGGCCAGCGTTTCTATGTCGATGCCGAGCTGACGGTCGAGCCCAGCCGGCCGCTGACCGAGGATTCCATCGAGGACACTGTCAATTACGGCGTCGCCTTCTCGGTCATCGAGAAGATCGTGACCGGACATCGCCGCTTCCTGATCGAGGCGCTGGCGCTGGAGGTGGCGAAGGCGCTGACGACGCGGTTCTCCCAGATCAGGAAAGCCGCGATCACCGTGCGCAAACCGAACGCCCCGGTGCCGGGCGTGCTCGATCATGTCGAGGTGACCGTTGTCTGGCCAGAATAGCGCCGTCTACCTCAGTCTCGGCGGCAATCTCGGCGATCCGGCGAAGTCCATGGGCGCGGCGTTGCGCATGCTGGACGGCGATGATCAAACGCGCGTCACCGCCGTCTCCTCGCTCTACCGCACGCCGCCCTGGGGCAAGCTTGACCAGCCCGATTTCCTCAACGCCGCCGCCGCGATCGAGACGGCGCTGTCGCCACGCGCGCTGCTCGAGCTTTGCCTCGATGTCGAGAGGCGGTTGAAGCGCGTGCGCGAGGAGCGCTGGGGGCCACGCCTTATCGACATCGACATCCTGGTGTTCGGCGACCGGGTGATCCACGAGACCGGGCTCGAAGTGCCGCATCCGCGCATGCTGGAGCGCGCCTTCGTGCTGGCGCCCCTGGCCGAAATCGCGCCCGACCTTGTCGTCAGCGGCAGGAGCGTGTCGGAACGGCTCAAAGCCGTCGACACGTCCGGCATCGAGCGGCTGCCGTCGGGCCGCGAATGGTGGCTGGCCTGATTTTGAATTGTCGCAATTCCGGACGGAAAACCGCTCACACTTTTCCTGGAATTGCTCCAAAGCCGGCCGGTCAGCCGGAAAAACCGCCGCCGTCCAAGAATGCCTGCTCCTCGGCTGTCGTCGCGCGGCCGAGCATCCGGTTTCGGTGCGGAAAGCGACCGAAGCGCTGGATGATCTCCAGATGCTCATTGGCGTATTTGAGGTATTCCGGCGCTCGCGCGGCGGTGAGTTCCACTGACCGTTCCTGGTCCGCCAGCACTTCGGAATGCTCGAAGGGCAGATAAAGGAAGACGCGAAACAGTTCTTCCAGCTCGAGGTCCTGACCGGCGGCGATTGCCCTGTCGGCGAAGTATCTGGCGAGCGGATCGGTCGCGTACATGTGGCCGGTGCCGCGGAAGCAGTTGCGCGGGAACTGGTCGAGCAGGATCATCAACGCCAGCGATCCTTCGGCATGCGCGCTCCAGTCATCGCATTCGCGCCGCGCCGCCGCGTAATGCAACTCCAGGAAGCGGTTGCGGAAATCCGTGTCGAACGGGTCGTTCTTCTCGAACCAGGCATCCTCGCCGGCATGGCGCCAGAATGTGGTGACCGAAAGCGCTCGCGGATCGAGCTCTGCCATGTCTTGCCCCTCAGTTCTTCGTCTCTGCCTGGTTCAGCACGACGGCGGTTTCCTGGTTCAGTGCCCGGCCGGCGCGGCGCGGTTGCGTCAGCGGCGTCGGAATCGGCGTGCCGATATTGCCCTTGAGGAAACGCTGGCCGGCGCGCACGCCCTCGGCAAGTTGCGTCTCGAAGCGCGCTTCGTCGCGGCGCCGTACATCCTCCATGACTTCGGCGACCTCCTCGGGATCGACGCCCAGCGCTTCCAGCGCGGAGCCGCCGAAGACGAGCGCCGATTCGAAGGTCTCGCGCAGCTGATAGTCGACGCCGGCGCGCACGAGTTGCAGCGCGGTGCCGCGGTCGAAGGCGCGCGCCAGGATGGTGACCAGCGGGAATTCGGCCTTGATCAGTTGCGCGATGCGCACCGCGGCGTCCGGCTTATCGACGCAGATCAGCACCGCGCGGGCGCGCCCGGCGCCGGCCGCATGCAGGATGTCCAGCCTCGTGCCGTCGCCGTAATAGACCTTGAAACCGAAATCGGCCGCCGCCTGGATCATCTCCACCTCGTTGTCGATGATCGACACGTCCATCCCGCGCAGCAGCAGCGGCTGGCTGGCGATCTGGCCGAAGCGGCCGAAGCCGATGATCAGCACGCTGCCGGTGAGGCCGTCGGCGATGTCGACGCCGTCGAGCGACTGCTCGTCGCGCGGGGTGAGGTAACGCAGCGCCACGATTGCGAGCGGCGTCAGCACCATCGAGATGATGACGATGGCGGTCAGCGTGGCGTTGGCCTGGCCGTCGATGATGCCGACCGCGGCGGCGGACGAGTAGAGCACGAAGGCGAACTCGCCGCCCTGCGCCATGAAGACGGCGCGTTCCAGCGCCTCTCGATGGCCACTCTTCAGAATGCGCGCGACAATGTAGATGCCGAATGCCTTCATGACCATGTAGGCGACGACATAGATGGCGATGAGCCGCCAGTTGTGGGCGACGACGCCAAGGTCGAGCGACATGCCGACGGCGAGGAAGAACAGGCCGAGCAGGATGCCGCGGAACGGCTCGATGTCGGCTTCGAGCTGGTGGCGGAAGGTCGATTCCGACAACAGCACGCCGGCGAGGAAGGCGCCCATCGCCATCGACAGGCCGGAGAGCTGCATGGCCAGGGCCGAACCCAGCACCACCAACAGTGCCGCGGCGGTCATGACTTCGCGGGCGCGGGCGTCGGCCAGGATGCGGAAGAGCGGATTGAGCAGGTAACGGCCGGCCACGACCAGCCCGACGATCGCAGCGATGCCGATGCCGACTTCGGTCAGCCGCTCCGAAAAACTGGTCTCGGCGCCGCCGGGCGCAAGGAACGCCACCAGCGCGAGCAGCGGCACGATCATCAGGTCTTCGAGCAGCAGGATGGAGACGATGCGCTGGCCTTTCGACGTGGCGATCTCGCCGCGCTCCTCCAACAGCTGCATGACGATCGCCGTCGAGGTCAGGACGAAGCCGGCGCCGGCGACGAAGGACTGCGCGATCGGAAAGCCTCCGGCCAATCCGACGAGGGTCAAAAGCACCGCGCAGACGCCGACCTGCAGCGCGCCAAGTCCAAAGATCTCGCGGCGCAGCCCCCAGAGTCGCGACGGCTGCATCTCCAGGCCGATGATGAACAGGAACATGACCACGCCGAGCTCGGCGACATGGAGGATCGCTTCCGGTTCGGAAAAGATGCGCAGGCCGAACGGGCCGATGACCACGCCGGCGGCGAGATAGCCGAGGATCGACCCAAGCCCCATGCGCTTGAAGATCGGCACGGCGACGACGCCCGCGGCGAGCAGCGCCACCACTTGCACCAGATCGCTGTTCGACGCTTCAGCTGCCATGCCTGTCATCCAGTTGCTCAAGCACTCCTTGCATGCACAGCGAGGGAGAGGCAAGGGCGGGCGGACTGACTTGAAGGGTAGGGTGCCGTTGAAGCGGCCTCCGCTTGCCTGCCGGACGTTCGGCATATACAGTAGCGGAATGGCTGACTATTCGTCCCGCCCGCCTCTGCATATCCCGATGGATGCGCTCAGCGAAGTCCTACAGGACTTTCGCTTGAGTGGGGTCAACTATGGCCGCTGCGAGCTCCGGCATCCATGGAGCATCGCCTTTCCGCAACAGAAGCTGCTTCGCTTTCACTTTGTCGGCCAGGGTCCATGCTGGATTTATACCGAAGCGGAAGGCTGGCAGGAGTTGCGCGATGGCGATCTGGTGCTGTTGCCGCAAGGCATCGCCCACCGGCTGGCCAGCGCGCCGGACGTTGCAGGCGACTCGCTCGAGAGTTGCCAGGTCACCAAGTTGGGGAGCAATGTTTGTGAGGTGGTACGGGAAGGAACGGGCGCGGCGAGCACCCTTTTCTGCGGCTCCATGGCCTTGGGCGTTTGTGCGCTTAACCCATTGATCACATTGATGCCGCCGATCATCAAAGGATGCGACGTGGCCGGCAACGATCCGATCGTCGGTCCTTTGCTGGCGGCTATGACGGCCGAGGCCGCGCAACCGCAGATGGGCAGCGCCACGATTCTGTCGCGTATGGCCGACTTGCTGACGGCCCGGCTCATCCGCTGCTGGGTCAATTGCACCGGCGCCTCGACCACCGGTTGGCTCGCCGCTATCCGCGACCCTCATATCGGCCGCGCTCTGGCAGCCATGCACCGAGACCCCGGCCATAACTGGACCCTGGAAAGCCTTGCCGGCCTGGCAGGCCAATCGCGCTCGATTTTCGCCGAGCGCTTCAGCGCTGTGTTAGGGGAGGGCGCTGCCCACTATCTCGCCCGTCTGCGGATGCAGCTTGCCCGCGAGTTGCTCGGGCAAAACGGCCTATCGGTTGCCGAGGTCGCTACCCGTTTGGGCTATGATAGCGAAGCATCCTTCGCGCGCGCGTTCAAACGCATCACCAATGTCTCGCCAGGCGTTGTGCGCCGCACAATTCCCGGACGAACGGACATGAATTTCGGATTTTAGGATACATCTCATCCGAGGGGACTCGTCTATTGAAGACCTCCAGACCTTGGAGATCTTTCAGTGACAGACACAACATTACAGCTTGAAGACGCGGCGATAGACCTCGATGAGGCCGCGCCAGCCCGGTGGAACGCAGCCACCTGGTTTGCGATCATTTCATTGGCGGCCACCAGCTTTGCCCTGGTGTCAGCCGAATTCTTGCCGGCAGGCCTGCTGACGCCGATGGCGCGGGACCTCGGCATCAGCGAAGGGACCGCCGGACAGGTCGTCACCGCCACGGCTTCAGTCGGCGCCGTGACGGCCATGTTGAGCAATGTTCTCATCGGCCGATTGAACCGCAAGACGGTGCTGGTTGGCCTCAGCGCCTTGGCGGTCGGTTCTAACCTCCTTGCCGCGGTGGCGCCCAATTTCTGGCTGTTGCTGCTGGGCCGGGCCGGGCTCGGAATCGCTCTCAGCGCATTCTGGGCACTCTCGGTTGCCGTCGTGGCCAGGCTGGTTGGCGCCAATGCGACAGGTCGGGGCATGGCTATCGTCACCCTCGGCGTCTCGCTCGCCACCATTGCCGCGCCATCGGTCGGTGCGTTGATCAGCGACTGGCTGGGATGGCGCAGCGCCATGGCCTTGACAGCGGGGCTGGCCGTGATTGCCATGCTGCTGCAGTTGGTTAGCCTGCCGACCCTGCCTGCCACGGCGAGCAATAGTCTTGCGGATGTATTTCGGCTGACACGGCGGCGTGGCATTCAACTCGGCATGCTGGCCATTCTTTTGCTGATGACAGGGCATTTTGCCGGCTCGGTCTATGTACGCCCCTTCCTCGAACATGTGACGCTCCTGGCGACCGCGCCAATTGCCCTGGCCTTGCTCGGATTTGGCATCGCCGCCGTGATCGGCAATATTGCCGGCGGCCGCATGGCCGATGCCAATATCCGCATGGCGCTCGCAGGCAACGCCGCATTGATGGCGTTTGCGGCGCTGGCATTGGTGCTTTGGGGCGTGCACATCGCCGTCGCCTTCGGATTCGTCACGCTTTGGGGCTTGGCCTTCGGCATGGCGCCGGTCGTGCTGCCGACCAATCTGTCCCGCGCGGCGCCTGATGCGCTGGAAGCAGCGGGTAGCCTGATGGTCGTCTCCTTCCAGGTTGCCATCACCATCGGCGCGGTTGTCGGCGGCTATGTCGTGGACACCTATGGTGCCTCGGGGCCCTTAACCCTTACCGTGGTTCTTGCCGCGTCGACAGTCATGCTGGCTCTGCTACAGTCTCGCGGGTGAACTTTGCTCCAAGCGCGTCGCGTCCGAACGGCCTCATGCGACGCACTTTAGGTTGTTGCTCTAATGCATGTCGCCCACCGCTGCGCAATTTTGGGCTGAATCCGGGCCGCCGCGGTATTGCAGCCTGTTTACACAAGTTTATGCGGCCCGGTCGTTGCGTGCCGCCACAATCAGAGGTTAAGGCACAGCCGGCTTTGGCCATTGGGCTTTGGCTATTGGGCTTCGGCCATTGGGAGGCAGCGGCGATGGGCGGCTGCCTTTTTTGAGGAGATGATTGACATGAAGAAGTTTTTGCTCGTTGCCGTGGGTGTTGCGGCGTTGGCCGGTTCGGCTTGCTCCAAGGGGCCGGAATGCACGCAGGAAATCGCTGCCAAGAAGGCGCAGGACATGGCTGCCGCCCTCGAGGAAGCGATCACCAAGGATCCGGGCAAGGCGGCCGATCTGACCGCCAAGGTGCAGGCCGTGACGACGAAGTATCAGGGCGCGACGACGCTCGACGAAGCCTGCAAGGCCTATGACGAGCTGACCGCTACCATCAAGGGTTGAGCCAAACCGTCGGCGAATGCGAGGGCGGCGGCCATTTGGCCGCCGCCTTTTTCTTGCGCAGCGCTTCGATCGGCACCGCTTTCCGGGGTACGCTAAGCGATACCCATCGCGCGCTTATGGTCGGCGATCTCGGCGAGCAGCCAATCCTGGAACAGACCGGTTCCGGGCTTGTTCCCGATGCTGCGGCGCTGATGTAGATAGATGCCGGCGGGATAAGTGTGGCGGGTGTTGAACGGAGCGACAAGCCTGCCTTGCTGCAGAAGGTCCTGCGCCATCATGGTATCGGCCAGAGCGATCCCTGCGCCGTTTATCACCTCGCGCATGATCAAGGTGCAGTCATCGAGCGTCGTGCTGGATTTCGGCGTGGTGTCCAGAACGCCCTCCTGCTCCAGCCAGCGCCGCCAGCGCATGCTCTCGCATTCGTGGATCAGGTGATGATTGACCAGATCGGCGGGCGTTCTGAGCGGCACCGGTCCCTCAAGCAGCGACGGCGCGCAGACCGGTGTCAGGACCAGCGGGATCAGCAGCGTCAGCGCCGGGCCGGCCTTGTAGACGAACTCGTCGATAATGGCCAAATCGAAGTTGGCCCGCTTGCCCGACGTCGAGATCTCCAGATCCACGGAAGGGTGCAGCTTGCGGAAGTTCGGCAGCCGGTCCGCCAGCCAAAGGTTCAGGACCACCGGCACGCAGAGAACCCTGACCCGCTGGGTCCTGCCGTGACCATGGACGAAGCTGACATCGTCGGTGGCGCGCCAGATGGCCTCGAATGCTTCGGAGAGGCTGCGCGCATAATATGAGCCCCTGATGGTCGGTGTGATCTGGCGAAAGCCGCGCTCGAACAGATCCTGGCCAAGGTTCTTCTCGAGCGCGCGGATGTGGCGGCTGACGGCTGAGGGCGTCAAATGCAGCTCTTCCGCCGCATCCTTGATGCTGCCGAGACGCGCGGCGGCCTCGAAAGCGCGCATGCCATTGAGTGAGGGCAGGGCCATTGGCCAATCATGAAATGTCAGTTGAGTTTTTGTCAATCGACTTGGGCAAAATTGGCGTTTGATCGCCTGGCCGGTTCGGGGATACCCAAAAGGCAAGAGCGACTAAGTCGCCGTCAGAAAACAATTATTTGGGTACTCCGATACCATTCCCCAACGGCGCGAACCGGCCTGACCGGTTTCCACCGGTGGCAGGAGAGGTTTTGCGTGTGACGCAGCCGACTTGGCCGGAGCCGCCTCCGCAAATGGGAGAACGAGCTTTTATGCCTCAGTCGCCGGTGCCGGTCTTTGAAGCGGCGGACGAGATGTCCGCGGAAGCCTCGGTAGTCGTGATCCTGCAAACCGCCCAAACCGGTTTTGGCCCCCGGGCAGCGGCGCTCGATGCTGAAATGAATGGGATCTTGTCCCGCGCTTGCTCCGACCCGGCCGCCCTCTCGCAATCCGGCACCTGTGTTGACGTCATTGCTCCCAAGGCGGTATCCGCCCGCCGCGTGGTGGTGCTGGCTTTGGGCAGCGGCGAGGCCGTAACCCCGCTTTCCCTGGCGCGCGCCGGCGGTTTGCTTGCAGCGCATCTGGAAGGCAAGGGCGAATGCGCGGCCACCCTCGTGTTGGACCCGCTCGACGGTGTCGACCTGCCCGCAGCGGAAGTGCTGGCGCGGGTCGCGCTCGGCATGCGGCTGCGACGCTATCGTTTCGACATACGCAACCGGCGTCAGGGGGCAGGCGCCGACCGCACCCTGCGAGTACAATTGATCGGCGCCGCCGGCCCGGAGCTAAAGGCGGCGCTGGCGCGGGTCAATGCCATCGCGGATGGCGTCGAATATGCGCGCACGCTGGTCAACCTGCCGCCGAGCCATCTCCACCCCGACAATTTCCATGACCATCTGGAGCCGCTGCGCGAGGCCGGCATCGATGTCGAGATCCTCGATGCGGCGCGGCTGAAGGAGCTCGGCATGAATGCGATCCTGGCTGTCGGTTCCGGCTCGGCGCGACCGCCGCGTGTCGCCGTCCTGCGCTATCGCGGCAAGGGCGCTCCTGCGCAGCCACTGGCTTTCGTCGGCAAGGGCGTCTGCTTCGATTCCGGCGGCCTGTGCATCAAGCGCGGCGAGCAGATGTTCGACATGAAGGCCGACATGGGCGGCGCGGCCGCGGTGGTCGGCCTGTTGATTGCGCTCGCCCGGCAAGCCAGCCCGGTGCATGCCGTCGGCGTACTCGGCATTGCCGAGAACATGCCGTCCGGCACCGCGCTCAAGCCGCGCGATATCGTTGCGACGGCGTCGGGGCAGACCGTGGAAGTGTTCGACACGGATGCGGAAGGCCGACTGATCCTGGCTGACTGCCTCTATTATGCCGCCTCGCGCTTCAACCCCTCGGTGATCGTTGATTTGGCGACGCTGACCTATTCGGTGATGCGGGGCCTCGGCTCGGTCTTCGCCGGCCTTTTCAGCACCGACGACACCATCGCCTCGCGCATGATCGCGGCCGGGGAAAAGGTCGGCGAGCGGTTCTGGCAGCTGCCGCTCGACCGGGCCTATGACGATGGGCTGCAATCGCCCTTCGCCGATATCCGCCATCACGCCAAGGACATGGAAGACGGCGACGCGCCCTATGCCGCGGCCTTCCTGCGCAATTTCACCGAAGACCGCCCCTGGGTGCATCTCGACATTGCCGGCAAGGAACTGGCCGACAGGGACCGGCCGCTGGGCCGGGAAGGCGCCACGGCTTTCGGTGTGCAGATGCTGGAAGAATGGGTGCAGTCCGGCCGGACGGCGAACTAGGCGACGGCGAGATGTCTTCAACCACTAAGGGAACCGGGATGTCGTCCGAGATGATCGTCAGCAAGGAAGGGCGGGCCGGCTTCGGCGCCTATGAAACCTGGTATCGGATCAGCGGCGAGTTCGATGCCGGCAAGGCTCCGGTCGTGATCCTGCATGGCGGCCCGGGCGCCGCGCATAATTACGTCGACGCCTACAAGCTTCTTGCCCGCGGCGGCCGCGCCGTCATCCACTACGACCAGTTGGGCTGCGGCAATTCCACTTTGCTGCCGGAAAAGGGCGCCGATTTCTGGACTCCCCAACTCTTCATCGATGAGCTTGAGAACCTCGTGGATCATCTCGGCATCCGCGGCGGCTTCCATGTGCTGGGGCAGAGCTGGGGCGGCATGCTGGGCGCCGAATATGGCGTGACCCGGCCGAAGGGCTTGAAGTCGCTGACCATCGCCAACTCGCCTGCTTCCATGAAGCTTTGGGTCGAGGAGGCCAACCGGTTACGCGCCGATCTGCCTAGGGACGTGCAGGAGACGCTGACGAAGCACGAACAGGCCGGCACGACGGACGATCCGGCCTACCAGGAAGCGACGGTGCGGTTCTACGAACGGCATGTCTGCCGCGTCGTGCCGTTCCCGCCCGAGGTGACGGAGACTTTCGCCCAGATCGTGCGCAATCCGACCGTCTACAATGTGATGAACGGCCCGAACGAATTCCACGTCATCGGAACGCTGAAGAGCTGGAGCGTCATCGACCGCCTGCCGGCCATCGAAGTTCCGACACTCCTCATCTCCGGCCGTTACGACGAAGCCACGCCCGCGACCGTGCAGCCCTTCAAGGACGGCATCAAGGGATCGCGCTGGGAGATATTCGAGCATTCCAGCCACATGCCGCATGTCGAGGAGCAGGATCTCTGCATGCGGGTGGTGGGAGACTTCCTGGACGACAACGACAACTGAAAAGGGGAATGACGACATGAAGAAACTGCTTTTGGCGGCGTCGGCCGCGGCGTTATTGGCCGGCTCGTGGCTCGCTCCGGCGCATGCCGAATATCTCAAGGAGCACCGCGGCGGCACCATTCGCCTTCTCGCCCGATCGGCGGCAGGAACCCTCGATCCGCATATCAACTACACGGACCAGGGCTGGCAGATGTACCAGCCGATCTATGACGGCTTGGTCGCCTTCCGCAAAGCTGAGGGCGTCGACGGCTTTTCCATCGTTCCCGACCTGGCCGAGGCGCTGCCCACTGTCAGCGATGACGGCAAGACCTTCACCTTCAAGCTGCGCAAGGGCATCAAGTTCTCCAACGGCCAGGATCTCGGCGTGAAGGACGTCGTCGCCTCCTTCCAGCGCATCTTCAAGATTTCCGGGCCGACGTCGGGCACCTTCTATGCCGGCATTGTCGGCGCCGACAAATGCCTGGCCGACACCAAGAGCTGCACGCTGGAAGGCGGCGTCGTCGCCGACGAGGCGGCCGGGACGATCACCCTCAATCTCACCAAGCCGGACGCCGAGCTGCTCTACAAGCTCGCCTTGCCGCATGCCGTGATCCTGCCGGCGGACACGCCGGCGGAGGACATGGGCTCCAAGCCGATCCCCAGCACCGGCCCCTACATGATCTCGGCCTTCGATCCCAACAAGGGCATGACGGTTTCCCGCAACCCCAATTTCAAGCAGTGGAGCGAGGAAGCCCAGCCGGACGGCTATCCGGATGTCGTGCAGTATGATTTCGGCCTCTCGGAAGAGGCCGCCGTGACGGCGATCCAGAACGGCGAAGCGGACTGGATGTTCGACGCGCTGCCCAGCGACCGCCTCGGCGAACTCGGCAGCAAGTCCATGGACCAGCTGCACATTTCGCCGCTTTCGGCCTGGTGGTACGCGCCGCTGAACACGCGCATGGCTCCGTTCGACAATGAAAAGGCGCGCCAGGCCGTCGCCTATGCGGTCGACCGCAACACGCTGGTCAAACTGTTCGGCGGCAAGGTGCTGGCTTCGCCGGTCTGCCAGGTCCTGCCGCCGGATTTTCCCGGGCACGAGGACTATTGCCCCTTCACCAAGAACCCGGGCGCCAAATGGTCGGCTCCGGATGTCGAGAAGGCCAAGCAGCTCGTCGAGCAATCGGGCACCAAGGGCCAGAAGGTGACCATCATCGTCGAGGATACCGCCATCTCGCGGTCGATCGGCGTCTATCTGCAGAGCGTGCTGACCAACATCGGCTACGTCGCCGACGTCAAGCCGATCTCATCCAACCTGCAGTTCACCTATATCCAGAACACCAACAACAAAGTGCAGATGTCCGTCACCCAGTGGTACAAGGATTATCCGGCAGCGTCGGACTTCCTGAACATCCTGTTCAGCTGCGCCTCCTATCGCGAAGGCTCGGACGCCTCGATCAACATTTCCGGCTTCTGCGACAAGGATATCGACGCCCAGATGCAGAAGGCGCTGGACCTCGGCGTGACCGACCAGAAGGCGGCCGACAAATTGTGGGCGGCAATCGACAAGCAGGTCACGGACAAGGCACCGGCGGTCGGGCTGTTCACGCCGAAGCGGCTTGATTTCGTCAGCAAGCGCATCGGCAATTTCAAGTTCAACCCGCAGTTCAACTGGATTATCACCCAATCCTGGGTCCAGTAACGAACCGCGGAATCACATATCGTGTCCAGCCAAGTCGCCGCCATGCCGCGCAAGACGCGAGGCCCCTGGGCCGTCGCGTTTGCGAAGCTGGCAACGGACAGGGCCGCCATGGCGTCTCTGGCCGTGTTCCTCATCATCGTTCTCGCCTGTTTCAGCGCGCCGCTTTACGCAAAATGGGCGGGCACGGATCCGTTCGCCTCGACGCTCGACGCCGTCATCCAGATCGACGGGGCCGACGTTCCGGTGATGGAACAGTCGACCGAGGGACTGGGGCTTGGCTACACGCCGATCGGCCCGACCTGGCGGCTCGGCAATTATTTCCTCGGCGCCGACAGCCAGGGGCGGGACGTCATGGCGAGGTTGCTCTATGGCGGGCTCAACTCGCTGCTGATCTCCGGCGCGGCCACCATCTTCACGCTGATCGTCGGCACAATGGCGGGCCTGATCGCGGGTTATTTCGGCGGTATCACCGACACGGTGCTGTCGCGCTTGCTCGACGTGCTCTGGGCGTTTCCGATCTACCTGCTGGCGATCTCGCTTTCCATCGTCACCATCGCGCAAGGCATCGCGATCGGACCGATCGAGATCCAATCGGGCAGCCTATGGTTGCCGGTCATCATCATAGGAATTGTCTATATACCCTATGTCGCGCGCCCGATCCGCGGGCAAGTCCTGGCGCTGCGCCACAGCGAGTTCGTGTTCGCCGCGATCAATCTGGGCGTGCCGGGCTGGCGCATCCTGTGGCGCGACATCCTGCCCAACATCACCACCACCCTCATCGTGTTCGTGCCGCTGATGATGGCGCTGAACATGCTGACGGAATCGGCGCTTTCGTTCCTGTCGATCGGCGTGCAGCCGCCGGCCGCGAGCTGGGGCACCATCATCCAGGACGGGCAGGCGCTGCTCTATACAAGACCGATGGTGGCGCTGGTGCCCGGGCTGGCGATCGCCGTTTCCGTCATGGCGCTCAACGTCTTCGGCGACGGCCTGCGCGATGCGCTCGACCCGCGTTCCAAGGTCCGGCTGGGGCGCGACTGATGTTTTATGCGATCCTTCGCCGTTTCGGCCAGATGCTGTTCGTGATGTTCGGCATCTCGGTCATCGTCTTCCTGATCTTCTTCGCCACGCCCGGCGCCGATCCCGCCGCACGCATCGCCGGCCGCAACGCTTCTCCGGAAGTGCTGGCGGCGGTGCGCCACAGCTTCGGCTTCGACCAGCCGCTCTACGTGCAATACACGCGCATGATGGAGAAGATCTTCGTCACCGGCGATCTGACCTCCTTTGTCAACCGCGGCTGGAAGGTGGTGCCGGCCGTCATGGATTCCATCCCCGTCACGCTCTCGCTGGTGTTCGGCGCCGCGGTCCTGTGGGTGGTCGTCTCCATCATCATCGGCATCGTCGCCGCGGCCACCCGCGACAGCTGGCTGGACAAGCTTCTGATGGCGCTGGGTCTGCTCGGCATTTCCATGCCGGTCTACTGGCTGGGCGAGGTGATGAACCTGATGACCCAGAGCCGCTATCACGACAGCTGGGCGTTCTCCTGGGTGCCGCCGCTCGGCTACAAGAACTTTTCCGACGATCCCAAGGGCTGGTTCCTGACGCTGGTCATCCCATGGATCACACTGGCCATCCTCTATATCGGCATTTACGGGCGCGTGCTGCGCGCGGCCATCATCGAATCCATGCAGGAAGATTATATCCGCACGGCCCGCGCCAAGGGCCTGTCGGAGACCCGCATCCTGTTTCGCCATGCGCTGCGCACCTCGCTCATCGCCTTCGTCACCCTGTTCGGCCTCGACTTCGGCGCGCTGGTGGGCGGCTCGGCCCTGCTGACCGAGGTCGTGTTCGGCCTGCACGGCATCGGCAAGCTCACCTATGACGCGCTGCAGAATCTCGATCTGCCGATGATCATGGCGACGGTCATGTATGCGTCCATGTTCGTGGTGATCGCCAACGCGGTCGTCGATTTCGTCTACATCCTTCTCGATCCGCGCCTGAGGGCATCATGATATTGTCGGTGCGCGATCTCAAAGTGTCCTTCCGCACGCATGACGGGCCGGTACGGGCCATCGACGGCGTTTCGTTCGATCTCGAGGAAAGCGAGATCCTCGGCGTCGTCGGCGAATCCGGCTCCGGCAAGACGGTGTCGCTGCTTGCCGTGATGGGGCTTATCACCGACCCGAATGCCACCATCGAAGGCTCGATCCGCTACAAAGGCCGCGAATTGGTGGGCCTGCCGCCGCGCGAGCTTCGTCGTCTGCGCGGCAACGAGATCGCGATGATCTTCCAGGACCCGATGACGGCGCTGACGCCGGTCTACACGATCGGCTGGCAGATCGCGGAGCAGATCCGGGCGCATCGGAGATTGAGCAAAGCCAAGGCGATGGAGCGAGTCGAGCAGCTGCTGGCGGAGGTGAATTTCCCCAACCCGCACGAGGCGATGTCGCGCTATCCGCACCAGCTTTCCGGCGGCATGCGGCAACGCGCGGTGATCGCGATGGCCTTGTCCTGCGATCCGGCGCTGCTGGTGGCCGACGAACCGACCACCGCGCTCGACGTCACCGTGCAGGCCGGCATCCTCGATCTTGTGCGCAAGCTGCGCGCCAAACATAAATCGGCCGTGGTGTTCATCACGCATGACATGGGTGTCGTCTCCGAGCTCGCCGACCGGGTCATGGTCATGTATGCCGGCCGCGTGGTGGAGCGCGGCACCCGCGCGGAGCTGTTCTCCGATCCGCGACACCCTTATACGCGCGCGCTGCTCGGGTCGATCCCGCCGCTGACCGGCCAGAAACCGCGCCGTCTGCCGGCGATCCCAGGGTCGCCGCCTTCCTTGCTGCGGCTGCCGCAAGGCTGCGCCTTCGGCCCGCGCTGCCCGATCCGCTACGAGCCTTGCGAGGCCGGCAAGCCGGGTCTCGGCGCGAGCGCACATGCCGCCGCCTGCTTTCGGGTGGCGCAGGCATGAGCGAGCCGATGACAGACAAAGATCGCCCGGTCCTCGAGACGCGTTCGCTGGCAAAACGCTTTTCGATCGGCACCCGCTTTTCCGCCGAAGGCAGGCGGACCGTCCACGCGGTGGACAACGTCTCGCTGAGCGTGCGGCGCGGCGAGACTGTCGGCCTTGTCGGCGAATCCGGATGCGGCAAGTCCACGCTGGCGCGCTGCCTGGTTCGGCTCTACGACATCACCGACGGCAAGCTTCTGTTCGAAGGCGACGACATCACCTCGAAATCGCTGTCCGAGCTCAGGCCGCTGCGGCGGCGCTTGCAAATGGTCTTCCAGGATCCCTCGGCCTCGCTCAATCCGCGCCGGCGCGTCGGCGATCTCGTCGCCGAGCCGCTGCGTATCCACGGCAAGGTTTCGGCCAAAGAGATCACCGCGCGGGTGGCGGAGCTGTTCGAGCTGGTCGGGCTGTTGCCGGATCATATGATGCGCTATCCGCACGAATTCTCCGGCGGCCAGCGCCAGCGCGTCGGCATCGCGCGGGCGATCGCATTGAACCCCGACCTTGTCGTGCTGGACGAGCCCGTCTCCGCGCTCGACGTATCGGTGCAGGCCCAGATCGTCAACCTGCTCGCCGACCTGCAGGAGAAGCTGAAGCTCACCTATATTTTCATCGCCCACGATCTCTCCGTGGTCCGCCAGGTCTCGACACGCATCGCGGTCATGTATCTGGGCTCGATCGTCGAGGAAGGGCCGGCCGAAGAGGTGTTCGCGGCACCCGCCCATCCCTACAGCCAGGCGCTGATCTCGGCGGTTCCGGTCGTCGAGACGACGCCTGCGGGCGCGCGCAAGCGCATCATCCTCACCGGCGACGTGCCGAGCCCGCTGAAGCCTCCGTCCGGATGCCGCTTCCATCCGCGATGCCCGATCGCGGCGGATCGCTGCCGTTCTGAGCGGCCGGAACTGACGGAATATAGTCCAGGTCGCAACGTGGCTTGCCACTTCCCGACTTTAATCTGAACCGTCTTCTTGGGAGTGGCGGACGCGGGCTGCCGAAACCGCGCCGGATCAGTTCTTGGCGATGGCGCCGACTTCGACCGAGTCGACCCGCTTCAGGCTCATGCCGATCACCGGCACCAGCTGATTGTTGACGCGCACGGCCACCGTCACGGTCATCGAATTGCCGTCGGGGACACGCGCCTGCATGACGCCATTCAACTGCTTGCGGTTGATGGTGAAAACGACCTTCTGGGCGTCGACGACATTGCCGCCGACAATGTCCATGCCGCTTTCAGTCGAGCCGCCCATGAAGGTGCCCCTGTAACCGTCGCGGCCCTTGCGCTCGACGCTGGCCGACATCTTTTGCGTGAACACGCCGACCCTGCAGCCGCCGTCAAGCGTCATGCCGAGCTTGCTGGCGGGCGTCGAGCCATTGAAATCGCAGGTGAATTTGGTGCCTTTGTACTTGCCGGCGATGATTTCGCCAGGGCCGACCCATCTGCCTTCGACGGAGCGGAAAAACTGCTTGTCCGGCTCTGCGCCAAGGGCCTTTTCGACGAGGCCGAGCGGCGCGGCAATCGCAATGGCGGCAGGCAGGACGCAGGACAGGATAACGCTTCTCATCGACGACACCCGGGACGAAAGAGTCTATTCTTGGGACCAGGCCGACCATGCAGAAGATTGGTTAATGCTTCGTCACCCGCGCTGGATCGCGCGTTTACCTTTATCGGTTATCTTATCGGTCGTCCTGGCTGTTCTTTCGTGCCGCGAACGAGGTCAGCGCCGAGAGGAAATCGCCGAGGCCCGGGCGCTTCACGGCGATGAACGGCAAGGGGCGGGCGGTTTCCATCGCCGCGATGCCGATGCGCGCCGTCATCATGCCGTTGACGACGCCTTCGCCGAGTTTTGCCGAGAGTTTCGCGGCAAGCCCGTGGCCGACGATCTGCTGCACGAAACTGTCGCCCACCGCGATCGAGCCGGTCACCGCCAGATGCGCGAGCACCCCGCGCGCCAGCCGGAAGAAGCCGAGCGTGCCTGGGCGGCCGCCGTAAAGCTCGGAGAGCCGCCGGATCAGCCGCCCGGCCTCGAACACGACATAAGCGATGTCGACCAGCGCGCGGGGGCTAACCGCCGTTATGAGCGACACGCGCTTCGCCGCCTCCAAAATCAGGATTTTGGCGCGCGCATCGAGAGGGGACAGGATTTCGGTCTCGGCCAGCCGCACCAGATTGGCACCGTCGATGATTTCGCCACGCAATTCGGCGAGCGAACGGCGCCCTGCGGCGGTCTCGGGTTTCGCCGCGACGAAGGCCGAGAGTTCGTCGACCAAGGCGCGCGCCGCCTTGGGGTCGTCACGCGCCACGGCATCCAGCGCCCGTTTCTGCATCTTTTCGACTTCGGCAAGGCGGGCTACGGCAAGGAATTCACGGATCAGGATGACGAACAGCGAAAGCAGCGCGATCGCCGCCATGCCGGCCGCCAGCCAGCCGAGCCATTCGGCGCGCGCAAACAGGTCGCGGATCAACTGGTCGGCCCACAGGCCGACCGCCAGCGAGACAAGGATGCCGAAAGCGCCGAAGAACAGCCGGGAAAACAGCGAACGCTTTCTCGGCGCTGTCGCCGGCGGCGGAACCGCGGCCTCGATATCCGGCTCGTCGAAGACGTCGACTTCCGAGGGGATCACGACCGCTACGTCGGCCCTCGCGGCACGTGGCCGGCGCGCCGGCTGCTCCTCGGCGGGGCGATTTCGCGGTGGTTGCGGCGGCGCCTCGGCCTCAGGTTCGATGCGGAAGGCCGCCGGTTTGCGGGGCGCGGTCATGCCAGATGATCTCCGATCAGGAACTGCAGCGCGCGGTCGAGCCGGATATGCGGCAAGGACAGCGTGACGCCTTCGGCGGTGCGTTCGAGTTTCGGCGGGCGGAAACGCACGAACCGGATCGGCGATTCGCTGCTGTCGGGCGGTGATCCGGAAACGTCGAACACGGCATCCACCTTTTCCGGCAAATCGCCCGGGAATATGGCGGTTTCGGTCTTGCCGTCGAATGTCTCGCCGTTGATCTTCTCGTCCTTGAGCGGTGTGCCGATGATGACCGGGAGCGTCTCGCGGTCCTGCTTTACCGTGCCCTCGCGGGTCGAGCGAACGGCGGCCATGGCGACGACATCGACGGCGGCACCGCTGAAATTCGCTCGCGCCACGGCCCGGTCGGTCAGCCTGCGTACGATCGCCTGCAGCCGGTCATGGCTTTCGTGGTGCAGATGGTCCGCCTTGGTCGCCGCGACCAGGATGCGGTCGATGCGGCGCGAGAAGAAGTCCGTGAGGAAATTGCCGCGTCCGGGCCGGAAGCAGGACAGGATCTCGGTCACCGCGCGCTCCAGATCTGCCATGGCGGCCGGGCCGGCATTGAGCGCCTGCATGGCATCGATCAGCACGATCTGCCGATCGAGGCGGGTGATGTGCTCGCGAAAGAATGGTTTGACGACATGCGTCTTATAGGCCTCGAAGCGGCGCTCCATCATCGCCTGCAGCGATCCGGAGCGCGGCCGGCCCTGCGCCAGCGTCATCAGCGGCGCGAAGGTGAGCGCCGGAGACCCTTCGAGATCGCCCGGCATCAGGAAACGGCCGGGCGGCAGCGTCGACAGCGCGCGGTCGTCGAGCTTGCAGGCCTTGAGATAGGCGCCAAAGCTTTCGGCCAATCGGCGCGCCGTCATCTCGTCTGCGTCGGCATCGGGGCTGACCGTGGAAGCCAGCTCGCGCCAGGCCTGCGACAGGTCGCACCGGACGGGCAGGGCGGCCAGTTCGACTGCCTCGCGTGAAAAGTCGGCGAAGGACTTGCCCAGCAGCGGCAGGTCGAGCAGCCACTCGCCGGGATAATCGACAATGTCGACGGAAAGTTTTCCGGCTGAAAACAAGCGGTTCCAGCCCGAAGCCGACTCATATTCGATGGTGAGCCGAAGCTCGGAGATGGCGCGGGTCGAGTCCGGCCATGCGCGGTCGTTCACCAGAACCGCGACATGGTCCTCATACTGGAAACGCGGAACGGCGTCGTCAGGCTGCTCCTCGAGGAAGGCGCGGGCGATGCGGCCGGATTTCTGCGCCTCGAAGAGGGGCAGGCGTCCGCCATGGATGAGGTTGTGGACGAGGGCGGAGATGAACACCGTCTTGCCGGCGCGGGAGAGCCCGGTGACGCCAAGACGCAATGACGGAGAGAAGAGCCCGGCGGCGCGGCCAGACAGCGTGTCGAGCGCAATCCTTGCCTCGTCGGTGAAATTGGTCAGCGATGATGCCAAATCAGCCTCTGGTTGCGCGTCAGCGCCCGATATAGGCCTTGGACCGTGCGTTTGAAATGGCCTCAGAGGTCGGCCGGCGTGAGAAAGGCTTCGAGATAGCCGTTGCCCTGCGCCGCTTCGGCAAGCTTGCCGGGAAAGCGCACCACGGCAAGGCCGGAGGTCGGAAAACCGTGATTCATCATGCCGCGCGCCGCCTCATCGCCGTCGCCCGACACCGCAATGGCCAGATCTTCGGTCATGGGATTGTGGCCGATCACCAGAAGCGAGTTGGCGCCGCCATTCTTGCGGATGATGTCGAGATAGCCGGCCGCATCCTCGCTGTAGAGGGTGTCGAAGAACAGGATCCGGCCGGTGTCGGTGCGCCCCGCCAACCCTTCAAGCGTCTGCCTCGCCCGCTTGGCGTTTGAGCAAAGGGTGACGTCCGGCACATAGTTGCGGGCCCGCATGGCTTCTCCAATCGCTTCGGCATCGGCCATGCCCGATTCGTCGAGCGGGCGGTCGAAATCGCGCATGCCGGGCAGCGCCCAGCCGGCTTTGGCATGCCGCAACAGATAAAGCCTGCTCAACCGGAACCTCCATGGCGCTGCCTTCGTGGCAAAGCGCGATTAGTCACCAGAACGACGTCATGCACAATGGTCGGCCGGCAACTGCAACGAATCATGTGCGAGTTCGTTTTGTGCCGTTGAAACAACGTCGTCGCCGGAGTTGCCGATGCGAGACTAACAATTGCGTGAAACTCTCGTCGATAGCGCTTGTGCAGGCTCTTGTCCCCGAATATATAGGCGCCAAATTTTGGGGTTGTTGGGTGAGTCGAATGAACGACATCGTTACCGCCGATTACGTACCCTCCGAAGACGAGCCGTTCATGAACGAACGGCAAAAATCGTACTTCCGCCAAAAGCTTATCACTTGGAAAAACGACATTCTGCGCGAAGCGCGCGAAACCCTAGAAATCCTGCAGCAGGAAAACGCCAACCACCCCGACCTGGCCGATCGCGCCTCCTCCGAAACCGACCGCGCCATCGAATTGCGCGCCCGCGACCGCCAGCGCAAGCTCATCTCGAAAATCGACTCCGCGCTCCAGCGCCTCGACGAAGGCACCTATGGCTATTGCGAGGAAACCGGGGAGCCAATCGCGTTGAAGCGGCTCGACGCACGTCCGATCGCGACGTTGTCGATCGAGGCGCAGGAGCGTCACGAACGCCGCGAGAAGGTCTATCGCGACGACTGACGCGAATCGAATAGCCAAGAAAACATAGAAAATGGCCGGTTTTCCGGCCATTTTCGTTTCCGGTGCTCAAGGCGCGGAAAGGCCCGCTTGTACCGGGAAGGTCAGCGCTTGTGGCTGCCCAGTTCGCCAAGCAGCTTGGTCATCTCGTCATCGAGCGAAGGTTTGGCAGCGGGCTTGCTGGGTGGCGGCTGCGCGTGCGTCTCGTCGAGAGATGTCTCGAGTTCGTGCATCAATGTGTCATCGATGGAATCGTTTGAGGGCGGCGGCGCGTATCTGGTGCTGCCGTTGGCCGTCCCGTAGCCCGGCAGCGGCATGACCTTCGCCGTCGGCTGGCTCGGCGCAGCCGGTTTTGGCGCGGGAGCGGGCGCTGGGGCGTGCGTGCGCGCGGTAGCCGGCTGGGCGGCAGGCGGCGGTTGCCTGACGGGCGCGGGTGCGGGCGGAGGTGCTGGCTGCGGCGCGCGCGGGCGCGCGGCAGCGGTTGGCTGCTGCTGGCCGCTATCGCCGGTCAGCGCCGGCCGGCGGGGTGCTGCGAGCCGGATATCGCGCTCGACCACGACATCGGTCGGCCCGCCGATCAGGATCAGGTGCTCGATGTCGTCACGGCGCACCAGCACCAGCCTGCGATGGCTGTCGACGGCGGTGGCGTCCATCACGGCAAGGCGCGTCTTGCGGTTCCTGCCGCCGGCCACGAAGGTGCCGAAGGTCAGGTTGCGAACCACCTTGATGACGAGCAGGACGACGACAAGTAAAATGAGCGCCGCGAACGTCCACAGGATTGCAGCGACATAACCCGGACCCGCCACGCTATCCAGCCACTGCAGCATCGGTGCACCCAATCGCCTTTTCGAGTGAGGCGACACTAGACCGCCGCGGCGGCCCGCCGCAAGTTCACATCACCCATCGTGAACAGTTTGAAACATGAATCGTTGATTTTATCGGACATTTGCGGCCGGGGCCTTTTCCGTTACAGGAGAATGTGATTCAACCGACCGTCCGCGCCCATCGGACACCGGAATCACGAGCAGGGGGAACATGGCCAAGGAAGCGCGCGGCGATTTCTATCCGGTACCGATCGTCGACCAGAACACGCGTCCGGGCGCCGTCACCAGGCTCATCGTCTTCATCGTCGTGCTGACCGGCGCCGCGATCGTCTTCGGACTTTTCCGCGAGCGCCTCGGCGATCCTTTCCTGCTCGGCATGCTCGGCGTGCTCGCCATGATCGGCGTCGGCTTCCTGTTCGCGACCGCGATCGGTTTCGTGCAGATCGCGCCGCGGTCGACCGGCGACGAATTGTCGAAAGCCTTCGTCGACTCGATGTCGCAGGGCCTGCTGGTCACCGACACCAAGGGCCGCGTCGTCTACGCCAACCGCGCCTATGCCGACATGACGGGTGCCGCCTCGGCCGCCGATCTCAAGACGGTCGAGGGGCTGTTGTCGGATGTTCCCGAAGCCTCGATGACGATCTACCGGCTGGCGTCCGGCCTGCGCGACGGCCAGGCGGGCGACGGCGAGTTCCGGCTGGCGCAGTCGATCAAGCCCGGCGCCGAGCCCGGCGCGCGCTGGTACCGCACCCGCGCCCGCGCCTTCAGCATGCCCGGGCAAAGGCTGCCGATGCTGGCCTGGCAGCTCGCCGACATTTCGCAGGAACGGGCGGAGCAGGAACGTTTCTTCCTGGACCTGCAAAAGGCCATCGACCATCTCGACCATGCGCCTGCCGGGTTCTTCTCGGCCGATCAGGAAGGCCGCGTCACCTATATCAACGCCACGCTGGCCGAGTGGCTTGGCATCGACCTTGCCTCCTTCACGCCGGGCGCCATCACGCTGCCGGAAATCATCGCTGGCGACGGCATGGCGCTAGTCCGTTCCGTCAAGGCCGATCCAGGCACCACCCGCAACGCCGTCATCGACCTCGATCTCACCACCATGAGCGGCCAGGCGCTGCCGGTGCGCTTCATGCACCGGGTTTCGGCCAGCCGCGAAGGCGTCAACGGCCCGACCCGCACGATCGTGCTCAACCGCACCCAGGGCGAGGACGCTTCCGCGGAGCTCAGGGCCTCCGAGGTTCGCTTCACCCGCTTCTTCAATTCGACGCCGATGGCCATTGCCGGCGTCGATGCGAACGGGCGCATCCTGCGCACCAATGCGCCGTTCCTGCAGCTGTTTTCGTCCGTGGTCGACCGCGACGCCGTAGACCGGCGGGTGCGGTTCGAGACCATCGTCCATGAGCGCGACCGGCCGGCTTTCGCCGCGGCCTTCGAGAAGGCCAGGCAGCGGCAGGCCAATATCGAGCCGATCGACTCCGTGCTGCCCGGCAATGAGGAGCGCCATATCCGCTTCTACGTCAATGCCGTCGCCGACAGCGCGGGCAGCGAAGGCGCCGAGGAGGCGGCGATCGTCTATGCGGTCGAGACCACCGAGCAGAAGGCGCTCGAGGGCCAGATGGCGCAGAGCCAGAAGATGCAGGCGGTCGGCCAGCTTGCCGGCGGTATCGCGCACGACTTCAACAACGTGCTGACCGCCATCATCATGGCGTCCGATCTTCTGTTGACCAACCACAGGCCGTCGGACCCGTCCTTCCCCGACATCATGAACATCAAGCAGAACGCCAACCGGGCGGCCTCGCTCGTGCGGCAATTGCTGGCTTTCTCGCGCAAGCAGACGCTGCGGCCGGAGGTGCTCAACCTGACCGATGTTCTGGCCGATCTCAGGATGCTGCTCGCGCGCCTCGTCGGCAACGACATCAAGCTTAAGATCGACCATGGCCGAGACCTGTGGCCGGTCAAGGTCGATATCGGCCAGTTCGAGCAGGTGGTGGTCAACCTCGCCGTCAATGCGCGCGACGCCATGCCGAGCGGCGGCGACCTCACCGTGCGCACCCGCAACGTCACCGCAGACGAGTGCAAATCCTTCGCCTATCGCGAATTGGCGCCGGCCGACTATGTGCTCGTCGACGTGGAGGACACCGGCAGCGGCATCGCGCCCGACGTGCTGAAGAAGATCTTCGAGCCGTTCTTCACGACCAAGGAAGTGGGCAAGGGCACCGGCCTCGGCCTTTCCATGGTCTATGGCATCATCAAGCAGACCGGCGGTTTCATCTTCTGCGATTCCGAAGTCGGCAAGGGCACGGTGTTCCGCATCTTCCTGCCGCGCCACATCGCCGAGGTGAAGAAGCAGGCCGAACCCGGCGAAGTGCCGGCGATCGCGGCGGCGGCCCCGGCCAAGCCGGCCGATGCCGCGAAAGACCTCTCCGGTTCGGCCACCGTGCTTCTGGTCGAGGACGAAGACGCCGTGCGCATGGGCGGCGTCAGGGCGCTCACCTCGCGCGGCTATACCGTCCACGAGGCATCGTCCGGCGTCGAGGCGCTGGAAGTGTTCGAGGCGCTTGGCGGCAAGGTCGATATCATCGTGTCCGACGTGGTGATGCCGGAGATGGACGGGCCGACATTGCTCGGCGAGTTGCGCAAGCGTCAGCCGGACATCAAGTTCGTGTTCGTCTCGGGCTATGCCGAGGACGCCTTCGCCAAGAACCTGCCGGCCGACGCGCATTTCGGCTTCCTGCCGAAGCCGTTCTCGCTCAAGCAACTGGCGACGATCGTCAAGGACGTGCTGGAATCCTAGGGCGTTCAGCGCTTCCTTGGATTGCTCTAAATAAGCCAGAGCTTGCGCATTGCGGCAGTCCTGCCATGATGGTCGCCGGATGGGTCTATCAGGGGTGGTAGCGCGTGACGCCGCATATCGAGGCGGGCCGGGGGGACTATGCCGAAACGGTGCTGTTGCCGGGCGATCCCGAGCGCGCGCAATGGATGGCGGAGATGTTTCTCGAGGCGCCGCGCTGCGTGAACCGCCGAAGGGGCGCGCTGGGCTTCACCGGCCGGTTCCGCGGCAAGCCGGTCAGCATCCAGGCGACTGGGATAGGGGCGCCGTCTTTCCTGATTTATGCCTTTGAGCTGATGGAGTATTACGGCGTCAAAACGCTGATCCGCACCGGCACATGCGGCGGCTTGTCGGAAGACGTGCCTTTGCGCGGCGTCGTCGTCTCCAGCGAGGTCCGGGCCGAGAGTGCAATCAGCGGGCAAGTGTTCGGGCTTTACCAGCCGGCGGGGCCGGACCCGGCGCTGCATGCGCGGGCGCTGCAATGCGCCGCCGATCTCGGTATCGCCTGCAGCGCCGGACTGACGATCTGCAGCGACGTCTTCCACCATCCCGATGGCCGCGCTCGGTTTGACGAGCCGATGGCGCTGGGGGCGTTGGCCGTCGATATGGAAACCAGCGCCCTCTATCGCATTGCGGCACAGTTCGGCGCTCGAGCGCTGTCGCTGCTGACCGTCGTCGACCATGTCGCCACCGGCGAGCTGATCGACGATTCGGAGCGCCAGGCGCTTTTCACCGACATGACCCGGCTGGCGCTCGAAGTCGCAGTCGAGAGCAGTTAGGCGGCTTCCTGCTTCAATGCGGCCTGGTCTTCGGCGCTGGGCCGATGGCCGCGCAAATAGAGCGCGCAGGTCGTGCGCAGCATGGAAGCGAAGTTCGGGATCTCGCCGTTGATCTCGATCGCCTCGTCATAGAGCTTCGAGATGAATTTCGGCGTCGTCAGTCCCTGGCTGTCGGCGATCTCGTCAAGCAGACCCCAGAATGTCGATTCGAGCTGGATGCTGGTCGAATGGCCGTCGATGCGGATCGACCTGTTGATCTGCCGGTAGCCTTCCGGGTCCTGCCCGGCGAAGACTCTGCACATCGGTACCTCCCGTTGTTGTTTGTCTTGGGCGCCGATTGGGTTGGCTGGCGCCTTCTTGAACACTGCCTGCGTTGGTCATTTTCGATCCGATAGCCGCCGATGGCAATCAGACTTTCGTCCTTGGGATTGGAGCAACACTAGCCGTTTTCCAGCTCCTCGCGTGGTAATCGGCTGCCACCACCATTTTTCGCCGGCGCGCATAATCGGCTTCGAAAGCATGAGAGCTCACGGAGTCCGATTTGGCGAAGACGATCCATTCCATGATCAGGGTTCTCGACGAAGCGCGCTCCGTCGACTTCTACAACAAGGCCTTCGGCCTCGAGGTCGCCCAGCGGCTCGATTTCGAGACCTTCACGCTGATCTATCTCAGCAATGAGAGTTCGCCTTTCGAGGTGGAGCTGACCGTGAACAAGGGACGCACCGAGCCCTACGCGCTTGGCGACGGCTACGGCCATCTTGCCGTCTCGGTCGCCGATCTCGACAGCGAGCACGACCGGATCGGCGCGCTCGGTCTCAACCCGAAGAAGATCGTCGAGTTCAACCGCGACGGGGTGCAGATCGCCCGCTTTTTCTTCATCGAGGACCCTGACGGCTACAAGATCGAGGTCCTGCAGCGGGGAGGGCGTTTCAAATAGGAGATATCGCCGCGGAGAGGCGCGGCGCCAGCAACGGCACTCTCAAGGGTGCGAACAGCAAGCAGGGAGGAAATCATGGTTACAGTCTATGAGAAGAAGCCGGGCTACGAGAAGAAAGCCGGGCTTTCACGGCGCGAGCTTCTGAAGCGCGGAGGCGCCGGCGCGCTGCTCATCATCTCCGGCAGCGCCGTCATCAGCCCCGAACACGCCTGGGGTCTCGAACCCTCGGCGCTGAAGCCCGAGACGATGGCAACGCTGATCCAGGTGGCGCGCGACATCTATCCGCATGACCAGGTGCCGGACAAATATTACGCCATTGCCGTCAAGGGTCATGACGAGACGGCAGCCAAGGACCCGGCCCACAAGGAGCTGATCGAGAAGGGTATCGCCGAACTCGACAAGAAGGCCGGCAAGGGCGGCTATCGCGGGCTTGGCTGGGAAGAGCAGAGGGTGGCGCTGCTCACCGGTATCGAGAAGACGCCGTTCTTCCAGGCGGTGCGCGGCGGCCTTGTCGTCAGCCTCTACAACCAGAAGGAGGTGTGGCCGATCTTCGGCTACGAGGGCGAGTCCTACTCCAAGGGCGGCTACATCGCGCGCGGCTTCAACGACATCGAGTGGCTCTGAGCCGCTCTGCCACGAACCGCTTTTCGACAGATTTCATGGGAGGAAACCATGGCAGCGCAATTTGATCTAAACAACGACGGCGTTGTCGTCATCATCGGCTCCGGCGCGGGCGGCGGCACGCTCGGCAACGAACTCGCCCAGAAAGGCATCGACGTCGTCATCCTCGAGGCAGGCGCCCGCCACGAATATGAGGACTTCATCAACGACGAGTGGGAGTCCTTTGCCCAACTCGCCTGGAAGGACAAGCGCACCACTTCAGGCGACTGGCGCGTGGCCAAGGATTTCCCGAACTTGCCGGCCTGGATTGTCAAGTCGGTCGGGGGCTCGACCACGCACTGGGCCGGCGCTTCGCTGCGCTTTCAGGAGCATGAGTTCAAGGCGGCCACGACCTACGGCAAGGTCAAGGGCGCCAACCTCCTCGACTGGCCCGTGACGCTGGCCGAGATGGAGCAGTATTACGCCAAGGCCGAAGCCAAGATGGGTGTCACCGGCACCAACAATTGGCCGCGGCTGCCGGGCAACAACAATTTCAAGGTGCTCAAGGCCGGCGCCGACAAGCTCGGCTACAAGGAATGTCATACCGGCAACATGGCCATCAATTCGGTGGAGCGCGACGACCGCAATTCCTGCCAGCAGACCGGCTTCTGCTTCCAGGGCTGCAAATGGGGCGCCAAATGGTCGACGCTCTACACCGAGATCCCGAAGGGCGAGGCGACCGGGCATCTGGAGGTGCGGCCGAACTCGATGGCGATCAAGATCAATCATGACGCTTCAGGCAAGGTGACCGGCGTCGTCTATGCCGACAAGGACGGCAAGCTGCAGGAGCAGAAAGCCCGCATCGTCGCCGTCGCCGGCAATTCGATCGAGAGCCCGCGCCTGCTGCTCAACTCGGAATCATCGAAATTCCCGCGCGGGCTCGCCAACTCGTCGGGACAGGTGGGCAAGAACTACATGCGCCACACCACCGGCTCGGTCTATGCCCTCTTCGACAAGCCGGTGCACATGTATCGCGGCACCACCATGGCCGGCATCATCCGCGACGAGGCACGCCACGATCCATCGCGCGGCTTCGTCGGCGGCTATGAGATGGAGACCCTGTCGCTCGGCCTGCCATTCATGGCGGCCTTCCTCAATCCCGGCGGCTGGGGCCGCTCCTTCACCACGGCGCTCGACCATTACGACCATATGGCGGGCCTGTGGATCGTCGGCGAGGACATGCCGCGCGAAGAGAACCGCATCACGCTGCACAAGGACGAGAAGGACGAGCACGGCATGCCGATCGCTGACGTCCATTTCGACGATCATCCAAACGACGAGGCCATGCGCAACCATGCCTACAGCCAGGGTCAGGCGCTCTATGCCGCAGTCGGCGCGACCAGGACCTTCCCGACGCCGCCTTATCCTTCGACCCACAATCTCGGCACCAACCGGATGAGCGAAAAGCCGGAGGACGGTGTCGTCAACAAGCACGGCCAGTCGCACGATATCAAGAACCTGTTCGTCTCAGACGGCAGCCAGTTCACCACGGGTGCCGCGGAGAACCCGACGCTGACCATCGTGACGCTGGCGATCCGCCAGGCCGACTACATCGCCGCCCAGATGTCGGCGAAAACGATCTGACCTCCCGACTGCCTGCTGGCGCGGGACCCAAAAACGGGTTCCGCGCCTTTTTTTATCCGGGGCTATCTTCTGGTGCAGGTCGAAGCTGTGAAGGCGCCGTCCTGCTGCTTCATGATGATGTCGAAGGAGGGAGCGCTTGGGTCGTCCAGCGTCGCTTGGGTCATCGAGATCGAATTGCCGCCGGCGGTGTAGCCACCGAGCGGACCGAGCCAGGTGATCTCGCCATTGGGGTTCATCTGGTAATTGTAAGGCGGCGGCGCGGCGCCGAAGGACACCGGGCCGCTGTAGAGGCTGCCCTTGATGGTGATGTCGCCGAGGTTGAGGAACAGGCCGAGCAGGTAGACCTCGCAATGATAGACGCCGTCGGGGAGCTTGCCGTCGGCAAAATCGGCGAGGGCGCCGCCGGAGGCGGACATAAGAAGCAGGAAAGTCAGGATTGTTCGCAGGGCCATGACGTCGCTCGTTTGCACGGCGACCTTGCCCCATTTCGCCATGAGCCCGCAACAGGGCCGACAAAGCTATCCTTGTCGATATGGTGAAATCATAGGCATTTTTACTATTTGTACAAAATCTAGGCAGCGGTGCGTAAACTTTTCTCAATCCTGCCGCATCGCAGCAGAGGCGACAGTTGGGCGGCTATCATATAACCAGCTGTAATCACTGCGTTATAGCGAAATCAGTTCAGCGCATTCCTATCTGGCACGTCGCTTGCACCGCTAATATTGCGATGCAAAACAACCAGCTTGGGAGTGTGTCATATGAGGGGTAACTTCGCGAGAATAACAAAAATCCTGTCCGCCGGCGTCGTCGCGGCCGGTCTGCTGGCTTCAGCTTCCGCCAAGGCGGCTGAAGATACGATCAAGGTCGGTATCCTCCATTCGCTGTCGGGGACCATGGCGATTTCGGAGACGACGCTGAAAGACGTCATGCTGATGCTTATCGACGAGCAAAACGCCAAGGGCGGCCTGCTCGGCAAGAAACTGGAAGCCGTGGTCGTCGACCCGGCGTCCAACTGGCCGCTCTTCGCCGAAAAAGCGCGCGAGCTGATTTCCAAGGACAAGGTCGCGGCCGTGTTCGGCTGCTGGACCTCAGTGTCGCGCAAATCGGTGCTGCCGGTGTTCTCGGAACTCGACAACATCCTGTTCTATCCCGTCCAGTATGAGGGCGAGGAGAGCGAGCGCAACGTCTTCTACACCGGTGCGGCGCCGAACCAGCAGGCTATTCCGGCGGTTGATTACCTGATGAGCGCCGATGGCGGCTCGGTGAAGCGCTGGGTCCTCGAAGGCACCGACTATGTCTATCCGCGCACCACCAACAAGATCCTCGAAGCCTATCTCAAGTCGAAGGGCGTGCCGGCGGAGGACATCATGGTCAACTACACGCCGTTCGGCTTCTCGGACTGGCAGACCGAGGTTTCGGCGATCAAGAAATTCGGCTCGGCCGGCAAGAAGACGGCCGTGGTCTCGACCGTCAACGGCGATGCCAACGTGCCGTTCTACAAGGAACTCGGCAACCAGGGCGTCAAGGCCGAAGACATTCCGGTCATGGCCTTCTCGGTCGGCGAGGAAGAGCTGGCCGGCCTCGATACCGGACCTCTGGTCGGCCACCTCGCCGCCTGGAACTACTTTGAAAGCGTCGACACGCCGGAGAACAAGAAGTTCATCGACAACTGGCACAAGTTCATCAAGAACGACAAGCGCACCACCAACGACCCGATGGAAGCCCATTATATCGGCTTCAACATGTGGGTGAAGGCTGTCGAGAAGGCCGGCACCACCGATCCGGACAAGGTCATCGACGCCATGGTCGGCGTTTCGGTGCCGAACCTGACCGGCGGCTATTCGACGATGATGCCAAACCACCACATCACCAAGCCGGTACTGATCGGCGAGATCCAGGCCGACGGCCAGTTCGAGACCGTCTCACAGACGCCCGGCCTCGTCATGGGCGACGAATGGTCCGACTACCTGCCGGATTCCAAAGACCTGATCTCGGATTGGCGCGCGCCTCTGTCCTGCGGCAACTTCAACGTCGCCACCGGCAAGTGCGGCGGCAAGGGCACCAACTGACCCCGGTCCGGATCCAGGTCCGTGTTCTCCCAGGTCTGGCGGATCGCGGAGTGGCCCCACGATCCGAGACCGCAGCCCGGGCAGGTTCCTGACCGCCCGGGCAAGATCCCGAAACCAAGAAAGCTGCTTGAAGACGACAATGCTGCTGCTGCGCGCAATTGGTCTGATGTTGCTGCTGACGATGGCTGGACTGCTGCCGTCGAAGGCAGCCGAGGCCGACCTTCGCGCGACGATCGCCAAATTCGCGGCTGCAACCGGCTTCTCGACCACCGAGGCCGTCGTGCGCGAGCTGGCCGCGAGCGGCGATCCGGCCGTCGAGCGGCCTCTCTCGGCGCTGGCCGACGGCAATCTCTACATTCGCAAGAGCGACTCCCAGGCCTTCGTTGGCAAGGAAGCGGGAGACGGCATCGAGTTGCTCGATCCATTGAGCGGCGAAAAGACTGCCGACGCCGCCAAGGCCGACCTCACCAAGATCAAGGTCAACAATGGGCTCCGCCGCGTTATCCGCGATGCCCTGGGCACGCTGACCTTGCGCGCCAAGGACGCCAGCGTGCGCCTCGCCGCCGCGGCGACCATGTTCAAGACGCCCGATGCGGCGAACATCGAGCCGCTCGATGCCGCCTTAGCGGCCGAGACCGAACCGGGCGTCAAAACCCTGTTCGAGCAGGCGCGCGCGGCGTCGGTTCTGGTTTCCGACAAGCCCGAAGGCGACAAGCTCGCGGCGATCTCGGTCGTCGCCGCGCGTGGTGATCGCGACGCGCTCTCGCTGCTCACCTCAGTTGAGGCGAATGCCCAGGGCGCGGTCAAGGAGGCGGCGACCGCGGCGATCGGCAAGATCGACGCGACGCTGGCCGTGTGGGACGCCGGTCAGAACATCTGGTACGGCATTTCGCTGGGATCGGTGCTGCTGCTTGCGGCGATCGGGCTTGCCATCACCTTCGGCGTCATGGGCGTCATCAACATGGCGCATGGCGAGATGGTGATGCTCGGCGCCTATACCACCTTTATCGTCCAGCAAGTCATCCGTACCTCGTTTCCGGGCCTGTTCGACTGGTCGCTGGTGATCGCGCTGCCGCTCGCCTTCCTTGTCGCGGGGCTGGTCGGCCTTGCAATCGAACGCGGCATCATCCGCTTCCTCTATGGCCGCCCGCTGGAAACGCTTCTGGCCACCTGGGGCGTCTCGCTGGTCCTGCAGCAGGCGGTGCGCACCATCTTCGGGCCGACCAACCAGGAGGTCGGCAATCCGTCCTGGATGTCGGGTTCGTTCGATGTCGGCCAGCTGGCCATCACCTGGAACCGGCTGTGGATCCTGGCGTTCGCGCTCGCCGTGTTCGGTGTGCTGCTCTACGTCATGAAGCGCACGCCCTGGGGGCTGCAGATGCGTGCCGTCACCGCCAACCGCCGCATGGCCGCCTCGATGGGCATCAGGACGCCATGGGTCGACGCGCTGACCTTTGCGTTGGGCTCGGGCATCGCCGGGATCGCGGGCGTGGCGCTCAGCCAGATCGACAATGTCTCGCCCAATCTCGGCCGCGGCTACATCATCGACAGTTTCATGGTCGTGGTCTTCGGCGGCGTCGGCAATCTGTGGGGGACGCTGGTCGGCGCCTTTTCGCTCGGCATCGTCAACAAATTCCTCGAACCCTATGCCGGCGCGGTGCTCGGCAAGATCGTCGTTCTGGTGCTGATCATCCTCTTCATCCAGAAGCGTCCGCGCGGCCTGTTCGCGCTGAAGGGCAGGGCGGTGGAAGCATGATCACGCAACGCTTCTTCGGCGCCGACCGTCGGATCGCCGCCACGATCCTCGCGCTGCTCGCGGCGGCCATTACCGTGCCGCTGCTCAACCTGGCGGTCTCGCCGCAAAGCGCCTTCTACATCCCGCCTTACATCGTGGCGCTGGTCGGCAAATATCTCTGCTACGCGCTGCTGGCGCTCGCGCTCGATCTCGTCTGGGGCTATTGCGGCATCCTTTCGCTCGGCCATGGCGCCTTTTTCGCGCTCGGCGGCTATGCGATGGGCATGTATCTGATGCGGCAGATCGGCTCGCGCGGCGTTTACGGCAATCCGATCCTGCCGGACTTCATGGTGTTCCTGAACTACAAGGAACTGCCCTGGTTCTGGCACGGCTTCGATCATTTCTGGTTTGCGGCGCTGATGGTGCTGGCCGTGCCCGGCCTGCTCGCCTTCGTCTTCGGCTGGTTCGCCTTCCGCAGCCGCGTCACCGGCGTCTATCTGTCGATCATCACCCAGGCGATGACCTATGCGCTGCTGCTCGCCTTCTTCCGCAACGACATGGGATTCGGCGGCAACAACGGCCTGACCGATTTCAAGGATATTCTGGGCTTCAACGTGCAGGCGGACGCGACGCGTTCGGCGCTGTTTGCGGCCAGCGCCGTTATGCTGGCGCTCGCTGTCTTCGTTACCGCGGCGATCGTGCGCTCCAAATACGGCAAGCTCCTGATGGCGGTGCGCGACGCCGAAAGCCGTACCCGCTTCCTCGGCTGGCGGGCCGAGAACGTCAAGCTGTTCGCCTTCGTCGTTTCCGCAATCATGGCCGGCATTGCCGGCGCGCTTTACGTGCCGCAAGTCGGCATCATCAATCCCGGCGAATTCGACCCGGCCAACTCGATCGAGGTGGTGATCTGGACCGCGGTCGGCGGGCGCGGCACCCTTGTCGGCCCGATCCTCGGCGCGTTGCTCGTCAACGCCGGCAAATCCTGGTTCACCGGCGTGCTGCCGGAATTCTGGCTGTTCGCGCTGGGCGGCCTGTTCGTCGCCGTCACGCTGCTTTTGCCAAAGGGCATCGTCGGCATGTGGGATGCCTGGCGCAGCCAGGCCAAGGCGCTGCGCTCAGCTTCACTTGCGGCGGAAGCCGGCGCCGATCTCGAGGAGCCGCCGGAGCCGAAGATCGTGCGCTCGGCTGCGCGGACGCCGGGCGCCTGGTCGGCTTCCGGCGCCGAACCGCAGCCGGCGGAGTGAGCGATCATGAGCAAGTCGAACACCATCCTTTATCTCGACGGCGTCTCGGTTTCCTTTGACGGCTTTCGTGCCATCAACAACCTGTCGCTGGTGCTCGACAAGGGCGAGATGCGCGCCATCATCGGCCCCAACGGCGCCGGCAAGACGACGATGATGGATATCGTCACCGGGAAGACGCGGCCGGACGAGGGCGAGGTGTTCTTCGACGGCGAGGTCGATCTCAGCCGGCATGACGAGGCCGAAATCGCCATGATGGGCATCGGCCGCAAGTTCCAGAAGCCGACGGTCTTCGAGAGCCACAGCGTCGAGGACAATCTGATGCTGGCGCTGAAGGGGCCGCGTTCGATCTTCCCGGCGCTTTTCCATCGCCGCTCGGCGGCCGAGACGCGGCGCATCAACGACATCCTCGGCATCATCCGTCTCGGCGACAAGCGCAGCGAGCTGGCCGCCAACCTCAGCCACGGCCAGAAGCAATGGCTGGAGATCGGCATGCTCTTGGCGCAGGACCCAAAACTTTTGCTCGTCGACGAGCCGGTCGCCGGCATGACCGATGCGGAGACGGAGGAGACCGCGCGGCTGCTCAAGGACATCGCCCGCGACCATTCGGTGGTGGTCGTCGAGCACGACATGCATTTCGTGCGCGAGCTCGGCGTCAAGGTCACCTGCCTGCACGAGGGCTCTGTGCTGTCGGAAGGCACGCTCGATTTCGTCTCGGCGGACGAGCGTGTCGTCGAAGTCTATCTGGGGCGGTGAGCATGGTCTGGCGGGTTCCATTTTGCCGTTTCGATCTCGCTTTCCTGAAGCGCTGGAGAAGGGGCTGACCATGCTTGAAGTCTCCAATGCCACGCTGCATTACGGCGCCGCCCAGGCGCTGCGCGGCGTTTCGCTGAAGGCGGGTGCCGGCAAGATCACTTGCGTGCTCGGCCGAAACGGCGTCGGCAAAACCAGTTTGATGAGATCGATCGTCGGCCATCACAGGCTGACGAGCGGAAGCGTTGCCTTCGAGGGGAAGGCGCTCGACCGGAGCGCGGCGTATGATCGCGCCCGGTCGGGCATCGCATTCGTGCCGCAGGGCAGGGAAGTCTTTCCGCTGCTCACGGTGCGCGAAAACCTGGAGTCCGGCTTCGCACCGTTGAGGCGCGCCGACCGCAACATTCCGGCCTATGTCTTCGAGCTGTTTCCGGTCTTGAAGCAGATGCTCGGCCGCCGCGGCGGCGATCTCTCCGGCGGCCAGCAGCAGCAACTTGCCATCGGCCGAGCGCTGGTGATGCGACCCAAGCTCCTGGTGCTCGACGAGCCGACCGAAGGTATCCAGCCGTCCATCATCAAGGATATCGGCCGCGCCATCCGGTATCTCCGCGACCAGGCGGGGATCGCCGTGCTTCTGGTCGAGCAATATCTCGACTTCTGCCGGGAACTTGCCGACGAGGTCAACATCATGGATCGCGGCCAGATCGTGCATACCGGCCCCGCCGAAGACCTCGACCGGGCGGATGTGCGGAAGTTTCTGACAGTCTAAAATCGTTTTCTCGACTTCGCTTGACATAGCAGGCGGCAGCAAGCCCAGTATTTCTCTCCGCTGGCCCAGCCCAGCTCTGGTGCGTTGAATACCGCATGCTAGTCTTTTCTTGGCCTTGGTGAGTCGGCCGCTTTCCGTATCAGTTGCGAATGAGGGGAAGGCGCGTGGACGCCGCGCGCAAGTTCCACGCAAGCAAGCCTGCCTAGTTTTCTCCCCAGTGATTGTCGGTCAACGCGTCCAAAAAGATTCGTGCCAGGGGACGGCGATGGAACGTTTTGTCGAGGACTATCAGAAGCGGCGGCTTACCGATCGCGTCGATATCATGACTGCGATTAACATCCTGATGTCGCAGGGCTATGAGGAGGATGATCTGCTGGGTGAAATGACCAAGGTCTTCTACGTCGACCTCGACGCATTCAACGAAGTGATCGCCCACCACTGAGGGCGATGCCCCAAGCCTCAACCGGCGCGGCGAAAATCCAGGACGCGGTTGCGGCCGCCGCGCTTGGCGGCATAGAGCGCCTTGTCGGCGGCGCTGAGCACCTTGTCGAAGCTCATGCCATCGCTGTTGCCGAAGGCGAAGCCGGCGCTGACCGTGCAGCGCAACGGCCCGGTTTCCGTCTCAACAATGCGCGCGGCGAACGCGGCCCTGACACGTTCGGCCGTCGCCTCGGCCGTCTCTGGCAAGGTGCGCCTCAACACCATCGCGAATTCCTCGCCACCCATGCGGGCGACTGAGTCGCTCGGACGCAGGTCGGCGGAGAGCACTTGGGCAAAAACCTTCAGCACCTCGTCGCCGGCGGCATGGCCGAACTGGTCGTTGATCGCCTTGAAGCCGTCGAGGTCGAACACCACCACCGCCGTGAAAGCGCTGACCGGCGTCTTGCCGTGCAGGTCGAACAACGCGCGGCGGTTGAGCAGTCCGGTCAGCACGTCGGTCTCGGCCTCATGCTTGTGATGGCGCGCGAGCCGCCCCTGGTTGAGCGCCAGCGACAGCGCGCCGATGCCGGTCATCGAGGCGATGACGATGACCAAGCTCAGATCTTCCGCCCAGTTGCTCGGCGCGTGGCCGAGGATGAGTTTCCGGTCCCAAGCCAGCACGGCCGCGCAAAGCACGAAGGAAACAGCGGTCAACGAATATAGCAACGCCACGCCCACGAGTTGCGCCGGTGCCTCCTCGCGACCCTTCCAATATTCATGCGCGGTGCCGAATAGGAGCAGCGCGGCAAGGAAATTCTCAATCATGAAGCCGAGACCGTCATAGCCGAGCGCCATTGGCGGTAACGCCAGCGCAAAGGAGATGGCAGTGCCAAGCGTGATGCGCGGCAGCGGCGAGCGGCCGGTCCGGAACTGGTGGGCGGCGCCCAACATCACCGAGAAGCCGAACAGCAGCAGCGCCAGCGCCAGGATGCCGAGGGCTGTTCCAGGCGCATCGATATAGGCGTTATAGACAAAAACCTCCGCCACTACCACCAGCACGCTGGTCGCCCATGTCAGCAGGAACCTGTCGGAACGGGCGGTCAGCCAGGTTCCGAACAGGGTGAGGCTGAGGCAGGCTGCGGAGAAACCGACGGCCAGCAGCAATGAATTGTAGTCGAGAAGCATGCACTCGCCCTTGCCGCCGCCGGGTCTCTGCAACCTGTCGTGCGTGCATTAGTGCGGCAAGGAAGTATCGATTGCGTTACGATAGCGGTGAAGATGCCATTAATTCCGCGGCGTCAGAGGACCGCCACCAACAATAACAGGATGATACCGACCCCCATCATCAGCAGACCCGGCCAGTTCTGCGAAAGGCCGAGGAAACCGAGGCCGCGCCGGCGTGGCTCGAGCGTCGGGCCAGGCGTTGTGAGGTTTGGTATCGGGCGATCCGAGGCGGCAGGTGCCGGATCGCTAAGTTTCCCGCGCCTGAGGACCGCACCCGCCATGTACACAATGCCGGCGACAATGAGCAATGCCCCGATGAGGATGACAGCCATATCACCTCGCTTTCTTCGGGCTCCTCCGATGCCGGAGCCTGGGCCATTGTTCCGCGAAAGCTCACCGCTGTGAAAACCGGCTCCCGGCGAGAAAGGCAAAACGGTCAAGATGCCTCGTAAGTTCCGACGGAGCTCGCCCCTTCAATCAGTCACTCGCTTCATCAGCGCCATCGCGCCGAAAGGTGCGCGCACCTTGCCTTCGGTGATGAAGTAGGCGAACACGTCGCGCGGCTTGTCCGGCGCATCGGTCTTGGGATCGGCGCGCGGCAGGTCGGCGGGTTGCTTGCCCTCCGCCCATGTCCTCACGCGTCCCGCCCATTCGTCGAGGCCTTTCGGGGTGTAGCAGTCGGGGTTGTCGTCGCTGCCGGTCTGCAGCCGCGCATAGACGAAGTCGCCGGTTACATCGGCGATCGCCGGATATTTTGCGTGGTCGGCATAGACGATCGCCGCGTTGTATTTTCGGGCGAGCGCCGGGAACTCCGGCACGATGAAGCTGTCATGCCGCACTTCCAGCGCGTGGCGCAGAGCCACGCCGTCCTGCTTCTCGGGCAGAAGTTTCAGGAAAGCTTCGAAATCGTCGGCGTCGAACTTCTTGGTCGGCGCGAACTGCCACAGGATCGGGCCGAGCTTCTCGCCGAGCGCGGCGACGCCGGAGCCGAGGAAGCGCATCATCGATTCGCCGGCTTCGCCGAGCACCCTCCGGTTGGTGACGAAGCGGTTGCCTTTGAGCGAGAAGACGAAACCCTCCGGCGCTTCGTTGGCCCATTTGGCGAAAGTCGGTTCCTTGAAGCTGGAATAATAGGTGCCGTTGACCTCGATGGTTGGCACCTGCCGGCTGGCATAGTGGAGTTGCTTGGCCTTGGCGAGCTTCTCCGGATAGAAGGAGGTGTCCCAGGGCTCGAAAGTCCAGCCGCCCATGCCGGAGCGGATTTTTCCTTGGCTCATTGTCGTCCTCCTCCGTTCAACTGTGATCAGGCGGCTCGGTCGACCGGCTTCACCATGCCGACCAGGGTCCATCCTGGCCGGTGTCGGTTGGCGCGGCGACCCGTTTCGCGATAGCCGTAGGCGGAATAGAGCGCGATGTTCCGCTCCATCCGCGAATTGGTGTAAAGCCGCACCTCCGGCACGCCCCACGACCGCGCCTGCTGGTCGGCGAAGTTGAGCAGTTTGATGCCGAGTTTTTTACCCTGAAAGGCCGGCGCGACGGCGACGCTGAAAATCATGGCGTGGTCGGGATGACGCTCGAGGACGATCAGCCCGGCCAGTTCGCCGCCGCTCTCCAGCAGCCAGATTTCGCCGCGCTCGATGCGCGGCGCGTAGTCTTCCGTCACCGGGATCGGCGGGGCGCCGAACAGAGTAGTGTAGGGCGCATAGGCGGCCGTGGTTAGCGCGACAACGGCAGGGAGATCACCGGAAAGCGCGCTTCTAATTGTCATTCAAACGCCCTCCAGACACCGACGACAGGCGCGCTCACTCAGCCGCTTCGCGTTTGCCTCCGGGGCGCCGTTCCAGGAGCTCCTTCAGGAACTGGCCGGTGTAGCTGCGCCTCTCGCGCACGATCGCTTCCGGCGTGCCCGACGCCACCAACTCGCCGCCGCCGTCGCCGCCTTCGGGGCCGAGGTCCAGTACCCAGTCGGCAGTTTTGATCACCTCGAGATTGTGCTCGATCACCACCACCGTGTTGCCCTGGTCGACCAACTCGTGCAGCACTTCGAGCAGCTTGGCGACGTCATGGAAGTGCAGGCCGGTGGTCGGCTCGTCGAGGATGTAGAGCGTCTTGCCGGTCGCTTTGCGCGACAGTTCCTTGGCGAGTTTTATCCGCTGCGCCTCGCCGCCGGAGAGTGTCGTCGCCTGCTGGCCGATATGGATGTAACCCAAGCCGACCTGCTTCAGCGTCTCCAGCTTGTCGCGCACGCCCGGCACCGCCGAGAAGAACTCGACGCCTTCCTCGACCGTCATGTCGAGCACGTCGGCGATCGACTTGCCCTTGAACTGCACGTCGAGCGTCTCGCGGTTGTAGCGCTTGCCGTGGCAGACGTCGCAGGTGACGTAGACGTCGGGCAGGAAGTGCATCTCGATCTTGATCACGCCATCGCCCTGGCAGGCCTCGCAGCGGCCGCCCTTGACGTTGAAGGAAAAGCGGCCCGGCTGGTAGCCGCGCGCTTTGGCCTCGGGGAGCCCCGCGAACCAGTCGCGGATCGGCGTGAAGGCGCCCGTGTAGGTCGCCGGGTTCGAGCGCGGCGTGCGGCCGATCGGCGACTGGTCGATGTCGATGACCTTGTCGAGGAATTCCAGCCCCTCGATGCGGTCATGCTCGGCCGGATGCTCGCGCGAGCCCATGATGCGGCGCGAGGCGGCCTTGAACAGCGTCTCGATCAGGAAGGTCGACTTGCCGCCGCCGGACACGCCGGTGACAGCCGTGAACGTGCCGAGCGGGATTTCGGCCGTCACGTTCTTCAGGTTGTTGCCGCGCGCGCCGACCACCTTGATGCGCCGGTTCTTCTTCGCCTCGCGGCGCACCGCGGGCGTCGCCACTTCGAGTTCGCCCGACAAATATTTGCCGGTGATCGAGGCGGGTGTGGCCATGATCTGCTGCGGCGTGCCCTGCGCGATAATCTGGCCGCCATGGATGCCGGCGGCGGGGCCGATGTCCACGACATAGTCGGCATGCAGGATGGCGTCCTCGTCATGCTCGACGACGATCACCGTGTTGCCGATGTCGCGCAGGTGCTTGAGCGTATCGAGCAGGCGCGCATTGTCGCGCTGGTGCAGGCCGATCGACGGCTCGTCGAGCACATAGAGCACGCCGGTGAGACCCGAGCCGATCTGCGAAGCGAGCCGGATGCGCTGGCTCTCGCCGCCCGACAGCGTGCCGGAGTTGCGCGACAGCGTCAGATAGTCGAGGCCGACATCGTTGAGGAAACGCAGCCGCTCGCGGATTTCCTTGAGCACGCGCACCGCAATCTCGTTCTGCTTCTCGTTGAGCTCTCCCGGCAGGTCGGTGAACCATTGGTCGGCCTTGCGGATCGACATCTGGGTGACTTCGCCGATATGCTTGCCAGCGATCTTCACTGCCAGCGCTTCCGGCTTCAGCCTGTAGCCGTTGCAGGCGGGGCAGGGAGTGGCCGACATGAAGCGCTCGATCTCCTCGCGCATCCAGGCCGATTCCGTTTCCTTCCAGCGCCGGTCGAGATTGGGGATGACGCCCTCGAAGGTTTTGGTGGTCTTATAGGAGCGCAGGCCGTCATCATACTGGAAGGTGATCTCGCGCTCGCCGGTGCCGTGCAGCACAGCTTTCTGCGCCTCGGCGCTCAGATCCTTGAACTTGTCGCCGAGCTTGAAGCCATAGGCCTTGCCGAGCGCTTCCAACGTCTGCGCGTAATAAGGCGAGGTCGACTTCGCCCACGGGCTGATGGCGCCGTCGCGCAGCGAGACGTTCTCGTCTGGCACGACGAGGTTGGGATCGATGGCGCGCTGGCTGCCGAGGCCATCGCAGGTCGGGCAGGCGCCGAACGGATTGTTGAAGGAGAACAGCCTGGGCTCGATCTCGGGAATGGTGAAGCCGGACACCGGGCAGGCGAATTTCTCCGAGAACAGGATGCGCTCATGCGTCTCGTTCTTCGACTTGTTGACCGAGTCCTCGCCGGTCAGGCTGGCATCGAGCGGCTTGTCGGCGAACTCGGCCACAGCCAGGCCTTCGGCGAGCTTCAGCGCGGTCTCCATCGAATCCGCCAGCCGGGTCGCCAGATCGCTGCGCACGACGATGCGGTCGACGACCACGTCTATGTCGTGCTTGTACTTCTTGTCCAGCGCTGGGACATCGGCGATCTCGTAGAAGACGCCGTCGACCTTGACGCGCTGGAATCCCTTCTTCTGCAGCTCCAGGAGTTCCTTGCGGTACTCACCCTTGCGGCCGCGCACGATCGGCGCCAGCAGGAACAGGCGCGTGCCTTCTTCCAGCGCCAGCACGCGATCGACCATCTGGCTGACCGTCTGGCTCTCGATCGGCAGGCCGGTGGCCGGCGAATAGGGGATGCCGACACGCGCGAACAGAAGGCGCATATAATCGTAGATCTCGGTGACGGTGCCGACCGTCGAGCGCGGGTTGCGCGAGGTGGTCTTCTGCTCGATCGAGATGGCGGGCGACAGGCCGTCGATCTGGTCGACGTCCGGCTTCTGCATCATCTCCAGGAACTGGCGGGCATAGGCCGACAGGCTTTCGACGTAGCGGCGCTGGCCCTCGGCATAGATGGTGTCGAAGGCAAGCGACGATTTGCCGGAGCCCGACAGTCCAGTCATGACGATCAGGCTGTCGCGCGGCAGGTCGAGATCCACGTTCTTGAGATTGTGTTCGCGCGCCCCGCGAATGGAAAGGTATTTTTGGTCGGCCATCGCCGGTCGCCGCCTCAGATCTGGAATTTACTGGATTGGGCGGGTTCTTCCCGGCCATCCCCTATGTAGGTATTTTCGCCGCCACGTCGAGAGACGCCACAGTCTCGACGGAAGAAGCCGATCATGGGTTTAACCGCCTTTCGCGCGAGCCGGCAAGCGGAAAGAACAAAGGCCGAACACGCTCCTGACAAAGCGCTGTGGAAACAGTCGCACAAGCGTTGTGGAAACAAGCGCGTTTAGCGTTGTGGAAACGGTCGCCCGAAACTTTGTGGAGATACGTGCCGCCGATGCCGCCTCGTTCCGCAGAGCCACCCGACTTACCCGCACGTAACCTCCAGGCGATCACATTTTTCGGTAACCGGCTATTCAACGGTTGACGCCAGTGACTCACGGGAGCAGTCTCAAAAGCGTCAACGAAGCCGGCCGTCTTTCGATGGCCTCGCCGCCCAACAGGCGGCCTGCGAGACGCCGCAGGCGTAGCGATTAGTGCTTCGAACGACATTGTCGCAATGGGCATAAGGAGCGGAGCATGACGCCACCGGACAGTCCCTTGAGGCTCCACACCGAGATGGAGCCGCGGCGGGCATAAGTGCCAGGGCAGACTTGAAACGCCAGCCCGACAAACCGTGACTCGCCGATTCCCTACAATCAGAGACGATAGTCGGATCGTCGGCTGAACGCCGCGTCGCATCCGAAACAGAACGCCGGCAGTCCACTCCCGGCTAAAATTGGATTTCAGATCCATGAAGCCCCATCCGTCTGCACAGCAGGGATGGGGCTTACATTTTGTGGTGTTCGCGTGTGACCCGCTCGCGATCAGTGGTTCGGGATCCGAGCGCCGCCCGTTGCCATGTCGATCGTTATGCTGCCGCCGATCCTGACATCGGTGTTGCCGATCTTGAAGGAACCGTCGCTGCCGGCCGGCAGCGCGTCGTCCGGTTCCGGCTGCGGCGCCGGCTTGGCGATCCGATAGTCGCCGCTGACCCCAGGCAATTTCTGCGACGAGCTGTCGTCGGCAAGCGCGGCGCCGGCCATCAGCATGCCGGCAAGCGCGGTGAGGGCGGCGCATAGATGTCTGGGCTGAACGGACCTGATCATGCGCGGACTATAGGGATGCAACTGGAGCGATGCCAGACGCGCGGCGATCAAATTGCCGCGCGTCTGGCTCGAGATGTCAGGCCGCTTTTTTGCGCGTGTCGTAGACGTGGTCGACGAGGCCCCAGGTCTTGGCTTCCGCGGCGCTCATGAAATAGTCGCGGTCGAGCGTGCGCTCGACTTCCTCATAGGTCCGGCCGCAATGCTTCGCGTAGAGCTCTGTCATGTGCTGCTTGGTGCGCACAATATCCTCGGCGTGGCGCTGGATGTCGGAGGCCTGGCCCTGGAAGCCGCCGAGCGGCTGGTGCAGCACGATCCTGGTGTTGGGCAGGGCGATGCGACGTCCCGGTTCCCCGGCCATCAACAGGAAGGAGCCCATCGAGGCGGCAAAGCCCATGCAGACCGTCGACACCGGACAGGAGATGTATTGCATCGTGTCGTAGATGGCGAAGCCGCTGGTCACCATGCCGCCCGGCGAGTTGATGTAGAGCGAGATCTCCTTGTCCGGATTGTCCGATTCCAGCGACAGGAGCTGTGCGCACACCAGCGCCGAGACGCTGTCGTTGATCTCGCCATTGATGAAGACGATACGCTCGCGCAGCAGCCGCGAAAAGATGTCGAAAGCGCGTTCGCCGCGGCTCGACTGCTCGATGACCATAGGCACCAGATTGGCAATGCTCATGATGGTTTTCCTCGGTCCTCTTTTGATCAGGCTGCGCGCAGCATCATGCAGGGCGCGTTGGCGGCGGTCGGGTTCCTGCGCGCGTCGAGCGAAAGCCCGCAACCGGCGCCGGAAACAGCGACGAGAGGCTGCGCGGCCGGCACGAAGCCGTCATGGACGATGCGCAGATGCGTGCCGCCCGAGGCTGTGCCGGCAAGCGTGAAAGTGACGATGCTGTCAAAGGCGGGAAGCTGGTCCGCATCCTTCGCGCCGGGCCGCTCGCGCCAGGAATAGCGCAGCAGCCTGCCAGGCTCTGCCTCGAGCACCTCGCATTCGATCGGCGCATCCGGTCCGGCAAAGGCGAAGCGCGCGCCGGCTTGCGCCTCGATGTCGTTCGGCATCATCCAGGCGGCGAGCAACTCCGGCTCGGTCAGCGCCCGCCAGACTTTTTCCGGCGGATCTGGAAGGTCGCATTCGAAGCTGAGCGGCGCTTCGTTGAACGCCCGGTTTTCGGTTGCCCTCATTGGTCCATTCCTTTCAGAACCGTTTTCAACTTCTCGATGCGTTCCGGCCAGAAGGCGCGGTAGCGTTCGATCCAGCCGAGCAGCGGGTCGAGCCCCTGCGGATCGGCCCGGTAATAGGCATTGCGGCCGGCGCGCCGCTCGACCACCAGGCCGGCGCTACGCAGCACGGCGAGATGCTGCGAGACCGCCGGCTGCGACACGCTCATACCGGCGCGCAGCTCGGTCACGCTCATCTCGCTGGCGGTCAGGCGCTCGTAGACGGCGCGACGAGTAGGGTCGGCAAGCGCACGAAAAATCTCTGCTTCGATCATGGTTGAAGCATAAGTCGATACTTATTGATTTGGCAAGTCTCCATATGGAGGTGCACGTTCAAACCCTGCCTTTGCTGACATTCCTTGACAGAAAGGGTGGTGAAGAATAGAACGAAAAGAGAACGAAAAACCTTGTGGGAAAAGCCAGCCTTTGCGGGCGGCGGCGGCCCGCAGGCTGTAAGGTGAGCGACTTGAAATTTGTTTCGGATGAGCGCGGAGAAGTAAGATGGCGGGTAGCGTCAACAAGGTCATTCTGGTGGGCAATCTCGGGGCGGACCCTGAAATCCGCCGCCTGAATTCCGGCGATCCGGTCGTCAACATCCGCATCGCCACGTCGGAAAGCTGGCGCGACAAGAACACCGGCGAGCGCAAGGACAAGACCGAGTGGCACAATGTCGTCATCTTCAACGATCAGCTCGCCAAGGTGGCCGAGCAGTATCTGAAGAAGGGCATGAAGGTCTATGTCGAGGGCCAGTTGCAGACCCGCAAATGGCAGGACCAGACCGGCAACGACCGCTATACGACCGAAATCGTCCTGCAGAAATTCCGTGGCGAATTGCAGATGCTCGACGCACGCGGCGAGGGCGGCGGCCAGGTCGGCAATTATTCCGGCGGCGGCAGCCGCGGTTCGGATTTCGGCCAATCCGGTCCGAATGAAGGTCTCAGCCGCGGTGGTGGCGGCGGCCCCAGGAGCGGCGGCGGTGGCGGCTCGTCGCGCGAGCTGGACGACGAGATCCCGTTCTAAGCGTTTCGAAGCGGACGTTTGAGGGAAGGCGCAATGTCGCTCGGACCGCTTCTGTGGGCGCCGCCTCCCATTCCATGGCATGCCTTCGCGGCCTTCGCCGCCCTCGCTATCGGCGGCGCCCAGCTGTCGTTGCCGAAAGGTACCGCGCGTCACAGCGCTAGGTTATGCCTGGGCGGCGCTGATGCTGGTCATCGCCATATCGAGCTTCTGGGTCCAGCAGATCCGCCTCATTGGTCCGTTCAGCCCGATCCATCTTTTGTCGATCCTCGTACTGGTCACCGTGCCGCTGGCGACATGGTATGGGCATACGCATAAGGTCGCTGCGCATCGCGGCGCCATGGTCAAGCTCTATCTGTTCGCGCTGGTCGGCGCCGGCATCTACCAGATCATGCATGCGGTCGTGTTCGATCAGTAGGCGACGGAAACCTCGTAAGGAAAATCAACGTGAAAGCACGCATCAAATGGGTTGAGGAACGCACCTTCGTCGGCGAGTCCGGCAGCGGCCACAAGGTCGTGCTGGGCACGGCGCACAGGCCGGACGGCAAGACGCCTGGACCGAGCCCGATGGAACTGGTGCTGATCGGCACCGGCGGCTGCTCGGCCTATGACGTCGTGCACATCCTCGAGAAGGGCCGGGAGGCGGTCGAGGATTGCGTGGTCGAGCTCGACGCCGACCGGGCCGGGACCGACCCGAAAGTTTTTACCCGCATCCACATGCATTTCATCGTCAAGGGCCGCGCGCTGTCGCACGACAAGGTGAAAAGGGCGATCGATCTGTCGATCGAGAAATATTGCTCGGCAAGCGCGATGATGGCGAAGACCGCGACGATCACGCATGATTTTGAGGTGGTCGAGACGGCGGCAGTAGGGCGGTAGGTGGGCTGCCTTGCAGCCGGTCAGGCTGCCATCAACGCCTTGACGCCATCAGCCACGAACTGCACCGCTAACGCCGCGAGGATCACGCCCAGCAGCCTGGTCAGGATCGAGCGGCCGGTCTGGCCGAGGATGCGGTCGATGCGTTCCGACAGCACGAACACCAGATAGGTGATGACGAGGCAGAGAAAGATGATGCCGACCAGCGCTGCCTGTGCGGCAAAGCCTTCAAAATGTCCCGATAAGAGCACAGTCGCCGAAATCGCGCCGGGACCGGCGATCAGCGGGATCGCCAGCGGGAAGGCGGCGATGTTGTGGATCATGTCCTTGGTGATGGCGACGTCGCCGATCTTCTCCTTGCGGTCCTGGCGGCGCTCGAACACCATTTCGAAGGCGATGAAGAAGAGTAGGAAGCCGCCGGCCACCCGAAAGGCCGGCAGCGTGATGCCGAACACCGACAGGATCGCGGCGCCGGCGACGGCAAACAGCGCCATGACCAGGAAGCCGATCACCGAGGCGCGGATCGAAACCTGCTGGCGCTCGTCACGGTTCATGCCGCGCGTCACGGCAAGGAACAGCGGCGCCAGTCCCGGCGGGTCGATGGTCACCAGGATGGTGACGAAGGCGTTGAACAGGCTGTCGAAACTCGGCATCGCTGGTCCCCTCCCGCCGGGCGAGGCCCAGGCCCCGCAATTGGTAGAGCAAAGCCCGGACGGTGGGAACAGGCGGGAGGTAAATCAGCCGGCTATTCGGCATGGCTGCAATAGGCTTCCAGCCGGTAGCCGTCCGGATCGACAACGAAGGCGGCATAGTAATTGTCGCCATAGGCCGCGCGCAGTCCGGGTTGGCCGTTGTCCGTGCCGCCCTCACGCAATGCGGCCGCATGGAAGGCGTCGACGCTGGCGCGCGTCGGCGCCGAGAAGCAGAAGTGCAGGCCGGAGTCCATGTCAGCCGGTACCGGCCGCCCGGCATCGTTCACCCAAAGCTGGACTGCCTCGCCACCGTAACCGAGTGAGCCGGGCGACTGGCTGAGACAGGAATAGCCGAGCGGCTTCAGCGCTGCGTCGAAGAAGCGTTTCGAAACGCTGGCGTCGCGGACGCCGATCGAGACATGATCGAGCATTGTTTCCTCCATGATTGCAATTGGTTGGTTGCTCAGGCTGGAGTCACGCGGCGAGCCAGAAACTCGACCTCCATGCGCCAGGTCGCGCCGCCGTCATGCGAGCGCTCGCCGAGCCAGCGGAACGAGTTTTCGGTGATCTGCGAGAAGCTCCAGCGTACAGACGCGCCGGTGCCGTCGGCGCCGACCTGGACGATGGTGTCATCCTCGGCGCGGCCGAGTTGCCGGCTGTAATACTGGTTGCGCGGGTCGTTCCAGAAGATGTGCCAGGCGTCGGCACCGGGATCGTAAACGCGCAATGTCGTGCCGTAGAAGGTCCATTGCCCGAGCGACGGGGAGGGACCTGCGTCGCGGGCGGGCAAGATCCAGACGTCCTGTACGGCCCTGCCTTCCAAAACCCAGCCGAAATGCACCTCGCCGCGACCTGTGAGCCTGGTCCCATCCTCGAGAATGCGCGTGGCGTCGAATGTCCAGGCGCCGATGAAGCGGCCATAGAGTTTCAGCTTTTCGGCAAGGTCCGGTTTTGGGCCGTCGCTGTGCAGGGCTTTGGCAAAGGGATCGGTCATTGTTGCTGCCTCGTTTGTCAGGAGAGGACAAGCAATAAGGGCATGGCAGGGTTCGTCGCTTGGGAAAAATTGCTATTTTTCGGGCATGACGACAGCGCAGAAAACTCTAGCTTCCGGGCATGACTGGCAGGTGTCTGACGTAGTGTGCACGGCCGTCGCCGGCGACAAGCCATTCGAGGAAGAGCATCGCAGCTTTTGCGTTGCCGCAGTGACCAGGGGCACGTTCCGCTATCGCACGCGCCAAGGCACGGCGATGCTGGCGCCGGGCGCCGTCCTGCTCGGCAATCCCGGCGCCTGCTATGAATGCGGGCATGAGCATGGCGCCGGCGACCGCTGCCTCTCGTTTCATTTTACCCCGGCCTATATGGAGCGGGTCGTGGCCGATGTGCCGGACGCGAAACGGCTCGGCTTTGCCGATCCGCGCCTGCCGCCCTTGCCGGCGCTGACGCCTTTGCTCGCCGAGGCGGAGGCGGCGCGGGAGACAGGCGACAGCGACGCGTTCGAGGAACTCGGCCTGCGCATCGCCGGCGCGGTCACCGCGGCTGCGGCCGGATCTGTCGCCGCGACCCGAACGCCCAGCCGCCGCGACCAAAAACGGGTTGCCGAAGCGGTGCGGCTGATCGAGCTCAATGCCGAACGGCCACTTTCGCTGAACGAGCTTGCCGATAGCACGGCGACCAGCCCGTTTCATTTCCTGCGTATTTTCCGGCACGTGGCCGGCATGACGCCCTATCAATTTCTGCTCAGGACCAGGCTGCACCGCGCCGCGGTGCGCCTGCGCAGCTCGGACGCGACGATCTCGACGATCGCCTTCGATGCCGGCTTCAACGACCTGTCGGCTTTCAACCGCCGGTTCCGGCGCGAGATGGGGGAGGCTCCCGGTGCGTATCGCGTCAGACGGACCAGAGGGCGCTGAGGCCGGCCGAAGCGAAATCGCCCTTGGCCATATCGTCGCAATCAGCGATATCCATTTGAAATTGCCGCCGAAATCGTCTTTGGAAAAGTGCCTCCTCCATTGGAGTTTCAATCTGGCATCCTATATAAGCGGTGAGTGATTCCCGACTGGACTGTGACCTGATTTGACCGACCAGAAGACACCGCGCGGGCCGGACGGCGGCCCCACCGGCATCGAGCCGATTTCGATCATCGAGGAGATGCAGCGCTCCTATCTCGATTACGCCATGAGCGTGATCGTCAGCCGCGCGCTGCCCGACGTGCGTGACGGCCTGAAGCCGGTGCATCGGCGCATCCTCTATGCCATGCAGGAAGGCGGTTACCACTGGAACCGCAAGCATGTGAAATCGTCGCGCATCGTCGGCGACGTGATGGGTAAATACCATCCGCACGGTGACGCCTCGATCTATGACGCACTGGTTCGCATGGCGCAGGACTGGTCGCTGCGCGTGCCGCTGATCGACGGGCAGGGCAATTTCGGCTCGATCGACGCCGACCCGCCCGCGGCCATGCGCTACACCGAGTCGCGGCTCACCAAGGTCGCGCACGAGCTTCTGGGGGATATCGACAAGGAAACGGTCGATTTTCAGGACAATTATGACGGCGCTGAACAAGAGCCCAAGGTACTGCCTGCGCGATTCCCGAACCTTCTAGTCAACGGTTCGGGTGGCATCGCCGTCGGCATGGCCACCAACATCCCGCCGCACAACCTGGCCGAAGTGTGCAACGGAGCGATGGCGATCATCGACAATCCAGCCATCGACCTGCCGGCGCTGATGGAGATCGTGCCCGGCCCGGATTTCCCGACGGGCGGCATCGTCCTTGGCCGGTCCGGCATATACAGCGCTTATTCTACCGGCCGCGGCTCGATCGTCATGCGCGGTCGCGTCGAGATCGAAAAGCGCGGAAACGACCGTGAATCCATCGTCGTCACCGAAATACCCTATCAGGTGAACAAGGCGGCGATGATCGAGAAGATGGCCGAACTGGTGCGCGAAAAGCGCATCGAGGGCATTTCCGACATCCGCGACGAGAGCGACCGTCAGGGCTATCGCGTCGTCATCGAACTAAAGCGCGAGGCCGTCGCCGACGTCATCCTCAACCAGCTTTACCGCTTCACGCCGCTGCAGACCTCGTTCGGCGCCAACATGGTGGCGCTCAACGGCGGCAAGCCGGAAGTGATGACGCTGATCGACATGCTGAAAGCCTTCGTCGGTTTTCGCGAGGAGGTCATCAGCCGCCGCACGAAATACCTGCTGCGCAAGGCGCGCGAGCGGGCCCATGTCCTTGTCGGCCTTGCGATTGCGGTCGCCAACATCGACGAGGTGATCAAGCTGATCCGCACCGCGCCCGATCCGCAGACGGCGCGCGAGCAGTTGATGGAGCGGCGCTGGCCGTCACACGACGTCGCGCCGCTGATCAAGTTGATCGACGATCCGCGCCACCGCATCAACGAGGACGGCACCTACAATCTCTCCGAGGAACAGGCCCGTGCCATCCTCGACCTGCGCCTGCAGCGCCTGACCGCGCTCGGCCGCGACGAGATCGCCGACGAGTTGAACAAGATCGGCGCCGAGATCGTTGATTTCCTTGATATTTTGTCGTCGCGTGCGCGGATCCAGCAGATCGTCAAGGACGAGCTGATCGCGGTCCGCGACGAATTCGGCACGCCGCGCCGCACCGAGCTCTCAGACGGCGGGGCGGACATGGAAGACGAGGACCTGATCCAGCGGGAGGACATGGTCGTCACCGTCAGCCATTCCGGCTACATCAAGCGCGTGCCGCTCTCGCTCTACCGGGCGCAGCGCCGCGGCGGCAAGGGCCGCTCCGGCATGTCGACCAAGGAAGAGGATTTCGTCACCCGGCTGTTCGTGGCCAACACGCACACGCCGGTGCTGTTCTTCTCCTCGCGCGGCATCGTCTACAAGGAGAAGGTCTGGCGGCTGCCGATCGGCAACCCGCAATCGCGCGGCAAGGCGTTGATCAACATGCTGCCGCTCGAGCAGGGCGAGCGCATCACCACCATCATGCCGCTGCCCGAGGACGAGACCAGCTGGGGCGAGCTCGACGTGATGTTCGCGACGACGCGCGGCACGGTTCGCCGCAACAAGCTATCCGACTTCGTCCAGGTCAACCGCAACGGCAAGATCGCCATGAAGCTGGAGGAAGAGGGCGACGAGATCCTCGGCGTCGAGACCTGCACCGACAATGACGACGTGCTCCTGACGGCGAATTCCGGCCAGTGCATCCGCTTTCGGGTCTCCGACGTGCGCGTCTTCCAGAGCCGCAATTCCGTCGGCGTGCGCGGCATAACCATGGCCGAGACAGACCGCATCATCTCGATGTCGATCATCGAGAATGTCGATGCATCGCCCGCCGAGCGCGCAGCCTACCTGAAGCGTGCCGCGGCGGAGCGCAGGGTTGCGGCCGGCGGAGCCGGCGAGGAAGAGGAGATTGCGCTCACCAACGAGGAGGTCGGCGAGGAGGCCGAGCTTTCCGAGGAGCGCTACGAGTTCCTCAAGGCGCATGAAAGGCTTGTGCTGACGGTGACCGAATATGGCTACGGCAAGCGCTCGTCGTCCTACGATTTCCGCCTGACGGGGCGCGGCGGCAAGGGCATCCGCGCCACCGACGTGTCGAAAACGGCCGAGATCGGCCGCCTGGTCGCGACCTTTCCGGTCGGCAATGACGATCAGATCATGCTCGTTTCGGACGGCGGCACGGTCATCCGGGTGCCGGTCAACGGCATACGCTTCGCCAGCCGGGCCACCAAGGGCGTGACGATCTTCAACACGGCCGAAGGCGAGAAGGTTGTGTCGGTGGAGCGGATTTCGGAGCCGCAGTCGGATGAGGAGGTCGAAGACGTGGCTTCGAACGAGACTGGCACCGACGAGGTGGGCGAAGGCGAGTAGGTTCCGTCCAGGCTTCACCGGCCATCAAAGCCGGTGCGAAGATAGCGGGGATTAATGGCGACGGTAGACGTTGCGATGAGCGAACCCATCGAGCCGCTTGGTATTGGCCTTGATGCGCACTCGCGCTGCTTCCTGATGCAACCCGAATGCAGTCGCGATCAGCATCACGATGGTCATTGCAGTGGCAAGCATGTAGATCAGCATTTGCGTTTTCTCCTGGGCTTACAACGATGACATGGGGATTTGGTTTCATCGCTTGAAGCGGCAACCTAGTGAACGCTGAGTGAAACGTTCGTGATTGCCGGGTTCATCTGTCGTTCATCGGCGCGAGAAGGTTCACGGTCGCGCAATCGATGGGATTTGCCTTTGTTGGAGAGGCTCGTTAAAGCGTTTCACGGTTTCAAGGAAACGGCGAACCGCTCCATGTTTTCGTTTTGCGCAATCCGGACGGAAAACCGCTCACACTTTTCCCGGAATTGCTCTAGAAGCCTGGCATGACCGAACGCACCGCCCTTTACGCCGGCTCCTTCGACCCGCTGACCAACGGCCATCTCGACGTGCTGAAAGCCTCGCTGGCGGTGGCCGACACCGTCTATGCCGCCATCGGCATCCATCCGGGCAAGAAGCCGTTGTTTTCCTTCGAGGAACGCGTGGAGCTGATCGAGGCGGCAACCAAGAACGAGTTCGGCCGCGACGGTGGTCGCATCAAAGTCGTTTCCTTCGATGGGCTGGTCATCGATGCGGCCCGCAAGCACGGCGCCTCGATCATGATCCGGGGTCTGCGCGACGGCACCGACCTCGACTATGAAATGCAGATGGCCGGCATGAACGAGACGATGGCGCCGGAATTGCAGACGGTTTTTCTGCCGGCGAGCCCCTCGGTGCGCACCATTACTGCCACACTCGTGCGCCAGATTGCGTCGATGGGCGGCGACATCCGCCCATTCGTGCCAGCGGCCGTCGCCGGCGCGCTCAACGCCAAGTTCACCAGATAGGCTTTCCCGGAGATCCCTATGCAGCTGAAGAAGCTCGCTTCGTTCCTTGTCGTGCTTGCCGGCCTTTTCGCGGCATCCGTGCCGGCCGTGGCCGCCGACAAGGAAAACACCATGATCATCACGCTGAAGGACGGCGACGTGACCATCGCGCTGCGCCCCGATCTGGCGCCCAAGCATGTCGCGCAGATCAAGAAGCTGGTGCGTGACGGCGCCTATGACAATGTCGCGTTCCACCGCGTCATCGACGGTTTCATGGCGCAGACCGGCGACGTCAAGTTCGGCAACATGAAGAAGGGTTTTAACCCCCAAGCCGTCGGCACCGGCGGTTCCGATCTTCCCGACCTGCCGGCCGAGTTCTCGCAGAGCGAGCAGTTCACGCGCGGCGTGGTCGGCATGGCCCGCTCGCAAGACCCGAATTCGGCGAACTCGCAATTCTTCATCATGTTCGCGCCGGCGCCGAACCTCGACGGGCAGTACACCATCGTCGGCAAAGTGGTCGGCGGCATGGATCTCGTCGACAAGATCAAGAAGGGCGACGAGGCCGACAACGGCACCGTCACCGACCCCGACCGCATGATCAAGGTCCGCATCGCCGCCGACAGCAAGTAACTCCCTCAATTTTCAAAAGGATTTTCCGACATGGCTGAGATCAAGGACCGCGAGAACGCGCTCATCATGGAAACGACCAAGGGCCCGGTCGTCATCGAGATGTACCCTGAATTGGCGCCCGGGCACGTCGCCCGCATCAAGGAACTAGCGCGTGAAGGCGCCTATGACGGCGTGGTGTTCCATCGCGTCATCGACGGCTTCATGGCGCAGACCGGCGACGTCAAGTTCGGCAATTCCTCGAAGCCCACCTATGCGCCGTCACGCGCTGGCATGGGCGGCTCCGACAAGCCGGACCTCAAGGCCGAGTTCTCCAATGCCAATCACGGCCGCGGCGCCTGCTCGATGGCTAGAGCCCAGAACCCGAACTCGGCGAACTCGCAGTTCTTCATCTGCTTCGACGACGCCGCCTTCCTCAACCGCCAGTACACGGTGTGGGGCCAGGTCATCGAAGGCATGGAGAATGTCGACAAGATCAAGCGCGGCGAGCCGGTGCAGGATCCCGACAAGATCGTGTCGCTGAAGGTCGCGGCCGACGTCAAGTAAGGGCGGAACAACGATGATGGGCGCTGTCTGGTCCCTGCTCGGAATCCTGTCCGGCGCCTTCATCGCCATCCAGGCGCCGATCAATTCGCAATTGGCAAAGGGCCTCGGCCTTCCGGTCGCGGCCGCCGCGTTCTCCTTCCTGTCCGGCGCCATCGTGCTCGGCATCATCGCCGTCTCGGTGGTGAAGCTGCAGGGCATCTCGCTCGACTGGAAGGCGCCGGCGCCCTGGCTGTTCATTGCCGGCGGTATGCTCGGCGGCTTCTATGTGACGCTGTCGACGATCCTGACACCGCGCATCGGCGCGGCGGCGCTCATGGCCTTCCTGGTCGCCGGCCAGCTGATCGCCGGCATGCTGATCGACCGCGCCGGCTTCCTTGGCGTGGCGGTGCGCGAAATCTCGCTTGGCCGCGTCGCCGGCGCCGTGCTCTTGCTTGCCGGGGCGCTGCTTATCCGGCTCTACTGATGCGCGTCGACCTGTTCGACTTCGACCTACCGGAAGAGCGCATCGCGCTTCGCCCGGCAGAGCCGCGCGACAGCGCCAGGCTGCTGGTCGTCAAACCGGGCGAAACGCTACAGGATCGCATCGTCTCCGATCTGCCGTCGCTGCTGCGCGAAGGCGACGTGCTGGTGTTCAACGACACCAAGGTCATTCCGGCGCAACTGAAGGGCATGCGGAAGCGCGGCGAGGCGGTGGCGCAGGTCGAGGCGACGCTGCATATGCGCGTGGCGCCGGACCGCTGGCAGGCCTTCATGCGGCCGGGAAAACGCATCGCCGCCGGCGATCGCATCCATTTCGGCCATGATCAGAATTCCTGCTTCCTCGGTCAGCTCGACGCCACGGTGCTCGAAAAGGGCGAGGCGGGCGAGGCGCTGCTCGGCTTCGACCTTTCCGGGCCGTTCCTCGACGAGGCGCTACACGCCGTCGGCCATATTCCGCTGCCTCCCTATATCGCCTCGAAGCGCGATGACGACGAGCGTGATCGCGCCGATTACCAGACCATCTATGCCAGGGAAGAGGGCGCGGTCGCTGCCCCCACCGCCGGCCTGCATTTCACGCCGGAGCTGTTTGCGGCGCTCGACGCCAACGGCATCGAGCGCCGCTTCGTCACGCTGCATGTCGGCGCCGGCACCTTCCTGCCGGTGAAAGCGGACGACACGGCCGATCATAAGATGCATGCCGAGACCGGTTCGGTGAGTCCGGAAACGGCGGCGGCGCTCAACGCGGCGAAGGCGCGGGGAGGGCGGATCATCTGCGTCGGCACGACGTCGCTGCGCCTGCTCGAGAGTGCGGTGCGCGCGGATGGCAGGATCGAGCCCTGGTCCGGGCCGACCGATATCTTCATCACGCCCGGCTATCGCTTTCGCACGGCCGATATGCTGATGACCAATTTCCACCTGCCGCGCTCGACGCTGTTCATGCTGGTCTCGGCCTTCAGCGGGCTCGAGACGATGCGTTCGGCCTATGCGCATGCCATCGAGAACCGCTACAGGTTCTATTCCTATGGCGACGCCAGCCTGCTTTACCGGGCGGAGACGAGCGATGGACGATGATCTAGACAGCATGGACCGCGATGTGCTGATCGCGGAGGTGAAGAAGCTGCGCGCCGGCATCCGCGCGCATCGCGACACGACCGGGCATGATCTGTGCTGGCATCACCCCGATCTCTGGGACCTTTTGCCGGAAAAGACCGAGCCGTCGATCGCCGTGCCGCCATGGCCGAAATTCATGCGCGGCTGCATCCGCTACCGGCAGTCGCTGGATGAGCAGGCGCCCGGGGCGCCGGTGCACGACAAGGAATTCAATGGCTGAGACTTTTTCCTTCCACGTGCTTGCCACCGACGGTAAGGCGCGGCGTGGCCTCGTCTCGATGCCACGCGGCGAGATCCGCACGCCGGCCTTCATGCCGGTCGGTACCGGCGGCACCGTCAAGACCATGTATATGGATCAGGTGCGCGGCGTCGGCGCCGACATCATCCTTGGCAACACTTACCATCTGATGCTGCGGCCGGGCGCCGAGCGCGTGGCCAGGCTCGGCGGCCTGCATGAGTTCGCGCGCTGGCCATATCCGATCCTGACCGACAGCGGCGGCTTCCAGGTCATGTCGCTGTCGAAGCTCAGGAAGCTGACCGAACAGGGCGTCACCTTCCGCTCGCATATCGACGGCGCGGCTTACGAAATGTCGCCGGAACGGTCGATCGAGATCCAGGGACTGCTCGATTCCGATATCCAGATGCAGCTCGACGAATGCACAGCACTTCCGGCAAAGCCCAAGGAGATCGAGCGCGCCATGGAATTGTCGCTGCGCTGGGCCGAGCGCTGCAAGACGGCGTTCGGGGACCAGCCGGGCAAAGCGATGTTCGGCATCGTCCAGGGCGGCGACAGCGCGCCGATGCGCGTGCGTTCGGCGCGGGCGCTGAAGGCGATGGATCTGAAGGGCTATGCCGTCGGTGGGCTGGCGGTCGGCGAGCCACAGTCGGTCATGCTGGAGATGCTCGATATCACCTGCCCGGAACTGCCGTCCGACAGACCGCGCTACCTGATGGGTGTCGGCACGCCGGACGATATATTGAAATCGGTGGCGCGCGGCATCGACATGTTCGACTGCGTGATGCCGACGCGTGCCGGCCGCCACGGCCTTGCCTACACGCGCCGCGGCAAGGTCAATCTCAGGAACGCCCGTCATGCCGACGATCCGCGGCCGCTCGACGAGGAGAGCGACTGCCCGGCCGCGCGCGATTATTCGCGCGCCTACCTGCATCACCTCGTGCGCTCGCAGGAAGCGCTCGGCGCCATGCTGCTGACCTGGAACAATCTGTCCTACTATCAGAAGCTGATGCAGGACATCCGGGCGGCTATCGAGGCGCAGGCCTTCGAAGCTCGCGCCGCCGAGATCACCGAAGGCTGGGTGCGGGGCGATATTCCGGCGTTTTGACGCCGCCATTTGTTTTGACGCAATTCCGGACGGAAAATCGCTTCGCACTTTCTTGATATTGCTCAGGTGCTGACCGCGGTTGAGGCGCGCAGGCTGCAGCCGGTGATCTTGAAACTGCCGTCCGCCTGCTGCTGCAGCGTATAGACCGCCTCATAGTCCTTGCCGTCAGGCCCGACGATCAGCACCTGCTGGACGATCGAACCGGGTCCGGTCTCCTCGACCTTGCCGAAGGAGTAGGACCGGGGCTTGCGCACCGGTGCGTAGCCGTTCGTCACCATGTTCATGAAGGTATCGACGGTCGGAAAGATCTGCTTCACGTTCGGCGCGGCGAAACTGTAGGCGGTGGCGCCGTCATCGGCGATGAAGGCTTTCAACTGGCTGTCGATGACTGTCTGCGCGGCCTTGATCTCGGCGTCGCCGGCGAAAGCAAGCGGGGCTATTAGCAGCGGAACAAGAGCTAGTGCGAACAATGCGCGGCGCATGGCCTGCCTCCCAGGAATTCGCTTGGCGAACGAGTCTAACATACGCGCCGCGGCGTGACGTGGTTTCGCCGGGCTGCGAAGATTTCGCCATTTCAGTGTCGGGAGGTGGGATCAGGTACTCTTCGAGGTGCGCGGCGCGTGAAGCTTGAAAGCCGGGCAGCAGTCTGCCACAAGGGCCGCTTATTCATGAAGCAGGCTGGCAGGACCCGGGCAATGAAGGCATTTTTTGTGCAGATCAAGTGCGACCTGGGCAAGTCCTATGAGGTCGCCAGCGCGCTCGCCGATGCCGAGATCGCCTCCGAGATCTACTCGACCGCGGGCAATTACGACCTGCTCGCCAAATTCTATATCGACGACGAGGAAGACGTCGGCCATTTCGTCAACGAGCGGGTGCAGATTCTGCCTGGAATCAAGGACACCTTCACCATCGTGACTTTCCGGGCGTTCTGACCGGGCCTGTCTGTGCCCCGCCGGCAAGCAGGAGCTGACCCGGCCTTGCTATCCATGCCTTGATTTTAGGCAATTTGCATAGAGTGGCCGTCACGGCTTGCTAAATCACCGATTGCGCTTGATTTTCTCCGGCGGGGCCAGTGAAATGTCCTCAGAGGGGAGTACGCGATTGGCAGCGTTCGACGAAATGCTTCCGGAAGTCTCCGGATTGAGAAGGCCATATGAGGCTTACGATCGCTGGCTGAAGGAGCAGGACCCGGCCAGGCTTACCCAGAAGATGCAGGATGCCGAGCGCGTCTTCCGCAAGACCGGCATCACCTTTGCCGTCTATGGCGAGCAGGAAGCGTCCGAGCGGCTGATCCCTTTCGACATTGTCCCGCGCATCCTCTCTGGCCAGGAATGGCGCCGGCTGACGCAAGGCATCGAGCAGCGCGTGCAGGCGCTGAACGCCTTCCTCGATGACATCTACCACCGCCAGGAGATCCTGCGCGCCGGACGCGTGCCCAAGGATCTGATCGCCAGGAACGAGGCCTTCCTACCCGAGATGATCGGGGTCAGGCCGCCGGCCGGCGTCTACACCCACATTATCGGCGTCGATATCGTCCGCATCTCGGAGAACGAGTTCTATGTGTTGGAGGACAATGCCCGCACGCCGTCGGGCGTCTCCTACATGCTGGAGAACCGCGAGACGATGATGCAGCTCTTTCCGGAGCTGTTCCAGAAGATCAAGGTTCGGCCGGTTGAGAACTACCCGCAACTCCTGCGCCAGTCGCTGGCAGCGGTTAGGCCGCAAAGCGCAAAGGGCATGCCGACCATCGCGGTGTTGACGCCGGGTTCCTACAACTCGGCCTATTTCGAACATGCCTTCCTTGCCGACCAGATGGGCGTGCAACTCGTCGAAGGGCAGGATCTGCGCGTCGTCGACGGCCATGTCGCAATGCGAACCACGGAAGGCTACAAGCAGATCGACGTGCTCTACCGGCGCGTCGACGACAACTTCCTCGATCCGCTGACCTTCCGGCCGGATTCCGCACTTGGCGTGCCGGGCATCATGGATGTCTACCGCGCCGGCAACATCACGATCGCCAATGCGCCTGGCACCGGCATCGCCGACGACAAGGCGATCTATTCCTACATGCCGGAGATCGTCGAGTTCTACACCGGTCGCAAGGCGATCCTCGGCAACATCCCGACCTGGCGCTGCTCGGAGCCGGACAGTCTCAAATATGTGCTCGATCACATCGGCGAGCTGGTGATCAAGGAAGTGCATGGCTCGGGCGGCTACGGGATGCTGGTCGGCCCGGCGGCGACCAGGAAGGAATGTGAGGCGTTCGCCAAGAAGCTGCAGGCGAAGCCCTCGAACTATATCGCCCAGCCGACGCTGGCGCTGTCGACCTGCCCGATCCTGACCGAAAAGGGCCTGTCGCCGCGCCATGTCGACCTTCGGCCTTATGTGCTGGTTTCGGATCGTATCCAGATTGTGCCGGGCGGTTTGACACGCGTCGCGCTCAAGGAGGGGTCCCTGGTAGTCAATTCCTCACAAGGCGGCGGGACGAAAGACACCTGGGTGTTGGATGACTGAGGCGAGCAGGGGGACGCAACAATCATGAAACGCATTCTTCCCTATTCGCTATTCGCTACTCCCTATTCGCTAGCCCTAGGGGCCTGACATGCTTCTTGGCCGCACCGCCAACGGTCTCTACTGGATGAACCGCTATATCGAGCGGGCCGAAAACATGGCGCGCCTGGTCGATGCCGGCCTGCGCATGGCGTTGACGCGCACACAGAGCGCTTCGGAGGAATGGAACTCGGTCCTGCTCAGCGCCGGCTCGGACATCGCCTTCAGCCAGAAGTACCAGGACTATACCGCCGCCAACGTCTCGGACTTCCTGCTGCGCGACACCTCGAACCCGTCGAGCACGATGTCGTCGATCGAGACGGCGCGCAACAATGCCCGAATGGTGCGCACGGCACTGACGCGCGAGACCTGGGAAAGCATCAACGAAGCCTGGATGTCACTGAAGCGCATGCTGGCAAGGCCGATCGACGAACGCGACCTGCCGACGGTGCTCGATGCCATCAAGCGCGAGACGGCGCTGATCCGCGGTTCCTTCTACGGCACCATGCTGCGCAATGAGATTTTCGATTTCTCGCAGCTCGGCACCTATGTCGAACGCGCCGACAACACGGCGCGCATCCTCGACGTGAAATATTATGTGCTCTTACCTTCGCTGTCCTGGGTCGGCTCGACGCTCGACAACTACCAGTGGGAGTCCATCCTGCGCTCGGTGTCGGCGCACCGCTCCTACCGCTGGGTTTATGAAGCCGACTACAAGCCGACCAATATCGCCGATTATCTGATCCTCAATGTGCGCATGCCGCGCTCGCTGACCTTCTGCTACCGCTTCCTCGGCGAGCATTTGAAATTCCTCGCCGACGATTACGGCGAGCGCCATGCCTGCCATGCTACGGCCGAGAAGATCCAGGCGATGCTCAGGAAGGGCTCGATCAAGGACATATTCGATCACGGCCTGCACGAGTTCCTGGCAGAGTTCATTCGCGACAACACCAGGCTGGGCGACGAGATCGCCCAGGACTACCGGTTCTATTGAGCACAGCCGAGGCGAGCGTTATGCGGCTCAAGATCACCCATCGCACCGAGTACTGCTACGATCAGCCGGTGCAATATCTGCTGCAGCGGCTGCGTCTGCTGCCTTCCAGCGGACGCACGCAGACCATCGGCTCCTGGGCGATCAAGGTCGAAGGCGCGCGCGAGGAGGTGCGCTTCACCGATCATTTCGGCAACGAGACGCGGCTGGTGAGCGCCGAGAGCGGCAAGAATTCGATCACCGTCGAGGCAGCCGGAGACGTGACCACGCATGACACGGCGGGCGTGACGGGTCCGCATCAGGGCTTTGCGCCGCTCTGGCTGTTCGCACAGCAGACGCAGCTCACCGCTGCCGGCGAGGGCATACGCGAACTGGCCGGCACGCTGGGCCAGGGCACCGAGATCGAGCGACTGCACCGGCTGATGGGCGCTATCGGCGAACGCGTCGCCTACAGGCCGGGCACGACCAGCGTCGTGACGCCGGCGGAGGAGGCGCTCGCGTTGAAGTCCGGCGTCTGCCAGGACCACAGCCACATCTTCATCGCCGCGGCGGTCGCCCTCGGCTTTCCCGCCCGCTATGTCAGCGGCTACCTGATGATGGATGCGGCCATCGAGCAGGCGGCAAGCCATGCCTGGGCCGAGGCCTATGTCGTGGGGCTCGGATGGGTTGCCTTCGACCCGGCGAACGGTATCTCTCCCGACGAACGCTATGTGCGGGTGGCGACGGGGCGCGACTATCGCGATGCCTCGCCGGTGTCGGGGATACTGCTCGGGCAGGCGCAAGAGAAGCTTGCCGTCAGCGTCACGGTAGAGCAGTAATCTGCGCCGAAATCGCTGGAGCGGTTCAGCGTTTGATAGAATCCCCGAAACGCTCTATCTCTTTGTTTTCACGCAATTCAGGGCGGAAAACCGCTGCGCACTTTCCTGGAATTGCTTTAGCAGAAGAGCGACCATGACCTATTGCGTCGGCCTCAAGATCGATCGCGGGCTCGTGTTCATGTCCGACACGCGCACCAATGCCGGCATGGATTCGATCTCGACCTTCAAGAAGATGCATGTGTGGGAACAGCCCGGTGAGCGCGTCATCGTGCTGATGTCAGCGGGCAATCTTGCCACGACGCAAGCGGTAGTCAGCCTTCTCGACGAACGCAACAAGGCCGCTAGCGACCGTCATCCGAAATTGCTCGAAACCCCGTCCATGTACCAGACGGTGCGGCTGGTCGGCGATACGGTGAAGGAAGTGATAGAGCATGCCTCGCCGAACGGCGACAAGGCGGATTCCTACTTCAACGCCTCCTTCATCCTCGGCGGCCAGATCATGGGCAGCCCGCCCAGGCTGTTCATGATCTATCCGGAAGGCAATTTCATCGAGTCGACCGACGACACGCCTTTCTTCCAGATCGGCGAGACGAAATACGGCAAGCCGATCATCATCCGCGCCTATGACCGGACAATGAGCCTGGCCGAAACGGTGAAGCTGCTTCTGGTGTCGTTCGACTCGACGCTGAAATCCAACCTCTCGGTCGGGCTGCCGCTCGACCTGCTTTTCCTGGAACAGGATGCGCTCAGGGTGGGGCTGAACCGACGGATCGGCCATGATGATCCTTACTACCGCACCATTTCCGACGGCTGGTCCAAGGCGCTGAAAATCGCTTTTTCAAATCTGCCGGATTTTCCGGGGTAGGACTTTCCGAAGCGGTTTGGTCGGCCAGCTATCTTCGCCGGCCGCTGGGAGGGAAAATATGGACAATGAGGAATTCCGTGATTGGTCGAGGCGGGCGGCCGATTGGGGCGTCGATTACCGTGCCGGCTTGCGCGACCGCCCGGTGCGGCCGGCAATCGCGCCGGGCGAGATTTTCAGGAGCATCGAGACCTCGCCACCCGAATTGCCCGAGCCGATAGAAAAGATCTTCGCCGATTTCGAAGCGAAGATCGTGCCGGGCATGACGCATTGGCAGCATCCGCGCTTCTTCGCCTATTTCCCGGCCAATGCGGCGCCGGTTTCGGTCGTGGCGGAGTATCTGGTCTCGGCGATGGCCGCGCAATGCATGCTGTGGCAGACCTCGCCGGCGGCGACCGAGCTTGAGACGCGCATCGTCGACTGGATGCGCCAAGCGCTCGGCCTGCCCGAGGGCTTTTCGGGCGTCATCCAGGATTCGGCCTCGTCGGCGACGCTTGCGGCGGTGCTCACCATGCGCGAGCGGGCGCTCGACTGGCAGGGCAACAAAAAGGGGCTGGCCGGGCAGGCGAAGCTACGCGTCTATTCCTCCGACCAGGTCCATACCTCGATCGACCGCGCCATCTGGGCCTCCGGCATCGGCGAGGATAACCTTGTCCGCATCCCGGTCTCCGGACGTTTTCGTGCGATGGATACGCACGCACTCGAGGCCGCGACCGTCGCCGATCGCGAAGCCGGTCTGCTGCCGGCCGGCGTCATCGCCTGCGTCGGCGGCACCAGCACGGGCGGAACCGATGACATCGCGGCAGTGTCCGCGGTCGCGAAGCGGCACGGGCTTTATCTGCATGTCGACGCGGCCTGGGCCGGGTCGGCGATGATCTGCCCGGAATACCGGCATTTCTGGGCCGGCGTCGAAGGCGCCGATTCCATCGTCTTCAATCCGCACAAATGGCTCGGCGCGCAGTTCGATTGCTCGATCCAGTTCGTCCGCCAACCGGAAGACCTCGTGCGCACGCTGGCCATCAAGCCGGAGTTTCTGAAGACGCTGGGACATGACGGCATCATCAACTATTCGGAATGGTCGGTGCCGCTCGGCCGCCGCTTCCGCGCCCTGAAACTTTGGTTTCTACTGCGTGCCCATGGTCTTGAGGGCCTGCGCACCATGATCCGCAACCACGTCACCTGGAGCGCAGGGCTTGCCGCGCGGCTCGCCAAGGAACTGGATTTCGAGCTCACCTCGGAACCCATGCTTTCGCTGTTCTCGTTCCGGCACCAAGCGCCTTCAGGTGCCGATCCGGACGAGCACAATCTGCGCTTGGTCGACGCCATCAACACCGATGGCCGCATTTACCTGACGCAAACACGGGTCGATGGACGCGTGGCGATCCGCTTTCAGGCGGGGCAGTTCGACTCGACGGCGGCCGATGTCGACGCGGCTTTCGACGTCATAACCGAGATTGCGCGGCGCTCATCCTGAGGCAGCAGACGTGTTCCGCACTGGTTTGCCTTTTGCAATCAGATGATTTTCGTTAGCCGGCTTATGCCTTTTCTTCGCTTTCGTTTTCCGATATAGACGGAAAAAACGAAAATGGAGGACGCGCGATGTTTCTTTCGCCACGCCATGCCGAAATCATCCAGATGGCGAAAGACCATGGCCGGGTGCTGGTCGATGACCTAGCGACACATTTCAACGTGACGCCGCAAACCATCCGCAAGGATCTCAACGACCTCTGCGATCAGCGCCTGCTCACCCGCATCCATGGCGGCGCGCTGTTCCCGTCCGGCATCGAGAACATGGAATACGAGGCGCGCCGCAAGATCGCCGCTGACGAGAAGGAGGCGATCGGCAGCGCGGCGGCGCGGCTGATCCCGGACAATGCCTCGCTGTTCATCAATATCGGCACCACTACTGAGGCCGTCAGCAAGGCGTTGCTCGACCATAACGGGCTTATGGTCATCACCAATAACATCAATGTTGCCAATAGGATGCGCATCTATCCTACGATCGAGGTGGTGATCGCCGGCGGCGTGGTGCGCGGTTCCGACGGCGGCGTTGTCGGCGAAGCGGCCGTCGATTTCATCCGTCAGTTCAAGGTCGATTACGCCGTTATCGGCGCCTCGGCGATCGACCATGACGGCGCGCTGCTCGACTTCGATTTTCGCGAGGTGAAGGTGGCGCAGGCCATCATCGCCAATGCCCGCCACGTCATCCTGGTCTCCGACCGGACCAAATTCGAGCGCACGGCGCCGGTTCGGATCGGCCATCTTTCGCAGGTGAACACCTTCATCACCGACCGCTGCGACATTCCCTCGATCCGCCGGATTTGCGAGGAGACCGAGGTCCGGCTGATCGAGACGGCGCTTGAGTAGGCGCCCATCGCCGTTCCTCACGCGGCTGTTATATTTCGTTTGACATTCGGTTTGAGTTCGAAATAATCCCGCCACGGTTTCGTAAAACACAAAAATGGTGCAATGCGAAATCGTTGGAGGACCCTTTGGACGCGTTCCCGATCCATGACATTTTCGTCATTGGCGGCGGCATCAATGGCTGCGGTATCGCCCGCGACGCCGTTGGCCGCGGATTTTCAGTTTACCTCGCCGAAATGAACGATCTGGCGAGCGGGACTTCCTCCGGCTCGACCAAGCTCATCCATGGCGGCCTTCGCTATCTTGAATTCTACGAGTTTCGGCTGGTGCGCGAAGCGCTGATGGAGCGCGAGGTTCTATGGAAGAACGCGCCGCACATCATCTGGCCGATGCGCTTCGTGCTGCCCTACGCCAAGGGCCTCAGGCCCGCCTGGCTGATCCGGCTCGGGCTGTTTCTTTACGATCATATGGGCGGGCGCAAGCTCTTGCCGGCGACGAAGACGCTGGACATGGCGAGCGATCCGGCCGGCAAGCCGCTCAAGCCATTGTTCCGCAAGGCGTTCGAATATTCGGATGGTTGGGTCAATGACGCGCGCCTGGTGGCGCTGAATGCACGTGACGCCGCCGACCGGGGCGCCATTATTCGTACCCGCACCAAAGTTGTCAGCGCGCGGCGCGACGGTGCGACCTGGACCGTCAAGGTGCAGAACGTGCTTACCGGTGAAGCCGAGGAGGTGCGCGCGCGGCTTCTGGTCAACGCCGCCGGTCCGTGGGTCGATCACGTGCTCTCGGCCGCCGTCGGTCAGAACGAGGTCCACAATGTCCGCCTCGTACAGGGCAGCCATATCGTGGTCGGCAAGAAGTTCGACGATCCGCGCGCCTATTTCTTCCAGAACAAGGATGGCCGCATCATCTTCGCCATTCCCTATGAGGAAGAATTCACGCTGATTGGGACCACCGACCGAGATTATCCGGGCGATCCGCATGACGTGAAGATCTCCGACGCCGAGATCGACTATCTGTGCGCCGCGGCGAGCGAGTATTTCGCGCAACCGGTGAAGCGCGCCGACATCGTCTGGACCTATTCGGCGGTGCGCCCGCTCTATGACGACGGCGCCTCGAAGGCGCAGGAAGCGACGCGCGACTATGTGCTGAAGGCCGATGGCGCGGAGGGCGCAGCCCCCTTGCTCAACGCTTTCGGCGGCAAGATCACGACCTTCCGCCGGCTGGCGGAATCGATGCTGGAGAAGATCGAAGGGTTTCTCGGCAAGCGCGGCAAGCCGTGGACGCATGACGCGCCGCTGCCCGGCGGCGATTTTCCCGCGACCGGCTTCGATGCCCAGGTCGCCAGGCTGAAGAGCATCTATCCGTTCCTCGACCAGCGGCTGGCGCGCCGCTTCACCCGGCTTTACGGCACGCGCGCTGAGAAGCTGCTTGGGCTCGCCAAGTCGAATGCCGATCTCGGCCGCAATTTCGGCGCCGACCTTTTCGAGGCGGAGGTTCGCTATCTGGCCGAAAACGAATGGGCGGTCACCGCCGAGGACGTGCTGTGGCGCCGCACCAAACGCGGCCTGCATTTCAGCCGCGAGCAGACGGCGGCATTGGAAGAATTCATGCGCGGATTGAGCAGCCGCCACGTCGCGGCGGCGGAATGAGGATCGTCCGTTGATGCGTAAGGCCTGGGAGGAGGCGTGATGCTGGAACTGAGGAACGTGACGAAGACGGTCGGCGCGCAGGAGCATATCCGCGACGTGTCGCTGACGCTTCAGCACGGCTCGCTGAATGTCCTGCTTGGCCCGACGCTTTCCGGCAAGACCAGCCTGATGCGGCTGATGGCGGGCCTCGACGCGCCGACTTCCGGCTCGGTCTGGTTCGACGGCAAGGACGTCACCGGACAGAAGGTGCAGAAGCGCAACGTCGCCATGGTCTACCAGCAGTTCATCAACTACCCGGCGATGACCGTCTACGAGAACATCGCCTCGCCGCTGCGGGTGGCCGGCGTCGAGCAGGCGAAAATCGACAAGGAGGTGCGCCACGCGGCGGCGCTCTTGAAGCTCACGCCCTATCTCGACCGCACGCCGCTCAGCCTGTCCGGGGGCCAGCAGCAGCGCACCGCGCTTGCTCGCGCCATCGTCAAGAATGCCAGCCTGGTGCTGCTCGACGAGCCTTTGGCCAATCTCGATTACAAGCTGCGCGAGGAGTTGCGCGCCGAATTGCCGAAGATCTTCGCCGCCGCCGGCACCATCTTCGTCTATGCGACGACCGAGCCGCACGAAGCGCTGCTTCTCGGCGGCAATACGGCCACGCTTTCGGAAGGCCGCGTCACGCAATTCGGTCCAACCGTCGAAGTCTTCCGCAAGCCGGCCGACCTGGTAACGGCAAGGACCTTCGCCGATCCGCCGCTCAACACCATCGTGCTCTCCAAGAAGGGATCGGACTTCCTGCTCGAAGGCGGTGTCAAATTGCCGGTGCCGCCGGAGCTCAACGGCATCTCGGACGCAAGCTACACGATCGGCTTCCAGCCGCATCATTTGTCGCTGGAGCGGCCGAACGCCGGCGCCGTGCCGGTGCGGGCCAAGGTCACCATCACCGAGATCACCGGCTCGGAGAGCTTCGTCCATCTCGATTTCGCCGATGCGCGCTGGGTGATGCTGGCGCATGGCATTCTCGATTTCGAGACGGACGACGAGGTCGAGGTGTTCATCGATCCCCGCCACATCATGGTGTTCGACCAGAACGGCCGCGCCGTGACGGCGGCAAAGCTGGCGGCCTGAGGAGAAAACGATGGCCCGCATCGAGGTCAACCACATTCGCCATTCCTACCTGCCCAACCCACAGAAGGATTCGGATTTCGCGCTGAAGGAAGTGCATCACACCTTCGAGGATGGCGGCGCCTACGCGCTGCTTGGGCCGTCGGGCTGCGGCAAGACCACCTTGCTCAACATCATTTCGGGACTGCTGCACCCCTCGCATGGCCGGTTGCTGTTCAACGGCCGCGACGTGACCAATCTGTCGACGCAGGAGCGCAACATCGCGCAGGTGTTCCAGTTCCCGGTCATCTACGACACCATGACCGTCTACGACAACTTGGCCTTCCCGCTGCGCAACCGGCGCGTGCCCGAAGCCGATGTCGATCGCAAGGTGCGCGAGACGCTCGACATGATCGATCTCGCTTCGATGGCGAACAGGAAGGCGCGGCGGCTCACTGCAGACCAGAAGCAGAAGATCTCGCTTGGACGCGGCCTGGTGCGTTCCGACGTCAACGCCATCCTGTTCGACGAACCGCTCACCGTGATCGACCCGCATATGAAATGGGTGCTGCGCTCGCAGTTGAAGCAGCTGCATCGGCGCTTCGGCTACACCATGGTCTATGTCACGCATGACCAGACCGAAGCGCTGACTTTCGCCGACCGCGTTGTGGTCATGTATGACGGCGAGATCGTCCAGATCGGCACGCCGGCCGAACTCTTCGAGCGCCCGCGCCACACTTTCGTCGGCTATTTCATCGGCTCGCCGGGCATGAACGTGCTGCCGGTTGCGCTGGAAGGCAGGACGGCGAAGCTCGGTGCGCAGCGCATCGAGCTTCCGGGCGTGCCGAAGGCTGAGGCCGGCGCCGTCGAGCTCGGCATTCGCCCCGAATATGTGCGGCTCGGCCGCGAGGGCATGGCGGTGCAGGTCAGCAAGGTCGAGGATGTCGGCCGCCATAAGGTCGTTCGCGCCAACCTCGAGGGCAGGGAGATTGCCGCTGTAATCGGCGAGGACGACGAGGTGCCGGCCGAACCAAGAGTCCGCTTCGATCCGGCTGGCATCAACATCTATGCCGATTCCTGGCGCGTCGAGATGGGGGCATAGATGGACAAGACCTGGAACAACAAGGCCTGGTTCCTTGTCCTGCCGATGCTGGCGCTGGTGGCGTTCTCGGCCGTCATCCCGCTGATGACGGTCGTCAACTATTCGGTGCAGGACACGTTCGGCAACAACGTCTTCTTCTGGGCCGGCACCGAATGGTTCGAGGAATTGCTGCATTCCGACCGCTTCTGGGAAGCGATGGTGCGCAACCTGATCTTCTCTTTCATCATCCTGGCGATCGAGGTGCCGCTCGGCATCTTCATCGCGCTCAATATGCCGAAGAAGGGCTGGGGCGTGCCGGTCTGCCTGGTGCTGATGGCGCTGCCGCTGCTCATTCCCTGGAATGTCGTCGGCACGATCTGGCAGGTCTTCGGCCGCAACGACATCGGCCTGCTCGGCTATTACGTCAATGCGCTCGGCATCGACTACAACTACGTCCAGGATCCGATCGACGCCTGGGTCACCGTGATCATCATGGATGTCTGGCACTGGACCAGCCTGGTCGTGCTGCTTTGCTATGCTGGGCTGGTCTCGATTCCCGATGCCTTCTACCAGGCGGCCAAGATCGACGGCGCCTCGCGCTGGGCGGTGTTCCGCTATATCCAACTGCCCAAGATGCAGCGCGTGTTGCTGATCGCCGTGCTGTTGCGCTTCATGGACAGTTTCATGATCTATACCGAGCCCTTCGTCGTTACCGGCGGCGGCCCTGGCAATTCGACCACCTTCCTGTCGATCGACCTCGTCAAGACGGCGCTCGGCCAGTTCGACCTCGGTCCGGCGGCGGCAATGTCGCTGGTCTACTTCCTGATCATCCTGTTGTTGTCGTGGGTGTTCTACACCGTGATGACCAACTACGACGCGGAGCGCTGACAGATGGCGGGCGCCAACGAGACGACACGCGTGAGCGAGACGGCGGTCACCGAAGTGGGCAGCACGCTATCGCAGGACCAGGTGGCGAAGCTGATGCGCCGCCGCGGCGAGGAGTCGCGCTGGTGGTGGATCGTGCCGACGGTCTACATCATCGTTATCCTGCTGCCGATCTACTGGCTCATCAACATGAGCTTCAAGACCAATGCGGAGATCGTGTCGTCGCTGACGCTGTTCCCGCATAATCCGACACTGGCGAACTATCGCACCATCTTCACCGACCCGTCCTGGTATTCGGGCTACATCAATTCAATCACCTATGTGGTGATGAACATGGTGATATCGGTGGCGGTGGCGCTGCCGGCGGCCTACGCCTTCTCGCGTTACCGCTTCCTCGGCGACAAGCATTTGTTCTTCTGGCTTTTGACCAACCGCATGGCGCCGCCGGCGGTGTTCGCGCTGCCGTTCTTCCAGCTCTATTCGGCGTTCGGCCTGATCGACACCCATATCGCCGTGGCGCTGGCGCACTGCCTGTTCAACGTGCCGCTGGCGGTGTGGATACTCGAAGGCTTCATGTCCGGCGTTCCGAAGGAGATCGACGAGACCGCCTATATCGACGGCTATTCCTTCCCGCGCTTCTTTCTGAAGATTTTCATGCCGCTGATCGCGAGCGGCATCGGCGTCGCCTGCTTCTTCTGCTTCATGTTCTCGTGGGTGGAGCTCTTGATCGCCCGCACGCTGACCACGACGGACGCCAAGCCGATCGCCGCCACCATGACCCGCACGGTCTCTGCCGCCGGCATGGATTGGGGCCTGCTCGCCGCCGCCGGCGTGCTGACGCTGATCCCCGGCGCCTTGGTCATCTGGTTCGTGCGAAACTATATTGCCAAGGGCTTTGCGCTGGGGAGGGTCTAAGCCATGAACCTCGACTTCTCCTGGATGGCGTGGACGTGGCCGACGGCCGCCTTCTTCATCGTCATCGCACTGATGCTCTTTGGCATGGGCGTCTGGGAATATGCCTCGCCCGGCGGCAATCCGCGCGTCGGCGTGCTGCGCTTCGAGACGACGCGCGGCGATCGTTTGTTCCTGTCGCTGCTTGGCAGCGCATTCATCCATCTCGCTTGGCTGGGTCTGGTTGGACCCAACCTGTGGTGGGCTCTCGCTCTCTCCGTGGTCTACGCCGTTGGCGTGTTCCGATACGTATAGAGGGGGAATAGCCGGAGCGGCCGCGTGCTGGCGGCCGCCCGGATCGCACTTGCAACTTAAGACTGGAGGAGACACATGCGACGGCAATTTCTAACATCGACAGCCCTTGTCCTATTGCTGGGGGCAGGCCATGCCTATGCCGGAATGGATGAAGCAAAAGCCTTTCTCGACAAGGAGATAGGCGACCTATCGACGCTTTCACGCGCCGATCAGGAAAAGGAAATGCAGTGGTTCATCGACGCAGCCAAGCCGTTCGCCGGCATGGACATCAAGGTCGTTTCGGAAACCATCGCCACGCACCAATACGAGTCACAGGTGCTGGCACCGGCCTTCTCCGCCATCACCGGCATCAAGGTCACACATGACGTCATCCAGGAAGGCGACGTCGTCGAAAAGATCCAGACCCAGATGCAGACCGGCCAGAACCTCTATGACGGCTGGGTCAACGACTCCGACCTGATCGGCACGCACTGGCGCTACCAGCAGGTGCGCAACCTGACCGACTGGATGGCGAATGAAGGCAAGGACGTCACCAATCCGAACCTCGACCTGAAGGACTTCATCGGCACCTCGTTCACGACGGCGCCCGACAAGAAGCTCTATCAGCTCCCCGACCAGCAGTTCGCCAACCTCTACTGGTTCCGCTACGACTGGTTCAACGACGAGAAGAACAAGGCCGACTTCAAAGCCAAGTACGGCTACGATCTCGGCGTCCCCGTCAACTGGTCGGCTTATGAGGACATCGCCCAGTTCTTCACCGGCCGCGAGATCGACGGCAAGAAAGTCTACGGCCACATGGACTACGGCAAGAAGGACCCGTCGCTCGGCTGGCGGTTCACCGATGCCTGGCTTTCCATGGCCGGCAATGGCGACAAGGGCATCCCGAACGGCCTGCCGGTCGACGAATGGGGCATCAAGGTCGACGAGAAGTCGCGACCCGTGGGCTCCTGCGTTGCACGCGGCGGCGACACCAACGGCCCGGCCGCGGTCTACTCGATCCAGAAATATCTCGACTGGCTGAAGGCCTATGCTCCTGCCGAAGCGCAGGGCATGACCTTCTCCGAATCCGGCCCGGTCCCGGCGCAGGGCAACATCGCCCAGCAGATCTTCTGGTACACCGCCTTCACCGCTTCGATGGTCGACGCAAGCGCCAAGGCGGTGCTGAACGACGACGGCACGCCGAAATGGCGCATGGCGCCGTCGCCGCACGGCGTCTATTGGAAGGACGGCATGAAGCTCGGCTATCAGGACGTGGGTTCCTGGACGCTGATGAAGTCGACGCCTGACGATCGCGCCAAGGCCGCCTGGCTCTACGCGCAGTTCGTCACCTCGAAGACGGTCGACGTGAAAAAGAGCCATGTCGGCTTGACCTTCATCCGCGAGAGCACGATCCACGACAAGAGCTTCACCGAGCGCGCTCCGAAGCTCGGCGGCCTGATCGAGTTCTATCGCTCGCCGGCCCGCGTCCAGTGGTCGCCGACCGGCACCAACGTGCCTGACTATCCGAAGCTGGCGCAGCTCTGGTGGCAAGCGATCGGCGATGCCTCGTCCGGCGCCAAGTCGGCCCAGGAAGCGATGGACTCGCTCTGCGCCGAGCAGGAAAAGGTCATGAGCCGCATCGAGAAGTCGGGCGTCCAGGGCGACATCGGCCCGAAGATGGCCGAAGAGCACGATCTTGCCTACTGGAACGCCGACGCGGTCAAGAAAGGCAATCTCGCTCCTCAGCTGAAGATCGAGAACGAAAAGGAAAAGCCGATCACCATCAACTACGACGAACTGGTGAAGAGCTGGCAGCAGCAGTAACTGCATGACGCGGGCGTGCTTGCCCACGTAGGAAGTGCAGGGGAGGCGGCTTGGCCGTCTCCCCTGTTGCATGAGAAGTGGAGGGATGAATGAGCGGTTTTGTGCTGGCGATCGACCAGGGAACGACCTCGACCCGGGCGATCCTGTTCGACGACAAGATGAAGGTTGCCGGCACCGGCCAGCAGGAATTCACGCAGCATTATCCGGCTTCCGGCTGGGTCGAACATGACCCGGAAGACATCTGGGCCAGCGTTCTCGCCACGGTGAAATTGGCGCTGAAGGCGGCCGGGCGCGCGGCATCGGATGTCGCCGCGATCGGCATCACCAACCAGCGCGAGACGGTCGTCATCTGGGACAAGGCGACCGGGAAGCCGATCCATAATGCGATCGTCTGGCAGGACAGGCGTACCGCGCCGCTCTGCCATAAGCTGAAGAAGCAGGGGCTGGAGAAAAAATTCACGAAGAAGACCGGTCTGCTGCTCGATCCCTATTTCTCCGGCACCAAGATCGCCTGGATGCTGGACAAGGTGAAGGGTGCCAGGAAGCGCGCCGAGAAGGGCGAACTGCTTGCCGGCACTATCGACAGTTTCCTGATCTGGCGGCTGACCGGCGGCCAAGTGCACGCCACCGACGCGACCAATGCTTCGCGCACGCTGGTCTACAACATCGAGAAGAATGCTTGGGACGAAGAGCTGCTCTCGATCCTGAACATACCGGCCGCGATCCTTCCGGAGATAAAGGATTGCGCCGATGACTTCGGCGTCACCGAGAAAAGCCTTTTCGGGGCCGAGATGCGAATCCTCGGCGTCGCCGGCGACCAGCACGCAGCGACCATCGGCCAGGCCTGTTTCGAACCCGGCATGATGAAGTCGACCTACGGCACCGGCTGTTTCGCGATGCTCAACACCGGTGCTGACCTGGTGCGCTCGAGGAACCGGCTTCTGACCACGATCGCCTACCGATTGAACGGCAAGACCACTTATGCGCTGGAAGGTTCGATCTTCATCGCGGGCGCCGCCGTGCAGTGGCTGCGCGACGGCATTAAGGTGATCGGCAAGGCGGAGCAAAGTGGTGTGCTCGCGGCGAGCGCCGATCCGGCGCAGCAGGTTTACCTGGTGCCGGCCTTTGTCGGCCTGGGCGCGCCGCATTGGGACGCGGATGCGCGCGGCGCGATCTTCGGCCTGACGCGCAATTCGGGCCCGGCCGAGTTCGCGCGCGCGGCACTTGAATCGGTCGCCTTCCAGACGCGAGACCTGCTCGACGCGATGCGCAAGGACTGGAAAGGCGCGTCAGCCAAGACAGTGCTTCGCGTCGACGGCGGCATGGTGGCATCCGATTGGACCATGCAGCGGCTCGCCGACATTCTCGACGCACCGGTCGACCGTCCGACGATCCTGGAGACGACGGCGCTGGGCGCGGCGTGGCTTGCCGGCTCGAAGGCCGGCGTGTGGCCGAAAGCGAAGGAATTCGCGAAGAGCTGGGCTTTGGAGTGGCGCTTCAAGCCGGAGATGGACGCCGCAATGCGCGGGGCGAAACTGGCCGGATGGCGCGATGCGGTGCGCAGGACGCTAAGCGTGCGATAGCGATATACGGGATTGGGCGAGGGGAATGCAGCCGGATTGGTATCCTGCTTGGCGCGATGAGGCCCTCCAACAGCTCACGGCCAAGAATGCGCGCCTGGCGAAGGATTTCCGCCTCGGCAGCTGGTCACGTTATAACTACGACTTGACGGCAGGGAAGCTGGTGTTTTCCGACCAGAGTGGCGTCAAGTCGTTTCGGAAATCCAGATTGCGGGCTCCACCAGCGCCAAGGCCGGCAATTGGCTCTGGGCGTGGGCCAATTCGAACTTGCCTGGCGAACTTCTCGGCGACGCGAAACTGGTGCGGTCCTTCGGCGAAGAAAAGGGCGTGGACGACCTGGCCCGAGCCTATGTGGACGACACGGGCGGTGACCTGGAAGCACTCGGCTGGGAACTGACGGCAGCGATGGTTCGGGTTTGCAATGCGCTTGGAGCTTACCGCTCCCCGAGCGGTGAAGGCGGCGCTCTATATTTGGTTTTCAAGACTATATGATGGGCGAACTGACCAAGTCCTTTGTTGCAAAAGCAAATCAAAACGAGAGAGCCCGCGCCTTGCGGTGCGGGCTCGGTCAGGCCCTGGGTACTGACTGGAGTCGTCAATAGGGCGACACGCACTGCCGACGCGGACCGCTGTTAGGCTGGAAGGTGTTGTCCGAGGCGCGATAGGAGCGGTAGCGGTCATAGCACCATTGGACATGGGAATTGCCGCGATAGACGCGGTTGTTCTCGCTGTTGACGATCGCGCCGGTGATCAGCGCACCGGTGGCGAAGGCTGCCAGCGGGAACCAATAGTCGCCATGCCGACGATAGCCGTGGCGATATTCACGATAGCCGCGATGGCCGTTCCAGTAGACGGCGTCACCACGACGCGAGAAATCCCGGTTGAAGGTACGGTGCCTTCTCCAATCCTCATACTGTACGGTCTGGATATCTGACGACAGGCCCTGGGGTTGTGGCACATAAGCTGGCTGAGCGTTGACCGGCACCATCTCCGCCGCGACGAACGACGCCGAGAGAGCGGTTGCCAACAGGCCCGATGCGATCTTGTTCATTGATCTTCTCCTCGATGGTTGATGGGACGTCCCTGTTTTGCGAAACGGGCCTCGGTTGCAATGGTTCCTCATTCCACCATCAGCCCATTGTTTCAGCCCATTGTTATTGTAGGGATTTGTTATTGTGGGGATTTTCTGAAGGAGCCCGGAGCCGGGCCATTGGCGCAGGCATCGAAAGCCGTTCGCAAACACCCTCGGCGCCCCTTCGAATCCGTTCAAAAAATCCGCCTTGGAAGCCCGTCTTTTTCCGGTTGACCGGCCGCGGCACTCTCCCTATGTTCCGCGCAATTTCGAGGGCGGCGTTTCGAGCCCGCGGGAGCGCGTAGCTCAGCCGGTAGAGCAACTGACTTTTAATCAGTAGGTCATGGGTTCGAATCCCATCGCGCTCACCAAATTTTCAACACCAAATAGATGCCAGAGCAAACCTGCCGACGCTTCCATACGGGCGATCGAAGCAGGACCTGTCGTCTGCGTCCCCGGCAATCGGAACAAAAACTTGCGCGCGGCTGTTTCCCTGTTGAAGGGACCGCAATCTGGGATGCGGAGACAGTGGACGTACTGAACTTGGAACTGGCCAGGGCCAGGCAAAACGTAAAGCGCGCAGAGACTTCTCTCAATCACGCAAAGGAAATGCTGGACGAGGACTGCGGCGTAGGGATCAACCTTGCGCTGTGCGACCGCATAAGGTTGGAACAGAAGCGCGTGGCAGAAGCCAGAAAGCGGCTGATGAAGATCGCTCGGGCTGCCTTACCCTAACGGCGTGACTTTCCCCAAGACCAATGAGAGTCGGCCCGCGGCAAACTTGTCCCATGGGCAGGGTCATGGTTAAACTCGGCCTCCCGAGGGAGGCTCCAGGATGGCACTTGACCTTTCGGTAGAGACCACCGCCCGTAAAGCGGCGACGCCGCCCGGCAAATATCTCTTCGGCCCGGTCGCCGATTTCCTCATGCTCGGCGGCAGCGCGTTTCTGATCCTGCCCGTGCTGTTCTTTATTCCGCGTGAGTACGAAGGTCCGTTAGCCGCGACGATGGTCGTCGTGGCCTATCTGGTGAACTATCCGCATTTCGCGCATTCCTACCAGATTTTCTATCGCAATTTCGGCCGGAAGGCGCGTGGCGACGGCTACGACAGAAGCCTGCAGCTCCGCTACATTTTCGCCGGTGTCGTCGTTCCGGTGATCATGGTCCTGTTCTTCGCTTATGGCGCGGCGACGTCGAACACGCGGTTGCTCGGCTTCGCGGCCAACGCGATGTTCTTCTTCGTCGGGTGGCATTACGTCAAGCAAGGCTACGGCATGCTGATGGTCGACGCCGTCTTGAAACGCAAATTCTTCGATGACCGCGACAAGAAGGTGCTGCTCGTCAACAGCTACGCGGTGTGGATCCTGGCCTGGCTGCAGACCAACACGGCGGTGACCGCGGGACAGTATTACGGGCTTCAGTATTACACCTTCGCCGCGCCTTCATGGATCACCGATATTGCCTTGGCGGCTGCCGTCGCATCGACAGCGGCTACGCTCCTGATGCTGGCCAACCGTTGGCGAAAGAACGGCGGCCTGCCGTATAACGGTATCGTTGCCTATGTCGCGTCCCTCTATCTCTGGATCCTGATTGCCAGAATAAACCCGCTCTGGCTGCTGGTGGTACCGGCGCTGCACTCGCTGCAATATCTGGCGGTGGTGTGGCGCTATCAAACCAATGTCGAGCGTGACGTCTTGGATGCCGCCCGGGATCCGGAGCCGAAGATATTATCCGTGCTCGGGCCTCGCTACAGGCTGCGGATGCTGGGATTCATTATCGGGGGTGGCGCACTCGGCTATCTCGGCTTCTGGCTGATCCCGTTCGCGCTGACCGCCCTGGTCCCCTACGACAAGCAGGTACTCGGTTCGTCGCTGTTCTTCTTCATCGTGCTGATCTTCATCAATGTGCACCATTATTTCCTCGACAATGTGATGTGGCGCCGCGGCAATCCGGAAGTGTCCAAATATTTGTTCCGGTGAAGAAATCGGCGTTGCGGGCGCACGCGCCAAGTCATGCGATCAGCGACACATTCCCGCCGGCGTGGCGCTCGATCCGCCCGGCGAAGTCGAGTTCCAGAAGCACCATCGCAATCTGCGCGGCGCTCAGTCCGGTGTGGCGGATGATATCATCCACTGCGGTCGGCGTTGGCCCGAGCGCTTCCAGCACATCGGCGCGTTCGCTTTCGCGGGGCGGCGGCATGGCCGACATGTCGGGCGCCTCGGCAAGTGGGGCGTTTCTTGGGAGCCGGATGCCGGCAAGCGGCGCCAGCGCGCCGAGCACGTCGGCGGCTTCGGTGACGAGTGTGACGCCGTCCTTGAGCAGCGCGTTGCAGCCGGTGGCGCGCGGATCGAGCGGCGAGCCCGGCACGGCGAAGACCAGCCGGCCCATTTCGTTGGCCAAGCGGGCGCTGATCAGCGAACCGGAGCGCTGCGCCGCCTCGACCACCACCAGCCCAAGCACCATTCCGGCGACCAGGCGATTGCGGCGTGGGAAGTCCTGCGCGCGCGGCTGCCAGCCGAACGGCATTTCCGACACGACGGCGCCGCCGCGATCGGCGATCTCGTCGCACAGGCCGGCATTCTCGGGCGGGTAGGGAACATCGAGCCCGCCGGCCAGAACACCGACTGTGCCGGTCGAGACGCTGCCCTTATGCGCGGCGGTATCGATGCCGCGCGCCAGGCCGGAAACGATGGCGTAGCCTTCGCGGCCGAGATCGGCTGCCAGCATGCGCGCCATCTTGATGCCGGCCAGCGAGGCATTGCGGGCGCCGACAATCGCCACCGCCGGCAAGCGGAAGACCGCGCCTTCGCCTTTCACCGCCAGCAGCGGCGGCGGGTTGTCGAGGGTCTTCAGCAAGGGCGGATAATCGGCCTCGCCGATGCCGACGAAGCGGGCGCCGGCGCGCCGGGCGGCTTCCAGTTCGGCTTCGGCTTCGGCGACTGAGGGGACGCGGACCATGCGATTGGCACCGCCGGAGATCATCAGCTCCGGCAGCATTTCAAGCGCGGCTTCGGCCGAGCCGAAGCGGTTGATCAGCTCGCGAAACGAGGCCGGACCGACATTGGGCGTGCGGATCAGGCGAAGCCAGGCAAGCCGCTGCCGGTCACTGAGACGCGGGCCGGCGGCCAGGGCGCTCATCCCTTCGCCCCGATCTTGCCCTCGGTGCCGGCCAGCAGCCGCGAGATGTTCGCGCGATGCTTGATGATGACGATCAGGCTCATCACCGCGAACAAGCCGGCGATCTGCGGCGTGCTTATGAAATAGAGCGCGATCGGCACGACCACCGCGGCCGCCAATGCCGCCAGCGAGGAGTAGCGGAACAGGAACGCCATAGCGAGCCAGACGACGGCAAAGACGAGCATGCCCTGCCAGGCAAGGCCGATCAACACGCCGAGATAGGTTGCGACACCCTTGCCGCCCTTGAAGCCAAGCCACACCGGGAAGAGATGGCCGAGGAAGGCGCCGAAGCCGGCCAACAGTCCGAAGTCCGGCGAAAAATGCCCAGCGATCAGCGCCGCGGCCGTGCCCTTCAGCGCGTCGAGCAGCAGCGTTGCGGCAGCGAGGCCCTTATTGCCTGTCCTCAGAACATTGGTCGCGCCGATATTGCCGGAGCCGATCTTGCGGACATCTCCGAGGCCGGCGGCGCGGGTGATCAAGAGCCCGAACGGGATCGAGCCGAGCAGATAGCCGAAGACGAGCGCGATCGCGTAACCCATTGTCTCCCCCATATTCCTTTGTCTCCGGGTGCTCAGCCTAAGGTTGATTTAATGTGCGCTATGCAACCACAGTCGGCAAGATATGGCCTGCTCGAGGATCAGTTAGTCATAATGGTAGAGTCGGAAGGGTTCGCCAAGCAACTCTGTGAGGCAGGCTCGGCAGAGTTCAAGGCGACGGGTGGTCTATGCAGTAAACACCGTGAGGCCCGCCACCACCGTTTGCACGACCTTGCCCTGCAGGCGCGCGCCTTCGAAGCAGGTGTTCTTCGAACGCGAGCGAAGGCCGCTTTCGCTGACGATCCACGGCTCGTCGAGATCGAGGACCGCGAGATCGGCCGGCGCGCCGGGCTGCAACGTGCCGCCCGGCAGGCCGAACAATCTTGCCGGCGCGGTGGACAGCGTCTCGATCAGCCTCAACAGCGGCACGTCGCCATTGTGGTAGAGCCGAAGTGCAGCGCCAAGCAGCGTCTCCAGCCCGATAGCGCCGGCGGCGGCATCGGCGAAGGGCAGGCGCTTGGTGTCGACGTCCTGCGGGTCGTGCGAGGAGACGATGATGTCGATCGTGCCGTCCTTGATCGCCTCGATCATCGCCAGCCGGTCGTCTTCGGCGCGCAAGGGCGGGGTCAGCCGGAAGAAGGTGCGGTACTCGCCGACGTCGTTCTCGTTGAGCGACAGATTGTGAATGGCGACTCCGGCCGTGACATTGGCGCCATCCGTCTTTGCCCGGTTCACCGCGCCGGCCGCCATCGCCGACGAGATTTTTGCCGCGTGATAGGCTCCGCCGGTCAGCCGTGCCAATGCCAGGTCGCGTTCGAGCGGGATCAGCTCCGCCTCGCGCGGAATGCCCGACAGGCCGAGCCAGCTCGCATAGAGCCCTTCGTTCATCACGCCGGACGAGGCGAGGTCGGCATCTTGGGTTTCATGCGCGATCACGCCGCCGAAATCGCGGGCGTAGGTCAGCGCGCGGCGCATCACTAGTGCATTGGCGATCGTGTGGCGGCCATCAGTGTAGGCGACGGCGCCGGCCTCGCGCAGCAGGCCGAATTCGGTCATCTCGCGGCCCTCGAGGCCCTTGGTGATCGCGGCCGCCGGGAAGATGTTGACGCTTGCGGTGTCGCGTGCCGTGCGCAGCACGAACTCAACCAGCGCCACATTGTCGATCACCGGATCGGTGTCCGGCATCATGACGATGGAGGTGACGCCGCCGGCGGCGGCCGCCACGCTTGCCGAGGCGATGGTCTCGCGATGCTCGCCGCCGGGCTCGCCGATGAAGACGCGCGCGTCGACAAGGCCTGGAATGATCGTCTTGCCGGCGCAGTCGACGACGGTGGCGCCTTCCGGCACGCCCTGGTTCAATGCCGCTTTTCCGGCTGCGACGATCTTGCGGCCGTCGACGATGACGCTGCCGATCTCGTCGACGCCGCGCGAGGGGTCAACGATGTGCGCCTTGCTGAAGACGGTCACGCTCATGCGCCGCGCCCCTCATGGTTGCGGCGCGGGTCAAGCAGCGCTTCCATTACCGCCATGCGCACGGCGACACCCATCTCCACCTGTTCCTGGATGACGCTCTGTGGCCCGTCGGCGATTTCGGAGGCGATCTCGACGCCGCGGTTCATCGGGCCGGGATGCATGACCAGCGCATCGTCCTTGGCGGCTTTCAGCTTTTCGGCATCCAGGCCGAAATAGTGGAAATATTCGCGGATCGACGGCACGAAGGCGCCTTCCATGCGCTCGCGCTGCAGGCGCAGCATCATCACCACGTCGGCGTCCTTGAGGCCTTCGGCCATCGAGCGCGACACGATCACCCCCATCCTGTCGATGCCGGAGGGCAACAGCGTCGAGGGAGCGACGACGCGCACCTGCGCGCCAAGCGCGTTCAGAAGCATAATGTTGGAGCGGGCGACGCGCGAATGCAGGATGTCGCCGCAGATCGCCACGATCAGCTTCGACAGCGGCCCCTTGGCGCGGCGGATGGTCAGCGCGTCAAGCAGCGCCTGCGTCGGATGCTCATGCGCGCCGTCGCCGGCATTGACCACCGAGCAGCCAACCTTCTGGGCGAGCAGGGCAGCTGCGCCCGCCGATTGGTGGCGGATGATCAGGATGTCGGGCCGCATGGCGTTGAGGGTCATCGCCGTATCGATCAGCGTCTCGCCCTTCTTCACCGAGGAGCTTGCCACCGACATGTTCATGACGTCGGCGCCGAGACGCTTGCCGGCGAGCTCGAAGGACGACTGCGTGCGGGTCGATGCCTCGTAGAACAGGTTGATCTGGGTGCGGCCGCGCAGCGTCGAGGTCTTCTTTTCCGATTGTCGTGAGATCGTCACGGCCCGGTCGGCGCGATCGAGCAACAGCTCGATATCAGCCGGGGAAAGGTCGCGGATGCCCAGAAGGTGGCGGTGGGGGAAGAGCGGCAGGGACGAAGCGTCGGTCATCTCAAGGCGCTGCTATAGGGTGCGGCCCGGCCTGTCGCAAGCGCCAGCTTTGGATTGCGGGCGTTCTCCCTGGTATTTTCGTCGCGCGGCTTCCGTGGCTTGGGCTATAAGGCCCAGTGGGTTCGGATTCGCGACCGCGGGCTTGGAAATGGTAAGAACCTCTCGGCCAACTGAAGGATTGGGCAACTGAAGGATTGGGCGTGACCGACGAGGTGATCAACCAGCCGCCGCCGTTGACGGGTGGCAATGCGTGGCGTGGCGATCCGTTGCTCATCCAGCTTGCCGAGCGTTTTTCCGATCCCGTGCGCAAGGATCTCGACGGGCTTGGCCGGTTCGTGATGACGCAGGAGGCGCAGGAGCTTGCCCGCCTCGCCAACACTGACACGCCGAAGTTGCGGACCCATGACCGCCAGGGCCGTCGCCTCGACCTTGTCGAATACCATCCAGCCTATCACGCCTTGATGCGCCGCTCGATCGCCGGCGGCCTGCATTCCTCCGTGTGGGAAAACGGCGATGCCGAGATCGGCCGCCGCCATCAGGTGAGGGCGGCACGCTTCTATCTGACCGCCGAGCTCGAGACTGGGCATCTGTGCCCCATCACCATGACCAGCGCCTCGCTGGCGGCGCTGATGGCGAGCCCGAAACTTTTCCGCGAATGGGCGCCGCGCGTGACGACGCGCAAATACGACCAGACGCAGAAGCCTCCGGTGCAGAAGACCGGGCTGACGCTCGGCATGGGCATGACCGAGAAGCAGGGCGGCACCGATGTGCGCGCCAACACCACCAGGGCGGAGCGCACCGGAAGCGGCTTCTACCGGTTGACCGGCCACAAATGGTTCATGTCGGCGCCGATGTCGGATGCCTTCCTGGTGCTCGCCCAGGCATCCGAAGGACTGTCCTGCTTTCTCGTTCCGCGTATCCTGGGCGACGGTTCCGGCAACGGCTTCCGCTTCCAGCGGCTGAAGGACAAGCTCGGCAACCGCTCGAATGCCTCGTCGGAGGTGGAGTTCGTCAATGCGATCGGCGAGATGGTCGGCGACCCGGGCGCCGGCGTAAAGACAATCATGGACATGGTGACGCTGACCCGGCTCGACTGTGCGGTCGCTTCGTCGGCGTTGATGAGGGCGGGGCTCGCCGAGGCCATCCATCACACGCGCCATCGCCAGGTGTTCGGCTCAAACCTGATCGACCAGCCGCTGATGCAGCGGGTTCTGGCCGATATGGCGCTCGATGTCGCTGCGGCCACCGCGCTGTCGTTCCGGCTGGCGCGTTCTTTCGACGAGGCGGCAAGCGACCGTGGCGAGGCGGCCTTTGCCCGCGCCATGACGCCTGTGGTCAAATACTGGGTCTGCAAGATCGCGCCGGCGCTGCTTTACGAGGCGATGGAATCCCTTGGCGGCAACGGCTATGTCGAGGAAGCGCCGCTTGCCCGCTATTATCGCGAGGCGCCGGTCAACGCGATCTGGGAGGGCTCGGGCAATGTCATGGCGCTCGACGTGTTGCGCGTGCTCGGCCGTGCGCCGGGCCTGTTCGAGGAGGTGCTGACCGGCATCGACCGCGATCTCGGCACCGGCGGGCGCGGCACCATCGGCGTGCTGAAGGCGGCCATGCAGGTCGCCGCGACCGACCAGGGCTCGGCGCGCCTGCTCACCGAACAGCTGGCGCTTTCGGCCGCGGCGGCGGAGCTGCGCCGGCTGGGGGCAGGGCGGATTGCCGACGCTTTCGTCGAAACGCGGCTCGGCGGCCAGTGGCGCACCACCTACGGCATGCTCGATTCGCGCCACGACGCGCGCATGATCATCGACACGCTCTATCCACCGGTGACCTGATCCTGCTCCGTATCAAGGAGACAGGATATCATCCGAAAACCGCTTCACACTTTTCGGCGTCATGCTCCGAGGCGGATTGCCGATCTGTGGATAGCCGTTAACCTTAACAAATGGTTTCCGTTGCGGCGAGCCGATGCAAAGCCCAATCTCCGCATGCTGGAGTAGGGGACGGTTAACCATGATCTCTCCGAGCTCCGCCAGCGGGAAACGTATGCGGCACGTGTTGAGCTCAGTTCTGGCCTTGCATTGGGCGGTGGTTTTCGCCCTGCTTGCCTACATCTGCATGGACGGCAGCCGCGGCATGGCGGCGGCGTTTGGCGTGCTTGGCCTCTCGGTCCAGGCCCACCGGCTTCCCGAGCTTGAAAATGTTGCCGTGCTGGCGCCGCTGTCGATCGCGCTCCTGACCGTCGCGGTGTTGTTCTGCTGGGCCTTCGTCGAAACGCTGCTGAACGCGGCGGCAAGGCCGGACGCGGGCGAGAGCGTGGCGCGGATAGCCTTCATCTCGGCATCGTTTCTGCTTTCGCTGATCCTCATCGGCGGCGTGGCGCAGGGCATAAATGGCCTGTTCATGATCGTCGCCATCCAGATGACGGCGCTGCTTGCTTCCTACATCGCCGTGCTGGCCGAACGCCGCTCCACCTTCGCCGCAATGAATTTGCCCGAGGGCGATGTTCGCGCCGCCTCGCGCATGGCGGTGGGCGCCGCGCACAGTTCGCTCCTTTCCCGCATATCCGGCCGCCCGGAAAACAAGCCTGGTGGCAGCCGCTGATGCGCACGATATTCACATTATGGGCTGCTCCGATGGTCATCTTCTGGGGATGGTTCTTCCTGTCGGCCAACGACATGAATTTCGGCTACGCGATGCTGAGCCGACAGGTGCACGATTTCGCTTTCCAGCTCTACGGCCAGATGCTCGGCGTCGATCCGGCTATCATCCCGGGCATGGTGGCGCGAACCTGCGTTTTCGACTTTTTCCTGCTCATGGGGCTGTGGGCCTTCCGCCGCCGTCGCAACATCGCCGAATGGATAAGGCAGCGCCGGCGGGGCGATATCAGCCCCGATCGGCTCGGCCCAGCGACTGAAGCCGGTCCAACGCTCCCTGCAGAATAAAGGCGGCGGCCGCCGAATCGATCTTGCCGGCGCGCTTCTTGCGCGAGAAATCCATCTCGATCAGTGTCCGCTCGGCCGCAACCGTCGACAGCCGCTCGTCCCACAGCACGAAGGGCAGGTCGGAAAGCGGCGCCATGTTGCGGGCGAAGGCGCGGGATTTTTGCGCACGAGGCCCTTCCGAGCCGTCCATGTTGACGGGAAGGCCGAGCACGACGGCGCCGACATTGTCCTTCTCAAGCTGAGCGAGCAGTTGGGCAGCATCGAGGGAGAACTTCTTGCGCTGGATCACCGGGCGCGGATGAGCGAAGGACAGCCCGCGATCGGAGACCGCCACGCCGATCGTCTTGTCGCCGAGATCGAGCCCGGCGAGCGTCTTGCCGTCGGCAAGCCGCGCCGGCAGTTCCTCGATTGAAATAATGCTCAACGGCTTTCTCTGAGATCCAGGCGTCACATCCTTTTGACGTTTAGGAGTGGGGCGCCACTTTCAATTTGCCGCCAGCGTTCTATCTTCCGGCAACGGAAAAATCGAGGAAGCATTCATGAAACTGACCTGGTACGGACATTCGGCATTCCGCGTCGAAACCAAGGACGCCACGATTCTCATCGACCCCTATCTGGTCGGCAACCCGTCATGGACGGGCGGCTGGGAAGGACCGGCCGAAGGCGTGACCCACGTTCTTCTGACCCACGGCCATAGCGATCATGTCAGCGGCGCGGTCGAAGTGCTGAAGAAAAGCGGCGCCATGCTGGTCGCCAATTTCGAGATCTGCATGTATCTCGTCGGCCAGGGCGTCAGCGGCGACAAGATCAATCCGGGCAATATTGGCGGCACCGTCGATTGCGGCCCTTTCACCACGACCTTCGTCCAGGCGCTGCATTCGTCCTCTTTCGGCGGCGAAGGCGGCACGAACACCTATCTCGGCAATCCGGGCGGGCTGGTCCTGCATTTCCCCGAGGAAAAGACGCTCTACCACATGGGCGACACCGACATCTTCTCCGATATGGGCCTGATCAACGAATTGCATGAACCGAAGATCGGCATCGTGCCGATCGGCGACCGCTTCACCATGGGCGGCGCGGTGGCGGCCCTTGCCTGCCGCCGCTTCTTCGGCTTCGATACGGTCGTTCCCTGCCATTTCGGCACCTTCTCGATGATCGACCGGACCGCCGATAAGTTCGTCGCCGGCATGGAAGGCTCGGGCGTAAACGTGGCGCTGCCGGAAATCGGCAAGGCGATCACGATTTGAGCCGCGCTCTCCGAAAGCGCGTTGCGATCGTTCGGATCCGCTCCATGCGCCTCAGGTTTTAGACATTGCGCATGTCTTTGTCTCGAAAGCGGTCCGCACTTCGGGAGACATGCTTGAGGCGACGCTGGGCTGTCCGCAGCCCACATGATCCATGTTGCGTGCTGAGCGCCGCGCCGCTATAGCCCGCACTGGTTTTCCCGAGGCGATAGAACATGTCCGTTGATCTTCAGACCGTGAAGCGCGTCGCGCACCTTGCCCGTATCGCGGTGAGCGAGGAGGACGCCGAGCGCATGACCGGCGAATTGAACGCCATCCTCGGCTTCGTCGAGCAATTGAATGAGGTCGATGTCTCGGGCGTCGAGCCGATGACCTCGGTCACGCCGATGGAAATGAAGAAACGCCAGGATGTCGTCACCGACGGCAACAAGCCTACCGACATCGTCGCCAACGCACCGGCAACGGAAGAGAATTTCTTCCTCGTTCCGAAGGTGGTGGAGTAGGCCGTGGCTGTCGAGATCGCCGTCGAGACGCCTTTGCAGGACGATGTCCGCGCGTTGGTCGCCGAACTCAATGCCGCGCTGCTCGAACTGACGCCGCCCGAGCACTGCTATCACCTGACCGTCGAGCAGATGGCGGACAAGGATACGACGGTGTTCATCGCCCGCGACAACGGCCTTGCCGTCAGTTGCGGCGCGCTCAAGCGCCATGACAATGCCACCGGCGAGGTCAAGCGCATGTATACGCGGCCTTCGCATCGCGGCCGCAAGATCGGCGCCGAGATCGTCGGGAGGATTGAAGCGCTCGCCCGGCAGGAAGGGCTGACCCGCTTGGTTCTCGAAACCGGCGATCGCCACCCCGCCGCTTGGACCGTCTATGAGCGTGCCGGATTCTCGCGTTGCGGACCGGTGCTGGATTATCCCGACTCTGAGCGGTCGGTGTTTTACGAAAAGAGCCTTGCCTGATGAGCGATCTCACCCATCTCACCATTTCCGAGGCACGCGCCAAGCTGCGCGGCAAGGAGATCACCGCGGCCGAGATCACCGAGGCCTATCTCACCGCGATCGATCGCGCCAATCCGGTGCTCAATGCCTATGTGGCAGTCACCGCCGAGAAGGCGCGCTACATGGCCAAGACTTCCGATACCAGGCTCGCCAAGGGCGAGGGCGGCGCGCTGGAAGGCATTCCGCTCGGCATCAAGGACCTGTTCGCCACGGAAGGCATCCACACCCAGGCCTGCAGCCACGTGCTCGACGGATTCAAGCCCCGCTACGAGTCGACCGTAACCAGCAATCTTTGGGCCGACGGCGCGGTGATGCTCGGCAAGCTCAACATGGACGAGTTCGCCATGGGTTCGTCGAACGAGACCTCCTATTACGGCCCGGTGATCAATCCATGGCGGCGCTCGCGTGTCGATACGGTCGTCATGCCGACGACGCATCAGGGCGATGGCGGCTTTGTTTCCGCCGGCGGCACCAAGACGGCGCGGACCTTGGACAACGCCCAGTTGGTGCCGGGCGGCTCGTCCGGCGGGTCGGCATCGTCGGTGGCCGCGTTTCTCTGCGCCGGTGCAACAGCGACCGACACGGGCGGCTCGATCCGCCAGCCCGCCGCTTTGACCGGCACGGTCGGCATCAAGCCGACCTATGGGCGCTGCTCGCGCTGGGGCATCGTTGCCTTTGCTTCCTCGCTCGACCAGGCCGGACCGATCGCGCGCGACGTGCGCGATGCCGCGATCCTGCTGAAGTCGATGGCCTCCGTCGATCCGAAGGACACGACCTCGGTCGACCGCCCGGTGCCGAACTATGAAGCGGCGATCGGCAAGCCGATCAAGGGCATGAAGGTGGGCATTCCGAAGGAGTACCGCGTCGACGGCATGCCGGAAGACATCGAGGCGCTCTGGCAGAAAGGCATTGCCTGGCTGAAGGACGCCGGCGCCGAGATCGTCGACATCTCGCTGCCGCACACCAAATATGCCTTGCCGGCTTACTATATCGTGGCGCCCGCCGAGGCTTCGTCGAACCTCGCCCGTTATGACGGCGTGCGCTATGGCCTGCGCGTGCTCGGCAAGGACATCGTCGACATGTATGAGAAGACGCGCGCCGCCGGTTTCGGCCGCGAGGTCAAGCGGCGCATCATGATCGGCACTTATGTGCTGTCGGCCGGCTATTACGACGCCTACTATCTGCAGGCGCAGAAGGTGCGCACCCTGATCAAGCGCGACTTCGAGAACGTCTTTGCCGCCGGCGTCGACATCATCCTGACGCCCGCGACCCCATCGGCCGCCTTCGGCATCGCCGACGAGGACATGGCCTCCGATCCGGTCAAGATGTATCTCAACGACATCTTCACCGTGACGGTGAACATGGCCGGCCTTCCCGGCATTTCCGTGCCGGCCGGCCTCGACGGCAAGGGCCTGCCCCTCGGCCTGCAGCTGATCGGCCGCCCGTTCGACGAGGAAACGCTGTTCCAGACGGCCAACGTCATCGAGCAGGCGGCGGGCAGGTTCCAGCCGGAAAAATGGTGGTAGGCTCAATCCCGTCGGGGTCAGTGCCGACCCAGCGGGGTGAGTGATGTTCTTCATCCTGTCGAAGCTCTTTTGGTTTGTCGCCAGGCCGCTCAACCTGGCGATCTTCCTGCTGCTGGCAGGCTTGGTTGCCGGCATGTTGGGACGTCGGCGTTTGGCAACCGCCGGCAGCGCCCTTGCCTTTCTCATCCTTGTGCTTTCGACATGGTCGTCGATTGGCGTCATGATGCTCAACCCACTGGAAGAGCGCTTTCCGAAACCGCCGCTGCCGGCAAAGGTAGACGGTATCGTCGTGCTGGGCGGCGCCATGGACGGGGCGATCAATATCGTGCGCGGCGGCTATGAATTGAATGCCAGCGGCGACCGCATCGTCGAGGCGGCGGTCCTGGCCCGGCGGTTCCCGACGGCAAAGGTCGTCGTTACCGGCGGTCCGCTCGAAATGATCGGCGAAGGCGAGGGCGATGCGGACGCCGCGCCGCGCCTGCTTACAGCGCTCGGGGTAAGCGCCGATCGCCTGGTCCTTGAGAACAAATCGCGCACCACGTACGAGAATGTCATATTCACAAAGAGGCTGGTGATGCCGAAACCGGGCGAGACCTGGCTGCTCGTCACGTCGGCTTTTCATATGCCGCGCGCCAAGGCGCTGTTCGACAGGGCCGGCTTTCCCACAGTACCCTGGCCCGTTGACTACTGGACCACGGGAAGGGAACGCCTGTACCGCACAAGCCCCGGTGACAATCTGGAAATCACCACCAAGGCGCTGCGTGAATGGACCGGGCTCATCGCTTATTGGATCGCCGGCCGCATCGATCAGCCTTTTCCCGGACCGGGCGGTTGACCGAGCACCGCCTGCCGCGCCGCCGAGAAGAACTGGCGGCGCACCAGCACCGCCAGAAGCACCAGGGTCGACATGACGAAGACGACCGGATCGACGAACCAGCCGAGATAGCCGATCGAGAAGAAGACGGCGCGCAGGCCGGAGTTGAAGTGCTTGCCGGCGAGCACGTTCATGCGCGTCGCCCGCCACACCGCAGTTTCGCTGACCGGATTGCGCGACGCCGGGCCATGCGGGGTGGGCACCGCGCCGATCAGGATCGAGCAATAGTTGAACAGCCGGTAGGCCCAGCCGAATTTGAAGAAGGCGAAGGCGAGAATCAGCACCAGGCCGAACACCTTGGTCTGGAAGGCTTCGCGCGACGAAGCCGCGCCGAAGGGCAGGTCGGCCAGAACCTGAAGCACGCGATCGGAGGCGCCGAGCAAAGCAGCCGCCGAGCGCGATCAGGGAAGACGAGGCAAAAAAGGCGGTGCCTTGCTGCAGGCCGCCCATGATGGCGGTGTCGACGATGCGGATCTCGCGCTCGGCCATGTTGCGCATCCAGGCCTCACGCTGCGCGTTCATGGCGGTCGTCAGCGAGACGCGGCTGATCAGCCGGCCGTCGGAAGCGAGCGTGTGCAGCACCCAGACGACCAGGAAGAAGGTCAACGCCGCCAGATCTGCCATCGAAAGGTGGAGTGAGTCGCCCATGACTTGTTGTAACACGGGCCGAGCCGTCGCTTCGACGGGCGCGAGAGCTCGTGGGAGGACGATGTCGCTGGCGGAGCAAACAAGGTCGGCAGCCGCCGCGCCGCGCCATGCAAAACAGCGGAAACATCCCGGGAATTCCTATATGTAAGTCTTGATCGGCCTCCAGGAGACAACGGCCCCGTGTTCCTTTCGGTTTTCGACCTGTTCAAGATCGGCATCGGCCCGTCGAGTTCGCACACGATGGGGCCGATGACGGCCGCGCGCCGTTTCCTCGATGAGATCCTCACCGGCGACTGGCCGCGGCCGGCGGGCGTGAAAGTCGATCGTATTGGCGTCAGCCTGCATGGCTCGCTTGCCTATACCGGCATCGGCCACGGCTCGGACCGCGCCGTCATCCTCGGCCTGGCCGGCCAGACGCCGCAAACGGTCGATCCGGATGAGGCCGAGGGCATCGTCGCCCGCATCGGCGCGGAGAAGCGGATTTCCCCGCCAGGGCACCCGACATACCGTTTCGATCCCGCCAAGGACCTCGTGCTCGACCGCAAGACGCCGTTGACCGGCCATGCCAACGGCATGGCCTTCTATGCCTATGACGCATCCGACCGGCTGCTGCTCAAGCGCATCTATTATTCGATCGGCGGCGGTTTCGTCGTTTCCGAGGAAGAGCTGCAGCGCATGAAGGCCAAGGGCTCGGTGACGACCGAGGGCAAGACGGTGCCGTACCCGTTCAAGAATGCGGTCGAGATGCTGGCGATGGCGGCAAAGAGCGGGCTTTCGATTGCCGAGATGAAGCGCGCCAACGAGGAGAAGCATATGTCGCGCGAGGAGCTCGACGCAGGCCTCGACGCGATCTGGGGCGCGATGAAGGGCTGCATCGATCGCGGTCTGTCGCAGGACGGCATCATGCCCGGCGGGCTGAAGGTGCGCCGCCGTGCGCGGCAACTGCATGACAAGCTGCAGGAACAGTGGCAGCAGAACCGGCCCAATCCCTTGCTCGCCAATGACTGGCTGTCGATCTACGCCATGGCGGTCAATGAGGAGAATGCCGCCGGCGGTCGCGTGGTAACGGCGCCGACCAATGGCGCAGCCGGCACGTTGCCGGCTGTGCTGCGCTATTGGCTGCATTTCCATCCCGAAGCGGATCAGTCGAGCATCCGCGACTTCCTGCTGACGGCTGCCGCCGTCGGCGGCATTATCAAGTCCAACGCCTCGATCTCGGGTGCCGAAGTCGGTTGCCAGGGCGAGGTGGGTTCCGCTTCGGCGATGGCTGCTGCCGGCCTTTGCGCGGTAATGGGCGGCACGCCCGAGCAGGTCGAGAACGCTGCCGAGATCGCGCTCGAGCATCATCTCGGCATGACTTGCGATCCGGTCGGCGGCCTGGTGCAGGTGCCATGCATCGAGCGCAATGCGCTTGGCGCGGTGAAGGCTGTGACGGCCGCTTCCTTGGCCATCAAGGGCGACGGCACGCATTTCGTGCCGCTTGACGCCGCGATCGAGACCATGCGCCAGACCGGCCTCGACATGAACGAGAAATACAAGGAAACCAGCCTCGGCGGCCTGGCGGTCAATGTGGTGGAGTGCTGAGGTCTTACCGAGACCCCAGACTGGCCCTGTGGAGAAGTCGCTCAAGGCGTTGACGCGTCAACCCTTGCGGCTAAATCTTGGGGCATGTCACTCAACCTCATCAAACTGTGCGTCGGCTGCGACAGCGTCGAGGATCTCGAAGAGTGGATTGCCTTCCGTCTCGATGAGCGGCGCCGCGCGGGCGAGCCGGCCGAGCACTGGCACACCACCCGCATGGTGCCGACGCGCGGCGACGAGATCACCGATGGCGGCTCACTCTATTGGGTGATCAAGGGCAGCGTGCAGTGCCGGCAGCTGATCACCGAGATCAGGCCCTTCATCGACGATGAAGGGATCGGTCGCTGCCATCTGGTGCTCGATCCTGAGGTGGTGCGCACCGACTGGCAGCCGCGCCGCGCCTTCCAGGGCTGGCGTTACCTCAAGCCCGCCGATGCGCCGGCCGATCTCGGCAAGGGTAGGGCGGCACTCGCCGAGATGCCGCCGAAGCTCAGGCTGGAACTCGCCGAACTGGGTCTGCTCTAGCGCGGCTTTGCGGATCGTCCCCGGCGCTGGCCCTTCGGCTCGTCCGACGTGGGACTTGCAAGCGCGGGACCTTCGTCCCATCCTATTTCTATGCTCGGTCATCCGTACAGCGGTGCTAGTCGATGGGCGTGATCCTTGCTTTGGCAGCAGTGCTCGTGGTGCTTTTCGGCGCCGCTTTGCTCTTTGTGCGCGCGGATGCGGCAAGGATGGCCGACAGCCTGAGATCGCTTGGACCCGCCTTCCTGGGACTGGTCGGCGCGCCCATGCTGATCTTCGGCCGCAGCCTTATCGGCGGGCTGCTTCTGCTCGCAGCGTTGGCCTGGGTCGGCTGGATACGCACGAGGCGGCCTCCGGCGCGCGCCGCGGCGTCCAAACACTCGACGGTGCGCACCGCCGCGCTCGAAATGGACCTCGATCATGACAGCGGCAGGCTCGAAGGGCTTGTCCTGGCCGGGCGTTATGAAGGCAAGATGCTTGGGGCCATGGGGCTGACGGACCTGCGCCAGCTTTATGGCGAGCTCAGCCCCGATCTGGAGAGCCGCCAGCTCCTAGAGACGTATCTTGACGGCCGTTTTCCCGTCTGGCGCAAGGACGCGCAGCCGCACGGTGGCGAAGGGCTGGGTGTTGCGCCAGGTGCGGGCGCCATGACTAAGGAGGAGGCCTACAAGATCCTTGGTCTTGAAGCGGGGGCTGCCGCGGCGGATATCCGCAAGGCGCACCGCCGCCTGATGCAGCGCCTGAACGCCGATGTCGGCGGCACGTCTGTCCTGGCGGCGCGAATCAATGAAGCCAAGGACGTCTTGCTCTCCAATCACGATTAGTCTCCTTCGACGCCGGTACCTTCCGGGAGATTTCAACGGCCGCCTACTGCTCGACGGCGTAGCACGAGATTTTCTTGCGCTTCAGCGCATCGCAGGCCTTCCACGCGGCGTCCTTCGAGCCGAAGCCGCCGAAGCGGGCGCGGTAGTAGGTGGTGCCATCCTTGTCGAAGGCGACAGTGAAGCCCGAAGCGTCAGCCAGGATCTTCGGCGCCTGCTTGGCGGTCTGGTCGAGCAGCGCCTGGGCTCCCGTTTTCGTCGGCGATGACGCAACCTGAACCACCCAGCCGGAGGGCACTGACGACGTCTTGACGGGATCGATCGCGGGCGCCGCAGGTGCCGGCTCGGCATAGGCGGTGACGACCTGGGACGAGGTGTCCTGTGACTTGGGAGCCGGCACCATGGCGGCGACGGCAACCGTCTTCACCTTCTTGACCCTGATGACGGGCTTCGTCTCTTCGGCGACCTGTTGCGTGTCATCCTGGACATCATCGGCCGAGGCAACGACGGTGTCGTCCGCTGCCGGCTTGGCGTCCGGCGTCGGCGCGTCACGCTTGGGCAACAAAACCTTGGCCAACGTCTTGGTCGGATTGTCATTGCCCTTGGCGATGAGATCGCCGCCGCCGCGCGTCGAGGCGCGCGGCAGATAGGTGTTGATCAGCGCGGCCATCTGGTTGTCGCGGCTGCGGCCGGAAGCGCCGCCCATCACCACGGCGACGAGGCGGCGGTCGCCGTCGGCGACGGAGGAGACGAGGTTGTAGCCCGAGGCGCGGGTATAGCCGGTCTTGATGCCGTCGACGCCCTTGATGCGGCCAAGCAGCCGATTGTGGCCGTTGATGCGCTGGCGGCCATACAGGAACGAGCGCTGAGAGAAATAGCCATAATATTGCGGGTAGTGCTCGCGGAGAGCGATGCCAAGCATCGCCATGTCGTGCGCTGTGGTGAACTGGCCGGGGTCGGGCAGGCCGTTGGCGTTGCGGAAGACGGTGCCGTTCATGCCGAGCTGGCGCGCCTTGGCCGTCATCATGCGGGCGAAATTCTCCTCGCTGCCGCCGAGCATCTCGCCAAGCGCGGTCGCCGAGTCGTTGGCAGATTTCGTCACGATCGACAGAATCGCGGTCTCGACCGGAACCGAGCCGCCGGCGCGCACGCCGAGCTTGGTCGGCGCCTCGGCGGAGGCATGCGCGGAAAACGGAACCGGGGTGTTCTTGCTGATCCTACCCTTCGCCAGCGCTTCGAAGGTAAGGTAGAGCGTCATCATCTTGGTAAGCGAGGCGGGATAGCGCCGGCCATTGGCGTCAGCGGAGTAGAGCACCTTGCCGGTCTTGGCGTCCACGACGATGGCCGAGGATCTTGCTGCCATTGACGACGCCACATCGGCGACGACAACCGTCATCGCGAGCGCAGCGATCATGATTGCCTTGAGGGAGAAAGATTTGGAGACCAGCCCCGACAACGCCTGACGCACCGTTACTTACCCTGAATTTTCGTTGCCCCGGAGGCGGCAAAGGGAGTGCCTGCCTCACTGCCGGCCAAGCTATCGCGCCCAGCGTTACCAATCCGTTTATGGTAACCGCCGCGTTCACCATTTTTCGGCAAATCGAGCTTCTCTTTAATCGAATTTTACCAGCCGCCGGCGCTGAAGCCCCTGCATACCAAGGGGATTCTTGACTTTTGTGCATCGCACAATATATTGAGGTGCATTGCACAAGGGCGCCCGGGGCCAAAAGGGCGTTTCAACCAAGGGAAGCGTGAAATGACCCAGACCTATGAGGACTTCACGAAATACGGCAAGGAGTTTGCCGACACCGGGCTGAAGAGCTTTGCCTCGCTCACCAAGGGCGCGCAGGCGATCGCCACCGAAGCCGGCGAATACACCAAGAAGAGCATCGAGGCCGGCAGCGCCGCCTTCGAGAAGCTGTTCTCGGCCAAGTCGATCGAAAAGGCCGTCGAGATCCAGACCGATTACGCCAAGCAGAGCTATGAGAGCTTCGTGGCCGAGGCCAGCAAGATCGGCAATCTCTATGCCGAGCTCGCCAAGGAAGCCTACAAGCCGTTCGAATCGGTGGTCGCCAAGGCGAAGTAATTTCGACCGATCGTAGCCGATACGGCCAGCCGGCCTGCGAAAAGGACCCGGTCGCGGAAACGCGGCCGGGTTTTTTCATGCGCAATCGCAACCCGATGCGCCTTGCTGCATTCACGATTGAGAAATTCGCTGAGGTTTGCCGACCTAGCCATATTGTCAGCTAAACAGAAGGGCTTAAAATCGTTCATCGAGAACCTACATGTTGAACTCGCATGGGGAATCGAAAAGGCTGGACTACGTGACGATCGGTTTGACTGCCACGGCAGACGTGGTGCGAATGCAAAGTGACGGTGACCGCAACGATCCCGGTCGCGGCACCGCTGTCATTACGCGCACCAAAACCAAGACCAAGAAGCCCAGTCTCTACCGGGTCCTCATCCTGAACGACGACTACACCCCGATGGAGTTCGTCGTTCACGTCCTGGAACGGTTTTTCCAAAAGGACCGCGAAGCCGCCACACGCATCATGCTTCATGTTCACAATCATGGAGTGGGCGAGTGCGGCATCTACACATTCGAGGTGGCCGAGACCAAAGTGTCCCAGGTCATGGATTTCGCCCGACAAAATCAGCATCCGCTGCAATGCGTGATGGAGAAGAAGTGAGGTAACATGCCGGCTTTCTCCCAAGGCCTGGAAAAGGCGCTACATCAGGCGCTGACATTCGCCAACGAGCGGCATCATGAGTATGCGACGCTCGAACATTTGCTGCTCGCGTTGATCGACGACACCGAGGCGGCCGCCGTCATGCGCGCCTGCAACGTCGATCTCGACGAGCTCAAGCATACCGTTCTCACCTATATCGACACCGAGCTCGACAACCTTGTCACCGGTTATGACGAGGATTCGAAGCCGACCGCAGGCTTCCAGCGCGTCATCCAGCGCGCCGTAATCCATGTGCAGTCGTCCGGCCGCGAGGAAGTGTCCGGCGCCAATGTGCTCGTCGCCATCTTCGCCGAGCGCGAGAGCCACGCCGCCTATTTCCTGCAGGAACAGCAGATGACCCGCTACGACGCGGTCAACTACATCTCGCATGGCATCGCCAAGCGCCCGGGCGCTTCGGAATCGCGCACGCCGCGCGGCGCCGAGGACGAGCAGGGCGGCCAGAACGGCGCCGAGCCGCAGGAAGAGGGCGGCAAGAAGAAGCAGCAGGACGCGCTGACGGCCTACTGCGTCAACCTCAACAACAAGGCGCGGGCCGGCAAGATCGATCCGCTGATCGGCCGCGACAGCGAGATCAACCGCACCATCCAGGTGCTGTGCCGCCGTTCCAAGAACAACCCGCTCTATGTCGGCGACCCCGGCGTCGGCAAGACGGCGATCGCCGAGGGACTGGCCAAGCGCATCGTCGAGGGCGACGTGCCGGAAGTGCTGCAGGACGCCACCATCTTCGCGCTCGACATGGGCACGCTGTTGGCCGGCACCCGCTATCGCGGCGACTTCGAGGAGCGGCTGAAGCAGGTCGTGAAGGAGCTCGAGGACTATCCGGGCGCGGTGCTGTTCATCGACGAGATCCACACCGTGATCGGGGCGGGCGCCACTTCGGGCGGCGCCATGGATGCATCGAACCTTCTGAAGCCTGCGCTGTCGTCCGGCGCCATCCGCTGCATCGGCTCGACCACCTACAAGGAGTTCCGCCAGTTCTTCGAGAAGGACCGCGCGCTGGTGCGGCGCTTCCAGAAGATCGACGTGAACGAGCCGACCATCGAGGACGCCATCGAGATCATGAAGGGCCTGAAGCCCTATTTCGAGGAGTTCCACAAGGTCCGCTACACCAGCGAGGCGATCAAGGCCTCGGTCGAGCTGTCGGCCCGTTACATCAACGACCGCAAGCTGCCGGACAAGGCGATCGACGTGATCGACGAGACCGGCGCCTCGCAGATGCTGGTGCCGGAGGCCAAGCGCAAGAAGACGATCGGCATCAAGGAGATCGAGGCGACGATCGCCACCATGGCGCGCATCCCGCCGAAGACGGTTTCGGCCGATGACGAGAAGGTGCTGCAGGGGCTCGATATCGAGCTGAAGCGCGTAGTCTACGGCCAGGATACGGCCATCACCGCGCTGACCTCGGCGATTAAGCTGGCGCGCGCCGGCCTGCGCGAACCGGAGAAGCCTATCGGCTCCTACCTGTTCTCAGGCCCGACCGGCGTCGGCAAGACGGAAGTCGCCAAGCAGCTTGCCGCCTCGCTCGGCGTCGAACTGATCCGCTTCGACATGTCGGAATATATGGAACGCCACACGGTCTCGCGGCTGATCGGCGCGCCTCCCGGCTATGTCGGCTTCGACCAGGGCGGTCTGCTGACCGACGGCGTCGACCAGCATCCGCATTGCGTGCTGCTGCTCGATGAGGTCGAGAAGGCGCATCCGGACCTGTTCAACATCCTGTTGCAGGTGATGGACCACGGCAAGCTGACCGACCACAACGGCAAGCAGATCGACTTCCGCAATGTGATCCTGATCATGACCACCAATGCGGGCGCCTCGGACGCGCAGCGCGCGGCGATCGGCTTCGGCTCGACCAAGCGCGAGGGCGACGATGTCGAGGCGATCAACCGGCTGTTCACGCCGGAGTTCCGCAACCGTCTGGACGCGATCATCCCGTTCGGCTCGCTGCCGGTGCCTGTCATCCATCAGGTGGTGCAGAAGTTCGTCATGCAGCTCGAAGCCCAGCTCTCCGAGCGTGGCGTCACCTTCGACCTGTCGCCGGATGCGATCGCCTGGCTGGCCGACAAGGGCTATGACGAGCGCATGGGCGCGCGTCCGCTCGGCCGCGTCATCCAGGAGCACATTAAGAAGCCCCTGGCCGACGAGGTGCTGTTTGGCAAGCTCAAGAAGGGCGGCACGGTGCGCGTCACCGTCGAGAAGAAGGAAACCGGCGAGTCCGGCCTGAAGCTCGAATCGCTCGCCGACGAGTCGCCCGTGCAGCCGAAGAAGGAAGAGCCGGAAGACTCGCCGAAGCCGAAGAAGGCGGTGGCCAAGAAGCCGGCGCCCAAGAAGGCCGTGGCACAGAAGCCGGAGCCGAAGGGCAAGGACGGCAACAAACGCAGCCTTGTGCCGCAACTGCCGCGCAAGGGCTGATCGGCCTTCATTTGAAATGCAAAAGAGCCCCGGCAATGGGGCTCTTTTCTTTTGAGCGGTCAGCGCGCAATCACCGGGTCGAAGGCTAGGTCAGCTTCCCAGCGCCGCCCGGATCTTGCCGGCGTGCTCGGCCAGCACCTCCGGCTTCTCCATCTGACCGGAATGCGGCTTCAACGGCACGCCTTCGAAGCGTGGCACGACGTGGACATGGAGATGATAGACGGTCTGCCCGGAGGCCGGTTCGTTGAACTGCATGATGGTGACGCCGTCGGCGTCGAAGGCCTTTTTCACTGCCACGGCCACCTTCTGGACGACCGCGAACAGCGGACCGAGCGTTGCCGGATCGGCGTCGAGCATGTTGCGGGACGGCGCCTTGGGCATCACCAGCGTGTGGCCTATGCCTTGCGGCATCACATCCATGAAGGCGACGACCGCATCGTCCTCGTAGACGCGGTGCGACGGAATCTCGCCGCGCAGGATTTTCGCAAAGATATTGCCGGGATCATAGGCTTCGGCCATGGGGTGACACTCCCAATTGCGTTCACCGTCCGGTGTAGCGAAGCCGCCGACGGGCGGCAAGGCGCTCAGGCGAGATCGCTAAGGCGCGTCGTGCGGAATGGATTCAGGCGACGCGCCTTAAGTCTCTGTTTTCATGCATGTCGTTCTCGCAAAACCGCTGCGCAGTTTGGACGGCATGCATCAAGCCGGCGTCATTCGCTTCGCCAAGGCTATCGGCTGTTCTTGACGGCATGCCCTGCTATTGCATGAACGCCGACATTTGTCGTCTGATGCGGCAAACGTGTCGGCGCTGTTTTTCATCGCAGCGGCATGGCGCGCGGTGAGGCCGGCTATTCCCCAAGATCCTTGCGGAAGGGCGTGTGCTCTTCGAGATATTCGCCCATGCGCTCGACCTCGCGGCGCTCGCGCCTGAGATAGTCGGCGACGGCGTTGCGCAAGCCGGGATGCGAGAAGTAGTGCGCCGAATGCATGGTCACCGGCCTGTAGCCGCGCGCCAGCTTGTGCTCGCCCTGCGCGCCTGCCTCCACCACCTTGAGCTTGCGCTCGATGGCGAAATCGATCGCCTGATGGTAGCAGACCTCGAAATGCAGGAAGGGGTGATCCTCGATGCAGCCCCAGTTGCGTCCGTAGAGCGCGTCGGAACCGATGAAGTTGATGGCACCGGCAATGTAGCGGCCGCTCCGCTTCGCCATCACCAGGAGAATGTCGTCGGCCATGCGATCGCCGATCAGCGAGAAGAACTGTCGGTTGAGATAGGGCCGCCCCCATTTCTTGCCGCCGGTATCCATGTAGAAGGCGAAGAAATCGTCCCAGGCGCTTTCGGTGATGTCCTTGCCGGTCAGCCAGTCGATTGAGATGCCGTCGGCAAGCGCTTCGCGGCGCTCCTTCTTCATCGCCTTGCGCTTGCGCGAGGCGAGCGTGGCGAGGAAATCGTCATAGGTCGAAAAGCCGTCGTTGAAGAAGTGGAACTGCTGGTCGGTGCGATGCAGGAAGCCGGCCGCCTCCAGCGTCGCGACATCGGATTCGGTGGCGAAGGTGACATGCGCGGAAGAGACGCCGAGCTTGTCGGTCACGAGCTTCAGGCCCTCCGCCAATCCGCCCTTCACGGCGCCTTCATTCTCGCCTTTGCTGACCAGCAGGCGAGGGCCGGTGACCGGCGTGAAGGGCACCGAGCATTGAAGTTTGGGATAGTAGCGCCCGCCGGCGCGCTTGAAGGCGTCCGACCAGCCATGGTCGAAGACATATTCGCCCTGGCTGTGTGACTTGAGATAACAAGGGACGGCGCCGAGAAGCCTGCCCTGCGCCGTTTCCAGCCGCAGGTGATGACCCTGCCAGCCGGTGCGCCGGACAGCGCAGCCGGAGTCTTCCAAAGCACTTAGAAAAGCGAATGAAACAAGCGGGTTATAGCCGTTTCCTTGGTCGCTACGCGTGGTGCCGGCAAAGCCATTCCATTCCTCGCAGGTGAACGCGCCGATACCCGCCGCGACGCGGATCGCATAGTCCGCGTTCGCTGCTCGTCCATCGTCGTCGTCGCCTTGATCCATGGGGCTTATTTAAGCGTCACCCAGGCGTCTACAAGTCACGTTTCAGGCATTCCTCAGGCGACCTTGACCAGATCAGGCTCAAAGCCCTCGAAGGTCATCTGATCGGCATATTTGAAGGTGAGGTCGACCGCCGGCTGGTCGTGCACCGTCCAGGTGATGACGGGCATTTTGAGCTTTTCGCGCACGAAGCTGACGAAGCGGTTCGGCAGGTCGCCGGCGGCGTAGGAGGTGAAGGCGAGGTCGTGCGCGAGCATAGCGAAATGCGCTTCGATCAGCTGGTTGTCCCGGCCATAGGCGGTCAGCCCGCCGGGGATGCCCGGCGCATCCTTGGCGAAGTCGCGGATCAGCCAGTGGTCGAACGACATGATCGCCACCTTGCCCTTGTAGTGCGTGAGCAGCCGGCCGACGCTTGCCACCAGCCCCGCGTCGTGACCGGGAACGCCTTTCAGCTCGACCACCAGCGGCACGCGGCCGTCGATCAGGTCGAGCGCTTCCTTGAGCGTCGGGACGTGGTCTTTGGTGCCGCCGATCCTGAGCGTCGCCAGCTCGGCCGCGGTGCGTTGCCAGACGAACCCGTCCTGGCCGGTGAGGCGTTTCAGGTCGCCGTCATGTATGATGACCGGGACGCCGTCGGACGAGATATGGACGTCGCATTCGATGGCGTAGCCGCGCTCGGCCGCCGCGGCGAAGGCCGACAGCGTGTTCTCCCAGCGGGTCTTGTTCATGTCGTGGAAGCCGCGATGCGCGACAGGTCGCGCGATCAGCCAGGACAGATCGGTCATGTTAAGCCTCACTCGACTTCGAAGATCGCTTCGATCTCGACCGCTGCGTTGAGCGGCAGCGAGGCGGTGCCAACGGCGGAGCGGGCGTGCTTGCCGCGCTCGCCGAGTACCGCGACCAGGAAGTCGGAGGCGCCGTTGGCAACCAGATGCTGCTCGACGAAATCAGGCGCGGAGGCGACGAAGACGGTGATCTTGACCAGGCGGCGGATCTTTTCGAGATCGCCGAGCGCCGCCTTGGCCTGCGCCAGAATGTTGATGGCGCAGAATTTCGCGCCTTCCTTGCCAGCGGCGGTGTCGATGTCGCGGCCGAGCAGCCCGCTTGCCTGCAGCTTGCCGTCCTTCAGCGGCAGCTGGCCGGCCGTGAAGATCGTGTTGCCGGTGCGGCAATAGGGCACGTAGTTGGCGGCGGGCGCGGCGGCGGCCGGAAGGGTGACGCCAAGATCGCTTAGCCGCTTTTCGATTGTTTCGCTCATTGGTTTTCCCTATTGCTGGAAGACGCCGCGCTGGCCGGGCCGAAATTGCTATTTTTGCCTCGCTTCCGCCACGACTTTTTTTAAGCTGGACCATCTTTCCCTGCGGCCTGCCCCCAGCCGCGACGACCGGAGCAACGCATGCGCGCAACGCGTCTTTTTCTCGCCGCCGCCTGTCTTTCGGCCGCGTTCCCAATGGCGCCGGCTCTTGCGGTGCCTGCGTTGCAGGCGCATCGCGCCGTCTATGATCTGACCCTCAACAAGGCCTCCGACCGTTCAGGTATTACCGGCATCACCGGCCGCATGGTCTACGAGTTCAACGGCTCCGCCTGTGAAGGCTACACGGTCAAGTTCCGCTTCGTCACCCAGATCGTGACCAACGACAACACCAGGCTGACCGACCAGCAGACGACGACTTTCGAGGATGCCGAAGGCAAGACCTTTTCCTTCGTGACCAAATCCTTTGTCGACCAGAACCTCGACAAGGAAGTCAAAGGCACGGCCACCAGGGAAGCAAAGGGACTCAAGGTCGATATCGACAAGCCGGAGAAGAACAGTCTCGAGCTCGCGGCGACGCAGTTTCCGACCCAGCATCTGGTCGAGCTGATCGGCAAGGCCGAGAAGGGCGAGAATTTCTACCAGACCAACCTGTTCGACGGCTCCGAGGACGCCAACAAGGTGATGACCACCACGGTCATCGTCGGCAAGAAGACCGAAGGCGAGAAGACGGACCCGGAAGCGCCGGCGCTGGCCAAGCTCGCCTCCGACAAATACTGGCCGGTCGACATCGCCTATTTCGACGACACCGACAAAAGCGGCGAGGAAGTGCCGGAATACCGGATCAGCTTCAAGCTGCATGAGAACGGCATCACCCGCGACCTCGTCATGGACTATGGCGATTTCTCGATGACCGGCAAGCTGGTGAACCTGTCGCTGTTCGATCAGACCAAGCCTTGCCCTGCTTCGAAATAGCAATTGCTGACGGCAGCCGGCCCGGCTTGCAGGCTTGGTCTCCGAATGCCATGTGTGAGGCTCACCGAATGCAGCGGGCCTGATGGCGGTCTATGTCGATGCGGCGATCTGGAAATGGGCCGGCCACCGCTGGTGCCATCTGCTCGCCGACGATACCGACGAACTCCATCGCTTTGCCGCCGAGCTAGGCCTTAAGCGCTCGTCCTATCAGGGGCCGCCCAAGACATCGGCGCCGCATTACGATATCACTGGCTTCGAGCGTGATCGCGCGGTGAGGCTTGGGGCGATCGAATGCAGCCGCGAGGACATCGTGGCGATCTTCCGTCGCGTGCGGGTTCCGAATGGGAAGGTAAGACGATGACGGTGACGGCGTTCCTGGCTTATTGCGTCGCGATTTCATTGGCCGCCGCCACGCCTGGACCTGCGATGTTCGCGGTCATCACCAATGGTCTGTCGCGTGGGTTCTTGCGCGCTTTCATAGCCGGCATGGGAGTCGCCGCGGGCGACGCCGTCCTGGTCACCCTGGCGTTGCTCGGACTGGTGGCCTTGGCCCAGACCTTCGAGTGGATTTTTCTTTTGCTGAAATACGCCGGCGCCGCTTATCTGGTCTTTCTTGGCATCAGGATGTGGCGGACCACCGCCCAGAAACCGAACGACTCTCGTCAGACACAGGCGCGGCTGTCGCGGTCCTTTTTTCTCGGCGCATCCATTGCGCTCGGCAATCCGAAGGCGATTCTGTTCCACGCCTCCATCATGCCGCTGATCCTCAACCTTGACACCATGACCTTCGCCGATGGCCTGCTCGTGGTCCTTGTCGTGGTCAGCGTCAATATCATCACCATGGGCCTCTATGCCGCGATGGCGGGGCGGGCAGCCGGGTGGTTCAAAACTCCGAAGCGCATGCGCCTCATGAACAGGCTTGCTGGCGGCGCGATGATCGGCACCGGTGCGCTGATTGCCGCACGTTGATGCGCGAAGTGACACTCGGCTTGCGTTTATGGGACTTCCCCTCTATATGCGCGCTCATTCCACACACGGACTTTGGTGTCTGCCCGGGAGAAATCCGGCTGAAACCTCCGGTGGCATCAGGACATCCTGTCCGAAATGCCTGTGTCCGTGGAGGCCAACCGGAAAGGAACTAAAGAATGGCTCTGCCAGATTTCAGCATGCGCCAGCTTTTGGAAGCTGGTGTTCACTTCGGCCACCAGACCCACCGCTGGAACCCGAAGATGGCGCCCTACATCTATGGCGCCCGCAACAACATCCACATCATCGACCTGTCGCAGACGGTGCCGCTGCTGCACCAGGCGCTGAAGCAGGTGTCCGACACCGTCGCCAAAGGCGGCCGCGTGCTGTTCGTCGGCACCAAGCGCCAGGCGTCCGACATCGTCGCCGACGCCGCGCAGCGTTCGGCCCAGTACTATGTCAACTCGCGCTGGCTGGGCGGCATGCTCACCAACTGGAAGACGATCTCGAACTCGATCCAGCGCCTGCGCAAGCTCGACGAGACGCTCGCCGGCGAGGCCCAGGGCCTCACCAAGAAAGAGCGTCTGAACCTCGACCGCGAACGCGAGAAGCTCAACAAGGCTCTCGGCGGCATCAAGGACATGGGCTCGACGCCGGACCTGATGTTCGTCATCGACACCAACAAGGAAGCGATCGCCATCCTCGAGGCCAAGCGCCTCGGCATCCCGGTCGTGGCCATCATCGATTCGAACTGCGACCCGGACAAGATCGACTTCCCGATCCCCGGCAATGACGACGCGGCCCGCGCCATCCAGCTCTATTGCGACCTGATCGCCAAGGCCGCCATCGACGGCATCGCCCGCCAGCAGGGCGCGCTCGGTGTCGATGTCGGCGCTTCGGCCGAGGCTCCGGTCGAGCCGGCGCTCGATACTCCGGCTGCCGAAGCTCCGGAAGCTTGATAAGGAAGGCCGGATCCCGGCCTTCATCTTCCAATAAGTTGGCGCGCTAAAGCGCTTTTGCCGAGCGCATCATCGAAACCCGATGGTGCGTCGGCGCATTTGAAACAAAGAGGCGACAATGACGATATCGGCTGCACAGGTCAAAGAACTCCGCGACTTGACCGGCGCGGGCATGATGGACTGCAAGGCGGCGTTGAACGAGACCAACGGCGACATGGAAGCGGCCGTCGACTGGCTGCGCAAGAAGGGCATTTCGAAGGCCGACAAGAAGGCTGGCCGCACTGCCGCCGAGGGCCTGATCGGCGTCGACGCCGGCGTGCGTGAAGCCGCCATTGTCGAGGTCAATTCCGAGACCGATTTCGTCGCCCGCAATGCGGCTTTCCAGGAAATCGTCGCCAACGTCGCCAAGGTCGCGCTCGCCTACGGCACGACCGAAGCCGTTGCCGCCGCCAAATATCCGGGCTCCGACAAGTCGGTCACCGAGACCATCAAGGACGCGGTCGGCACGATCGGCGAGAACATGGGCTTCCGCCGTTCGGCCAAGCTCACCGTGCCGCATGGCGTGGTGGCGACCTATGTCCACAATGCGGTTGCGGACGGCCTCGGCAAGCTCGGCGTGCTGGTGGCGATCGAGACCACCGGCAACGAGCATGCGGCCAACGCCTTTGCCCGCCAGGTCGCGATGCATGTCGCCGCCAGCAACCCGGTCGCACTGACCGCCGAGGAAGTCGACCCGGCGCTTGTCGAGCGCGAGAAGGCGATCTTCTCCGACCAGGCGCGTCAGTCGGGCAAGCCGGAAGCCATCATCGAGAAGATGGTCGAGGGCCGCCTGCGCAAATTCTACGAAGAGGTGGTGCTTTTGAAGCAGGCCTTCGTGCTCAATCCCGACGTCACCGTCGAGAAGGCGCTGAAGGATGCGGAGAAGGAGATCGGCGCTCCGGCGAAGATCACCGCCTATCTGCGTTACGCGCTGGGCGAGGGCATCGAGAAGGAAACGACCGATTTCGCGGCGGAAGTCGCGGCTGCGGTCAAGAAATAGCTCTGATCCAAGGGAAACGCGCAGCGTTTCCCTTAAGATGAAGAGCTCACGAGCTCAGGCAACTCGGCCGGGTGTCCGCATGGATGCCCGGCCGATTTCTTGTGCGGTATCGATAAATGCCCTCAGCTTCGGCGCCATCGACGCGCGGCGCGGGAAATAAAGGAAGAGTCCCGGCTCCTCGATCGCCGTCTGCGGCAGGATCTGGGCGAGGCGGCCGGCAGCAAGGTCGGCGCGCACCAGCGGCTCGAAGACGTAGGCGAGCCCGACGCCGGCCAGCGCCAGATCGATGGCGCCAAGCGAATCCGTGACGATGGCCGTGCCGCGCGTTTCGACGACGACATCCTTGCCGTTGTCGTTCAGGTCCCAACGGTAAAGCGCGCCGGACCGAACCAGCCGGTAGCCGATGCAATTGTGATTGGCGAGATCGGCCATGTCGCGCGGACGGCCGTGCTTTCCGACATAGGCGGGAGAGGCGACCATCACGGCTTTGAACGGCGGCGTCATCCTGACGGTGACCATGTCCTGCGCGATCATTTCACCCAGCCGGATGCCGGCGTCGAAACCTTCGCCGACGATATCGATAAGTCCCTGGTCGGCAACGATTTCGACCGTCACATCAGGATAGCGTTCCGCCATCGCCGCGACCACCGGCGTCACCGCCAAGGGGATCGCTATGTTGGAGGCGTTGATCCTGAGCAGGCCGGCCGGCCTTCCCTTCACGCCGCGAATGCGATCCATCCGCTCGGCGATGTCCTGCAGGGCAGGGGCTGCGGTTTCCACCAGCGCTTTGCCGGCTTCCGTCAACGAGACGCTGCGCGTCGTGCGCGCAAAAAGCGGCTGGCCGACGCGCTCTTCCACAAGCCGCACTGCGTGGCTGACAGCAGACGGGCTCATGCCCAGCTCAGCCGCGGCAAGCGCGAAGCCGCCGCGCCGCGCCACTGCGACAATGACCGGCAGGTGTGTGAGCAGATCGCGATCCATTCATGAATGATATCGCACAGTCTTTGCGAACAATGCAATCTTATCGATGCCCCTAAGCCGGCTCATTTTGGCGTTCAACACATCGGCGGCGGGCTGATGGCCAAGGAGAGACGAAATGAACGCGTTGAGACATGTAACTTTTGCCGCAGGAATAGTGCTGGCGCCGGTCGATGCCGGCGGCGCCGAACCGGCTGGCTGGCAGACGCTTGCCGACGAGCGTGCCGTTATCCGCATCGCCGATGCGATCGATCGCGCGGTGGATGCGCAGGACTGGAAGCTGGCGCGCAGCTATTTCGCCGAGCGTGTCACCGCCGATTTCAGCAGCCTGTCCGGGCAGCCCGCGGCCAATATCGCGTCCGACGACCTGATCGGCGCCTGGGCGGGCAACCTCAAGGGCAGCAAGACCAGTCTGCATCTGCGCACCAACCATCAGGTCGTGCTCGAAGCCGATGCCGCGACTGTCCGCTCCAACGGCTATGCCTGGAACCGGATGGAAGGCAATGGCGATCCGCTCTGGGAAGTCTGGGGCACCTATGAGCACCACCTGACACGCTCGGCTGCCGGCTGGAAGGTCGACGGCTTCACTTTCCGCATGACGCATGAGCGCGGCAATCCCTGGGTCAAAGCGACCCCAGGCCAGTGACCGGCAGCAAATCAGTTCAGAATCGGGAGACCACCATGACCATGACCTATTACACGCTCGGCAACAGCGGCCTGCGCGTCAGCCGGCTGGCGCTCGGCACCATGACCTTCGGCACCGAATGGGGCTGGGGCGCGGACAGGGACACAGCCCGTGCGATGTTCGACGCCTATGTCGAAGCAGGCGGCAACTTCTTCGGCACGGCGGACCTTTATACCGCCGGCACCGCCGAGACCTGGCTCGGTGAGTTCGTCGCCGAGCGCGGCTTGCGGGACAAGGCGGTCATCGCCACGAAATTCACCATGAATTCCGAAGCCGGCAATCCGAATGCCGGCGGCAACGGCCGCAAGAACATCATGCGGGCCGTGGACGCCTCGCTGAAACGGCTCGGCACCGACTATATCGACCTTTACCTTCTGCATGTCTGGGACAGGATCACTCCGGCCGAGGAGGTGCTGCGCACGCTGGACGACCTCGTTCGGGCCGGAAAGGTGCGCCATATCGGCCTCTCCGACGTGCCGGCCTGGTATGCCGGCCGCGCCCAGGCGATTGCCGAATTGCGCGGCTATGAGCCGGTCTCGGCGCTGCAGCTCGAATATTCGCTCGCCGAGCGTGCCATCGAACATGAATATGTGCCTTTCGCCACCCGTCATGGCGCCGGCATCATGGTGTGGAGCCCTTTGGCCAGCGGCCTGCTAAGCGGCAAATACCGGCCGACCCAAGCTGGAAACGCCGGCAGGCTCGACGGTTTCCGCAACACCACGCATCCCAGCTTCCAGAAGTTCAGCGACCGCAACTGGGCGATCGTGGCAGAGCTCGAGAAGGTGGCGGCCGAACTCGGCCGCAGCATGGCCCAGGTCGCGCTCAACTGGGTGGCGACGCAGTCCGGCATCGCCTCCGTTATCCTCGGAGCGACGAAGCTCAACCAGCTCGAGGATAATCTTGGCGCGCTCGATTTTTCGATTCCCGCAGAGCTTCGCGCTCGGCTGGAAAAGGTCAGCGCCACGCCTGCGCCGTTCCCGCATTCCTATTTCGGCCCCGAGATCCAGGTCCGGGTGACCGGCGGCGCGGTGACGGGCGACAAGCCGGCCGGTTATTCGCCTGCGGTCATCATCGAAGGAGAGGCGGTCAGCATCTCAAGCAACTGATCGAAAGACGGCAACTGATCAAAGAGGCGGCAACCGAGCGAAAAAGCCTGGAATTTTGCACGAGGGCGCGGCGTGACATCGCCGCGCCCTTCGTGTATCGGGTCAACCCGTCATGACAGCATCGCCGGATGAAGCGGGGGCGGTTTTGCCTCCAAATTTGCCGCGCCGAGATTTCGAGGAATGAGATGACGGTGAAGCCCCTCTATCGACGTGTCGTGCTGAAAGCTTCCGGCGAAGCGTTGATGGGCGAGCAGCATTTCGGCATCGACGTCTCGGTGGTCGACCGCATCGCCGCAGACATTGCCGAGGCGCGTGCGTTGGGCGTCGAAGTAGGCGTCGTCATCGGCGGCGGCAACATTTTTCGCGGCGTGGCTGTGGCCTCGAAGGGCGGCGACCGTGTCACCGGCGACCACATGGGCATGCTCGCCACCGTCATCAATTCGCTCGCGCTGCGCACCTCGCTCAACAAGATCGGCGTCGACGCCGTCGTGCTTTCGGCGATTGCCATGCCGGAACTTTGCGAGAGCTTTTCGCAGCGCCAGGCGACGGCTTATATGAACCAGGGCAAGGTGGTCATCTTCGCCGGCGGCACCGGCAATCCGTTCTTCACCACCGATTCGGCCGCGGCCCTTCGCGCCGCCGAGATCGGCGCCGATGCGCTTTTCAAGGGCACGCAGGTCGACGGGGTCTATTCGGCCGACCCCAAGAAAGACCCGAACGCTGTCCGCTTCGACCGCATCAGCCACGCCGAAGTCATCAAACGCGGGCTTGCGATCATGGATACGGCCGCGATTGCACTTGCGCGCGAAAACAACATTCCGATAATCGTCTATTCGATCCACGAAAAAGGTGGTTTCGGCGATATTCTGAGGGGCGGCGGCCATTGCACGGTCGTCACGGACAAGTAACAGGCGCCAGGATTCGTTGAGCGACTACGGAACCGCGAACCGAATGACGATAGAAACAGTGAACCCGGCGAACGGGTCGAGGAGATGATCATGAGTGGCGAGTACGAAGACCTGAAGCGACGCATGGACGGGGCGATCGCCGCCTTCAAGCATGACCTGGCTTCGTTGCGCACCGGCCGGGCCTCCAGCAACCTGCTCGACGCCGTCCAGGTGCAGGCCTACGGCACGGCAATGCCGATCAACCAGGTCGCCAATGTCTCGGTGCCGGAGCCGCGCATGATTTCGGTGTCGGTCTGGGACAAGTCGATGGTCAGCGCGGTCGACCGCGCCATCCGCGAAGCCAATCTGGGCTTCAACCCGATCGTCGACGGCACCACGCTGAGGATCCCGCTGCCCGAGCTCAACGAGCAGCGTCGTAAGGAACTGGTCAAGATTTCGCATGGTTATGCCGAGAACGCGCGCGTCGCGGTGCGCCATGTCCGCCGCGACGGCATGGATTTCCTCAAAAAGGCTGAGAAAGACGGCACCATCAGCGAAGACGATCAGCGCAAGCGGTCCGACCAGGTCCAGAAGCTGACCGACGAGATGATCAGCACCATCGATCACCTGCTTTCCGATAAGGAAGCTGAAATCATGCAGGTTTAGGGTCGGGATTTCCGGCTCGAAAGCGAGACTATGGCAACGCCCGCGCATGTCGCGATCATCATGGATGGAAACGGACGCTGGGCCAAGGCGCGCGGCCTGCCGCGCCTTGCCGGGCACCGCGCCGGCGTCGAGGCCCTGCGGCAGACGGTCCGCGCCGCGCCAGAGCTCGGCGTCTCCTACCTGACCGTCTATGCCTTTTCCTCCGAGAACTGGTCGCGGCCGAAATCCGAGGTCAGCGACCTCATGGGTCTTTTGAAGCTGTTCATCCGCCGCGATCTCGCCGAACTGCATCAGAACGGGGTGCGGGTGAGGGTGATCGGTAACAAGGAAGGTCTGCAGCCCGACATCAGGGGGCTGCTGCAGGAGGCCGAATCGCTGACCGCCGGCAACGAGGCGCTGACGCTGGTGATCGCCTTCAACTATGGCGGCCGCGACGAGATCGTGCGCACCGCTCGCAAACTGGCGGAGGCCGTCGCACGCGGCGACATGGCGAGCGACGCGATCACCGCCGAAAGCTTCGCGGCGTCGCTCGACACAAAAAGCATTCCCGATCCCGAACTGGTGATCCGGACCAGCGGCGAGCTCAGGCTGTCGAACTTCCTTCTCTGGCAGGCCGCCTATAGCGAGCTTGTCTTTCTGCCTTGCTATTGGCCGGACTTCAGCCGCGAGCATCTGGCCGATGCCTTGCGCGACTTTGCCGGCCGTGAACGACGCTTCGGCGGGCTCGCCGCCCGCGATGTCGCGCTTTAGGCGCCGCCAGGAATGAGCAACTTCCAGCAGCGCGTCATCTCGGCAATCGTGATGGCGGCTCTGACGCTTACGCTCACCTGGCTTGGCGGATTGCCGTTCCGGCTGTTCTGCGCGGGAATAGCGGCGCTGATCTTCTATGAATGGATGCGCATGACGCGCCCCGGCAACGGCGCGGCGCTCGGCTTCCTGCCGGAAGCGCTGATTGTGATCTTCATCGGCGCGCTGATCGCTGGCTTGCCGGCCTTGTGGCTGCTCCTCCTTGCCGCGATCCTTGTGGCGGTCGCGGCCATTGCCGCCCGGATCAGGGGGGCCGCGCCGTGGGAAGCCTCTGGAGTGGCCTATGCGGCACTATCCGGCTTTTCGCTCGCCTATCTCCGCAACGACAATCATTCCGGGCTGATCGCGATTTTCTTCCTGTTCGCCGTGGTCTGGGCGACCGACATAGCGGCCTATTTCGTCGGCCGCGCGGTCGGCGGCCCGAAGCTCGCGCCGTCGATCTCGCCCGGCAAGACCCAGAGCGGCGCGCTGGGCGGCGCGGTCGGCGGCCTTATCGCCGGAGTTTTGCTCGCAATCGCGGCCGGCGCCGGCAATCTCGTCCAGCTTGGCCTAGTCGCGCTGGCGCTCTCGATCGTTTCGCAGATCGGCGACCTGTTCGAATCGTGGATCAAGCGCCGGCACGGCGCCAAGGATTCCAGCAATCTCATTCCCGGCCATGGCGGCGTCATGGACAGGGTGGACGGGCTTGTCGCAGCCGCGTTCGCGCTGTACGTCATGGGCTGGATCGCGGCGGGCGCCGAGCATCCGGCATTGGGGCTGTTTCCAAACTGAACGACGCAGCAGTAAGGCGAAAATGGCGCGCGCCACCGATTCGCCCGGATTGATGCCACAGTCGCGGTGGAATGTGGCGCGCGGGCGAATTTGAGGGCATGACTTGAACGACATCTTTCACGCGGTCTTCAGCACACAAGGCTTCGTCCTTGGCACGCTCGTGCCGTTTCTGTTCGTGCTGACCGTCGTCGTGTTCGTCCACGAGATGGGCCACTATCTGATCGGCCGTTGGTGCGGCATCGGCGTGAAGGCTTTTTCCATCGGCTTCGGCCCTGAGCTCTTCGGTTTTTACGACCGTCGCGGCACGCGCTGGAAGCTTTGCGCCATTCCGCTGGGCGGCTACGTCAAATTCGTCGGCGACATGAATGCGACGTCGAGCCAGCCGAGCACGGAAGAGCTCGAATCGCTGACGGAAGCCGAGCGCGAAGTCGCCTTTCATACGCAACCCATCTGGAAGCGCGCCGCCACCGTCGTCGCGGGGCCGCTGTTCAATTTCCTGCTGACGATTGCCGTGTTTGCGGTGCTGTTTTCCCTCTATGGCCGCCCGGTCCTGGAGCCGACGGTGGCCGAAGTGACCGCCGGCAGCCCGGCGCAAAGAGCCGGAATCCAGCCAGGCGACCGATTCGTTAGAGTCGACGGCAGCAACGTGGAGACTTTCGCCGACGTACAGCGGCTGGTTTCGGGCCGGGCGGGCGACGCCATCACCTTCACCATGCTGCGCGACGGTAAGGAAATCGACGTTACAGCGACCCCGCAGCCCATGGAGCAGCAGGATGCGCTGGGCAACAAGGTCAAGGTCGCGGTGATCGGCGTCGTCAACAACGCCGAGCTCGGCCAGCCGCGCCTGATCTCCTATACGCCGGCCGGCGCCGTGGTGGCGGCGGTCGAAGAAACCGGGCATGTGATCGAGCGCACCGGCCAGTTCCTGCAGCGCTTTGCGCTTGGGCGCGAGGACAAATGCCAGTTGGGTGGCCCGATCAAGATCGCGAAGATGTCGGGTCAGGCAGCCAAGCTCGGCTTCGAGTGGCTGGTGCAGCTTGTTGCATTTCTGTCAGTCGGAATAGGATTTCTCAATCTCCTGCCGATTCCCCCCCTCGACGGCGGCCACCTGTTGTTCTACGGCGTGGAGGCCGTCATTAGGCGGCCCGTGTCGGAGCGAATGATGGAGATGGCCTATCGGACCGGGCTGTTCCTGGTGCTCGGTTTCATGGGCTTCGTCTTTTGGAACGATCTGTTTGGGTGCTGAAATCATGAAGAAATTTGGCTTCAGCGCCGGTTATATTGAGATGCCGTTTACCATGCGTGGGGATATGCGTGACGCGAAAGCCACGCGGTACGGTTAAGTAAATACAAATTAACCGGGAGCCTTGCGTGTAGGGAAAATCCGGTTAATACGGTACGGGAAAATACCGCACGTCCGGTTTTCTCGCCGTGGGGACTACGAGAAAAAGGTACAAAAGCCCGATGAAGGCAGCATCCAAGTTTCTGAGCGCCGCTTCCGCGGCGGCTTTGTCCGCCGCCCTGGTCATGCCAGGCGCGCTCGCAGTGCAGTTGGCCGCCACATCCGTGGCCGAAGCCGCGGTCATTTCGAGGGTAGAGGTCAGCGGCAACCAGCGCGTCGATGCCGAGACGATCCGCAATTACATCGCGATCAAGCCGGGCAAGCCCTTCTCCAGCTCCGATATCGATGACGCCGTCAAGGCGCTGTTCGGCACCGGGCTGTTCTCGGACGTCCAGATCAACCAGGTCGGTTCCAGCCTTGTCGTCAAGGTTTCTGAATACAAGGTCGTCAACCAGGTCCTGTTCCAGGGCAACAAAAAGCTGAAGGACAACGCACTCCAGGCCGCTATCCAGCTGAAGCCGCGCGCGACCTTCTCGCAGCAGGCGCTGGACGCCGATGTCGAGGCGGTCAAGGCGGCCTACAAGCGCATCGGCCGCGACGATGCGGCCGTGACGACCCAGATCATGGATCTCGGCGACAACCGCGTGAACGTGGTCTTCAACATCAACGAAGGCGGCCGCACCCAGATCGCTGCGATCAATTTCGTCGGCAACCACGCTTTTTCCAGCCGCCGCCTGTCGGATGTCATCAACACCAAGCGCTCGTCCTGGCTGTCCTTCGTGCTGCGCGACGACGTTTATGACGAGGACAAGCTGCGCGCCGACCAGGAGCTGCTGCGCCGCTTCTATTACAATCACGGTTATGCCGACTTCCAGGTCGTCTCGGCCGTCGGCGAGCTCGACGACACCACCAACAAATACACGGTCACCATCACCGTGCAGGAGGGCGATCGCTATACGTTCGGCGACGTCAGCGTGGAAAGCACCATCCCCGAGGTGGACTCGAAGTCGCTGGAATCCGCAGTCGAGACCCACAAGGGCGACGTCTACAACGCCAAGGACGTCGAGGATTCGATCGTCGCCTTGACCGAGAAGGTCGCGGGCTCGGGCTATGCCTTCGCCCAGGTGACGCCGCGCGGCGACCGCAATTTCGAGAACCACACTATTTCGGTCGTCTACACCATCGACCAGGGCACCAAGGCCTATATCGAGCGCATCGAAATCCGCGGCAACGACCGCACGCGCGACTATGTCATTCGTCGTGAATTCGATGTCAGCGAGGGCGACGCCTTCAACCAGGTGCTCATCCAGCGCGCGAAGAAGCGGCTGGAAGCCCTTGATTATTTCCAATCGGTCGACATTTCGACGGTTCCGGGCTCGGCGCCTGATCAGGTCGTGCTCGTGGTCAACGTTGTCGAGAAGTCGACAGGCGAGTTCTCGGTCGGCGCCGGCTATTCGACCGGCGGCGACACGCCCGGCCCATCCATCGAAGGTTCGATCACCGAGCGCAACTTTCTCGGCCGCGGCCAGTACATCAAGCTGTCGGCCGGCGGCGGCAAGCATTCGCGCGACTTTGCTGTTTCCTTCACCGAGCCGTATTTCCTCGGACGGCGCATCGCGGCCGGCTTCGACATTTACAAGTCGACTCGGGAATACAGCCACTACGATACAGACGTCACTGGGGCGAGCATCCGCTTCGGCCTGCCGATCACCGACAGCGTCTCGACCCAGCTGGCCTATAACATCTCCCAGGAAAAATATTCCTACCCGGACAATTGCTTAACCAGCGGCGCGCTCGAGCCTGCAAAATGCGACGTGTCTCCGGCGATCCAGGCCGGCATTGCCGAGAGCCCGTGGCTCAAGTCCTCGGTCAGCCTTGGATTGGTTTACAACACCATCGACGACATGAAGAACCCGCATGAGGGTCTGTACGTCACCGGCACGACCGAGTTTGCCGGTCTTGGCGGCGATGCCAAGTGGGTGAAGGTGACCGGGCGCGCCAGTGTTTACCAGACCTTGTCAGAGCAGCTCGATCTGGTCGGCCTCGTTTCGGGCGGCGCGGGCTATCTTGCGGCCTATGGCAGCAACGATCTGCGTGTCTTTGACTATTTCCAGAGCAACGACCGCATGATCCGCGGTTTCGAGTATGGCGGTATTGGTCCCGTGGCTAGCGGAGGTAGCGGCGACCATCTCGGTGGCACAACCTACTTCAATGCCTCGGCTGAAGCTCAGTTCCCACTGCCCGTCATTCCGGAGAGCTTCGGCCTGCGGGGCGCCGTCTTCGCGGATGCAGCGACGCTTTATGGCAACAACCTTGTCGGTGTCGATCCGTCCTCAACGGGCATGAAGCTGCGTGCTTCGGTCGGTGTCGGCCTGATGTGGGCCTCGCCATTTGGCCCGATCCGCATCGACTATGCGATCCCGGTCAAGAAAGAGTCGACCGACAACGTGCAGGAATTCAACTTCGGCATCGCGACCCGCTTCTAAATTTCGTGGTCGCGATCGTTCCGGGCCGGTTGACGGCCGGGAGTGGACTAATCCGACCCAGCTGGATATTGCTTCTGGAATGACCGATCCGGTGTTCTTCGCGCCTTCACGCCGGTATACGGCCGGCGAGGTCGCGAATCTGACCGGCGCCAGCCTGCTCGATTCCGCTCAGGCCGAAATTGCCATCGAGGCGCTGGCTCCCGCCAGTGAAGGTGGCAACGGCGCGCTCGTCTTTGTCGACGGCAAGCGTAATTTCGCGCTCATGCCGTCGCTGAGGGCGGCCGCGGTTCTGTGCCCTGCCGATTTTGCCAGCAAGGCGCCATCGGGCATCGCCGTGCTCACGCATCCACGTCCGCAACAGGCTTTCGCAATGGTCGGACGCCTGTTGTTTCCGCAAGCCGCGACACCGGGGCCGCTGACCGGAGAAACCGGCATATCGGCGCACGCGTTTATCGATCCGTCGGCGCATGTCGAAGACGGGGCGATCGTGGAGGCCGGCGCCGTGATCGGCCCCGGCGTGTCCGTCGGCAGCGGCACGGTCGTTGCGCCCCACGCGGTTGTCGGCCGTTCCTGCCAGATCGGCCGCGACGGCTTCATCGGCCCCGGCGCCAGCATTCAATATGCGCTTGTCGGCAATCGCGTCATCATCCATGGCGGCGCCCGGATCGGCCAGGACGGTTTCGGCTTCGTCGGCGGCGCCAAAGGACCTGAACGCGTGCCGCAGATCGGCCGCGTCATCATCCAGGACGATGTCGAGATCGGCTCCAATTCAACCGTCGATCGCGGCGCAATGTCCGACACCATCATCGGCCAAGGCACCAAGATCGACAATCTGGTGCAGATCGCCCACAATGTTCGCATCGGCCGCAATTGCATTATAGCCGGGCTTTCGGGTATCTCCGGTTCCGTCGTCGTCGGCGACAACGTCACCATGGGTGGCGGTGTCGGCCTCGCCGATCATCTGACCATCGGCCCGGGGGCCAAGCTTGCTGCGAGAAGTGGATTCATGAACAACGTGCCGGCAGGCGAGGTCTGGGGAGGTTACCCGGCGCAGCCCATGGCGGAAGCCATGCGCGAGATAGCGATGCTGCGCAAGATGGCCAGGACGCGCAAGCAGGGCGACGGAAATGGCTGACATGGTGGCAACGACACTCGAGGCGGTCGACATCATGGGGCTTATGAAGCTCCTGCCGCACCGCTATCCGTTCCTGCTTATCGACCGCATCGTCGAGATCGACGGCGACGACTCCGCCGTCGGTATCAAGAATGTGACCATCAACGAGCCGCATTTCCAGGGCCATTTTCCCCAGCAGCCGGTCATGCCCGGCGTGCTCATCATCGAGGCCATGGCCCAGACCGCCGGCGCGATATGCATTCGCAGCCTGAACACGGAAAAGCCCTCGCTGGTTTATTTCATGACCATCGACAATGCGAAGTTCCGCAAACCGGTGGTTCCGGGCGATCAGCTCAGGATCCACGTCAAAAAGATCAAGAAACGCGGCAATCTGCTGAAATTCGCCTGCGAGGCGATGGTCGATGGCGCGAAGGTCGCCGAAGCCGAGGTTTCGGCCATGATGGTTACCGGCTGACGATTTGAAATGCTCATGAAAGTCGAGACATCTATTCATCCTTCCTCGGTCGTCGAAGAAGGAGCACGGCTCGGCAGAGGCGTCCGCGTTGGACCCTTCTGCCATGTCGGGCCCGATGCAATTCTCTCTGACGGCGTCGAACTGGTCAGCCATGTGTCGGTGATGGGCGCCACGACCATCGGGACAGGGACGAAGGTCTATCCGATGGCGACGCTCGGCGCGCCGCCGCAGAACACCAAGCACAAGGGCGGGCGCACTACACTCGTTATCGGTGAGAACTGCACCATCCGCGAAGGCGTCACGATGCATGTCGGCACCGATTCCAGCCGTGGCGAGACGAGTGTCGGCGACAACGGCAATTTCCTAGCCTATTCCCACATCGCCCATGACTGCGTCGTCGGCAAGAACGCCACCTTCGCCAATGGCGCGACGCTCGGCGGCCACTGCGAGATCGGCGACAACGTCTATATCGGCGGACTGACCGCCGTTCACCAGTTCGTGCGCATCGGCGACAACGCCTTCATCGGGGGTTGCTCGGCGGTGGTCGGCGATATCATTCCCTATGCGATCGCTGCCGGCAATCGCGCCAAGCTGCGTGGCCTGAACATCATCGGGCTCAAGCGTTCCGGCTTGCCGCGCTCGGAGATTTATCTGCTGCGCAAGGTTTATCGGTCGATTTTCGACCGTTCCCGCAGCGTCGCCGAGAATATCGAGCTCGCCAAGGCGGAATTCGCCTCCTCGTCTCCTGCCGCCATGAAGATGATCGACTTCATCGCCAGCGGCGGCAAGCGGCACTATGCCATGCCGCCGTTGAGGGGCGGTGACGGCGACGACAATGATGGCGATGACGAGGGCTGAGCCCGCCGAAACACGGCTTGTACTCCCGCCCGGCTCCAAGGTCGGCATTGTCGCCGGCGGCGGCAGCTTGCCGGTCGAAGTGGCGGAGGGGCTGAAGCGGCAGGGACATTCGCCTTTCATCATCATGGCCGAAGGCGAAGTCGATCGCGACGCGGATTTCGCAGGGTACGAGCAGGCGACGCTCGCGCTGGAAGATGTCGGCTCCCTGGTTCCGTTGCTGAAACGCCGGGATATCAACCACCTGGTTTTGGCCGGCGAGATCCGGCGCAGGCCACGGTTGGCCAAGATCCGCCCGACCCTTGGCCTGCTGGCGATAATCCCTTCCGTGGTCATCGCATTGGCGCGCGGCGATGACGGGCTTTTGAAGGTCATCACGCGCGGTTTGGAGAAGCGCGGCATCACGGTCGTCGGCGCGCATGAGGTCGTGCCGGAACTCGTCGCCGGCAGAGGCACGCTGACGGTCACGGCGCCAAAGCAATCGGATTGGCGCGATATCGAGGCCGGCCGCGCGGCGGCCGAGGCCATCGGCGCCCTGGACATCGGACAGGCAGCGATCGCGATCGGCGGGCGGGCGATAGCGCTCGAGGGGGTGGAGGGCACCGCGGCACTGCTCGATCGGACAAGGGAATTGCGCGGCCACGGCAGGCTCGCCGGCAAGACGCGCGGCGTCCTTGTCAAATGCGCGAAGCCCGGCCAGGAATTGCGTGCGGACCTGCCCTCGATCGGTCCGCAGACGGTCGAGGCCGCGCATGCCGCCGGACTGGCCGGCATCGCCCTGGAAGCTGGCCGCTCGCTTATTCTCGAAGGTCCGGAAACGCTGGCGCGCGCCAATGCGCTTGGCCTGTTCATCGTCGGCCTGCCCGCAACGGAGTTGGCCAACGGGGAGCCGGCTAATGGTCTCTGACAAGCCACTCAAGCTCGCGATCGTCGCCGGGGAGGAATCCGGCGATCTGCTCGGCGCCGACATCGTGCGCGCGCTCGAGCGCACGACTGGCCGCAAGGTGCAACTTGTGGGCATTGGCGGCCGGCATCTGCAGCAGCTGGGGCTGACGCCGCTTTTCGATGGCAGCGAGATCGCGCTGATGGGCTTCAGCGCGGTGCTGCGCGACCTGCCACGGCTGATGCGCCGGATCGGCCAGACGGCGGCGATGATCGCGGCCGAGCGGCCCGATTGCCTCGTCACCATCGACAGCCCGGACTTTTCGCTGCGCGTCGCGAAGAAGGTCCGCGCGGCAGCACCGGCCATCCCGATCGTCCACTATGTCTGCCCAAGCGTATGGGCCTGGCGGCCGGGCAGGGCGGTGGCCATGAAGCCGTATGTCGACCATATTCTCTGCATCCTGCCGTTCGAGGTGAAGGCGCTTGCCCGTCTCGGCGGACCGCCGGGCACTTATGTCGGTCACCGGCTGACGCAGGATTCGGGCGTGCTCAGCGCCGCCAAGGCGCAGAGCCAGCCGCGCGATCTCGCCGACGACCGCGTCAAGACGCTGCTGGTGCTGCCTGGCTCGCGCCGTGGCGAGGTCCGACGGCTGATAGAACCCTTCGGCAAGGCGATGTCGGCGCTGCGCCAGCGCGGCCATCGCCTGCGCCTCATCCTGCCGACAGTGCCGCACGTCTCCGGACTGGTAAAGGCGTCGGTCGCGAGCTGGGACGACAAGCCGGAAATCATCACCGAGCCCGAGCGCAAATGGCAGGCCTTCGGCAAGGCCGATGCGGCGTTGATAGCGTCCGGAACGGTGTCGCTCGAGTTGGCGCTTGCCGGTGTTCCGATGGTGTCCTGCTACAAGCTCGACCCTATCGCGCGCCAGCTTCTGCAGCATATGGTGACGACATGGTCGGCGCTGCTGCCCAACCTCATTTCCGACCGCGCGCTGGTTCCGGAGTTTTATGACCAGTATGTCCGCCCGGAAAATCTCGCCAGGCAGTTGGAAGCCTTGTTTGCCGATACAGGCATGCGCGCCTGGCAAAAGGCGGGTTTTGCCGAGATTGCCCGGCGCATGGCGACCGAGCGGCCCTCGGGCGAGATCGCCGCCGAAGTGGTGATGGGGTGTATCAGGAAGGCAGTAGGCAGTAGGCAGTAGGCAGTAGGCAGTAGGCAGTAGGCAGTAGGCAGTAGGCAGTAGGGGCTCTCCTTCTACTGCCTATTGGCTACTCACTATTCCTATCTCTTAGCAATCGGCACGTAATCGCGTTCCGTCGCGCCGGTGTAGAGCTGGCGCGGGCGACCGATCTTCTGGTGCGGGTCCTCGATCATTTCCTTCCACTGGGCGATCCAGCCGACGGTGCGCGCGACAGCGAACAGCACGGTGAACATGGTGGTGGGGAAGCCGAGCGCCTTCAGCGTGATGCCGGAATAGAAGTCGACATTCGGATAGAGCTTCTTTTCGATGAAGTACTCGTCGGTCAACGCGATCTTCTCCAACTCCATCGCGATGTCGAGCAGCGGATCGTCCTTGATGCCGAGCTCGCCCAATACCTCATGCGCGGTCTTCTGCATGATCTTGGCGCGCGGATCGTAGTTCTTGTAGACGCGGTGGCCGAAGCCCATCAGCCGGAACGGGTCGTTCTTGTCCTTGGCGCGGGCAATGAACTCCGGAATGTGATCGACATGGCCGATCTCGCCCAGCATGTTCAGCGCCGCCTCGTTGGCGCCGCCATGCGCCGGACCCCACAGGCAAGCGATGCCGGCGGCGATGCAGGCGAAGGGGTTGGCTCCGGAAGAGCCGGCGAGGCGAACCGTCGAGGTCGAGGCGTTCTGCTCGTGGTCGGCGTGGAGGATGAAGATGCGCTCCATCGCGCGCGCCAGCACCGGATTGATCTTGTACTCCTCGCAGGGCACGGCAAAGCACATGTGCAGGAAATTGGCCGCAAAGCCGAGATCGTTCTTCGGATAAATGAAGGGCTGGCCGATATGGTATTTGTAGGCCATCGCCGCGATCGTCGGCATCTTGGCGATCAGGCGCATCGAGGCGACCATGCGCTGATACGGGTCAGAGATGTCGGTCGAGTCGTGATAGAAGGCCGACAGCGCGCCAACCACGCCGCACATCACGGCCATCGGATGCGCGTCGCGTCGGAAGCCGGTGAAGAAGCGCGACATCTGCTCGTGCACCATGGTGTGGCGCGTCACGCGATAGTCGAAATCCTCCTTCTGCGCCTTGGTCGGCAATTCACCGTAGAGCAGCAAGTAGCAGACCTCGAGGAAGTCGCCATGTTCGGCAAGCTGGTCGATCGGATAGCCGCGATGCAGCAGGATGCCGGCATCGCCGTCGATGAAGGTGATTGCCGACTCGCAGCTTGCCGTCGACGTGAAGCCGGGATCGTAGGTGAAGGCGCCGGTCGTGCTGTAGAGCGCGCCGATGTCGATGACGTCAGGCCCGGTCGACCCGCTTCGCACCTTGAATTCATGTGTCTTGCCGGCGAGCTCGAGCCTGGCGATCGACTCGTGCGCCTTGCCGCCAGATTCCAGTTTTGTCGCAGCTTCGCTCATTCCCAAACTCCTTTATGTTTCCTCATGCCGGCAAGGCAATTCCTGCAAACGACACGTCGAAATCACCGGAATGCGCGAACTCGCCACCGCATTTTAGGAGGTGCGTGCCAGATTGGGCCAAGGCCTAATGTTGCACTGCGAAACACACCTTTCAATGCCAATCTTCTTGGGCCAGTTCGCTCCTAATCGATTTGATCGGCAATCCTCGCCAGGCTTTCCTGGCGGCCGAGCACGGCCAACACGTCGAACACGCCGGGCGAGGTGCTGCGGCCGGTCAGCGCGGCTCTGAGCGGCTGGGCCACCGCGCCGAGCTTGTGTCCGCCGGACTGCGCAAACTCGCGGATCGAAGCCTCCGCCGAAGCGGCGGTCCAGTCGCCTTGGATGGAAGACAACGCGCCATGCGCGCCGCGCAGAATCGCGCGCGCACCCACGCTGAGCAAGCCCGCCGCCTTCTCGTCGAGCGGCAAGGGCCGCTCGGCGAACAGGAAACCCGCGCCGTCGACCAACTCGACCAGGGTTTTGGCCCGCTCCTTGAGGCCGGGCATGGCGGCAAGCAGCTGTGCCTTGCGCTTGTCGTCGAGCTTTGCTGCGAGCGCCGGGCCGCCTTCGAGATAGGGCAGAGTAGCGACGAAGATGTCGAACAGCGCGCGATCGTCCATCTTGCGCATATGCACGCCGTTCAGCGCCTCGAGCTTGGCGAAATCGAAGCGGGCAGCGCCCTTGTTGACGTCGCCGATGTCGAACCAGGCGATCATGTCCTTGATCGACATCACTTCGTCGTCGCCATGGCTCCAGCCGAGCCGCGCCAGATAATTGAGCAGGGCCTCCGGCAGATAGCCCATGGCGCGATAGGCCTCGACGCCGAGCGCGCCGTGCCGCTTCGACAGCTTGGCGCCGTCGGCGCCGTGGATCAGCGGGATGTGCGACATCGACGGCACGGCCCAGCCCATGGCATTGTAGATCACCGTCTGGCGCGCGGCGTTGGTCAGATGATCGTCGCCGCGGATGATATGCGTGACGCCCATGTCGTGGTCGTCCACGACGACGGCATGCATATAGGTCGGGTTGCCGTCCGAACGCAGGATTATGAAGTCGTCGAGATCCTTGTTGGGAAATCGCACCTCGCCCTGCACGCGGTCCTGCACAACCGTCTCGCCCTCGGTTGGCGCCTTGATGCGGATTGCGCCCTTGACGCCTGCCGGAGCCTCGGACGGGTCGCGGTCGCGCCACTGGCCATTGTAACGCGGCGGCAGGCCTTTGGCTCTAGCTGCCTCGCGCATCGCCTCCAGCTCTGCCGGCGTCTCATAGCTGTAATAGGCCTTGCCCATGCGCACGAGTTCCTCGGCCACCTCGCGATGGCGCGGCGCGCGCTCGAATTGCGAGACGGCGTCGCCGTCCCAGGCAAGGCCAAGCCAGGTCAATCCGTCGAGAATGGCCGCCGTGGCGGCCTCTGTGGAACGCTCGCGATCGGTGTCCTCGATGCGCAGCAGCATCGTGCCGCCGGTGTGCTTGGCATAAAGCCAGTTGAACAGCGCCGTGCGCGCCCCGCCAATATGCAGGTAGCCTGTAGGCGAGGGGGCAAAACGTGTGACGACCTTGTCGGACATTGAATTCTCGAAGAAGCACTGAAACGACATATTTCGCGCGGGCTTTCGCGCGGTCGGCGTTCATGTAGCATAGGCGGTCTGGGGCGCAAGGGGCAGACCCGATGGCTGGACGTGGCCGGGGTGCGGAGGAGGGCGGGGAAACGACAGCTGGCGTCAGCGAGCGCCTGATGTTTGCCCGTGCCGCGCCCGCCGAAGAAGCGCCGCTTTCGCTTCCGGAGCTCCATCCACCCGCCGAGCTACCGCCGCCCGGTGGTGGTGCGCTGCAGCCAGCCTCGCCAACAGCTATCGCCGACAGGATCCGCAAACAGCTTGGCCGCGTTTCGCTTCCCGCACTGCGCCGAAGCGTTGCGGTCGCTGCCGCCACCGAGCTCGACCGTGGCGTCGGCTTTCTGCTGGTGCCGGTGTTCCTGGCAGCCGGCGTGATCTACTATTTTTCGCCGAGCACCGAGCCGGACCTCTACAGGCCGCTTGCGGCGGTCGCTCTTATGGCTGTCTGCGCGGCGGTGTCGCGCTCCTGGCAGAGAACGCATCTTCTCTTCATGGCGACACTTTTCTGCGCCCTGGGCTTTCTCGCGGCCAAAGTGGAGACCTGGCGGATGGCGACCCCGATGCTTGGGTCCGAAATCCAGACACGGCTGACGGGCCGCCTCGTCATCGCCGAAGCGATGGCCAACGGCCGCGTCAGGCTGACCATCGATCTGATTTCAACGGAGCATCCGAAGCTGCGTTACGCGCCGGAGCGCGTCAGGCTGTCAGCGCGCAGGATCCCGCCCGGCATGACGGCCGGATCGATGCTGACAGGCTATGCCAAGCTGTTGCCCCCGACGGGCCCGGTTCGGCCGGACAGCTACGACTTTTCCTTCGACAGCTACTTTGCCGGCATCGGCGGCAGCGGCTTTTTCCTGGGCGATCCGAAGCTGATTGCGCCAGTGGAGGCACCCTTTGGCGCGCGTGTCGCATCGGCAGTCGAAAACGCGCGTGAAGGGATCGCCGATCACATCAGGAGCAGCATCGGCGGGTCCGAAGGCGAGATCGCGGCGGCGCTGATCGTCGGCGTGCGCGCCGGCATTCCGGAAGCGATCAACGAGTCGATGCGGCGCACCGGCATCTACCACATCATCTCGATCTCGGGCCTGCACATGGCGCTGGTCGCCGGCACGATCATGGTGCTTCTACGCGGCGCCTTCGCGCTGTTTCCGGATTTCTCGTCGCGCCGGCCGGTGAAGAAATATGCCGCTGGAATCGCGCTAATCTCGATCGCCGCTTACCTCGTCATCTCCGGCATCGTGGTGGCGGCCGAGCGAAGCTTCATCATGCTCGCCGTAATGCTCGCCGCCGTGCTCTTCGACCGCGCGGCGCTCACCATGCGCAACCTGGCGATCTCGGCCATCGCCGTCATCCTTGTCTCCCCACACGAAGTGGTCGGCCCGAGCTTCCAGATGTCCTTTGCCGCCACCGCCGCCCTGGTCGGCGCCAATGCGGGCTTTGCGGACTACCGCGCCGGCAAAACGACGGCGCCCCCGGCAAAGCGTTCGTTCTTAAGGTTCCTGTCGCGAAAATTGGCGGTTGGCGTGGGCGGCGCCGCCGTGACGTCGCTCATCGCGGGGAGCGCGACATTGCTGTTTGCGATCTGGCATTTTCAGCGCGTCTCGCCACTAAGCCTGCTCGCCAATCTGGCGGTCATGCCCATCGTCTCGCTGATCGTCATGCCGTTCGCGGTGTTGAGCGCGCTGGCCATGCCCTTCGGCTTCGACGGGCCGTTCCTCTATGTGATCGGCAAAGGCCTGACGGCAATGATCGCCATCTCGGCATGGATCTCCGAGCGCTCACCGGTGGACGCCGTCGGGCTGATCTCGATCCAGTCGGTGCTGCTGGCGACGATCGCGCTGGTCATCGCGACGATGGCCACCACCTGGCTAAGGCTTGCCGCCGTTCCCTTCGCGCTCGCCGCGCTGCTGGCCATTCCGCATGTCCGCACGCCGGACGTGCTCATTTCCGAAGACGCGCATCTGGTGGCGATGCCGATCGGCGGCGGCGAGCTTGCCGTCAATCGCGCACGCTCCAACGAGTTCACCACCGACAACTGGAAACGGGCGCTGAAAGCGGAGGACATCGTGCCGCCGGAGACGTTCGACAAAGATGCGATGGACATCGCCGACCCCGTCGACCTGCCGCCCGGCTCGCCCTTCTACTGCACAGGTGATCTCTGCATCGGCCGGCATCCATCCGGCGCCATCGTCGCGCTCGCCAAAAACCGCGACAGCGCCCGGCCGGCCTGCGGCTTCGCCGACCTCATCGTCATCAACGACGCCACGGCCTACAATCCCTGCCGCGATCCGCGCGTGCTTGTCGTCACCAAGCGGCAACTGGCGCGCGACGGCAGCGCCGCTGTTTTCTTCGATGCGCAATCGTCAACCGCGCGGCCAACTATTCGCTACGCGGTCGAAGAACCATATCGACCCTGGCACGAGCAGCGGAAATACGCGCGCGAGGCGAGGGGCCTGCCACCCTATCAACGCCCGGAAAAGCCGGCGGCCGCGCCGCAGCCGACAGAATAATGTCACGCAAGGCCGGTGAAAGCTGCTACGCAGTTCTGCTCAATAACGGCGGATCAGCCCGACAAGTTTGCCCTGAACCTTGACCCGGTCCGGTCCGAAGATTCGGGTTTCGTAGGCAGGGTTGGCCGCCTCCAGCGCGATCGAGGCACCCTTGCGGCGGAAGCGCTTGAGCGTCGCTTCCTGGTCGTCCACCAGCGCCACCACGATCTCGCCCGGGCTTGCCGTGTTGGCATTGCGGATGATGACGGTATCGCCGTCGAAAATACCCGCCTCGATCATCGAGTCGCCCTTGACCTCCAGCGCATAATGCTCGCCGCCCGCGATCATGTCCGGCGGCACTGTGATCGAATGCGTCTGGTGCTGGATGGCGTCGATCGGCACGCCGGCGGCGATGCGGCCCATCACCGGAATGGACACGGCGGAGCCGGCATCGTCGTCATTGCTTGGCGCCGGGGTGCGCGACGGCGCCGCCGGCTTCACCTGACGGCTGAGATTGTTCTGGCCCAGGCTGCCCTGGATGACGCTCGGCGAAAACTTCTTCGCCGCATTGAGGCCGGGGGCGATCGAGTCGGGCAGACGCAGCACTTCCAGCGCGCGCGCCCGGTTCGGGAGCCGGCGAATGAAGCCGCGTTCCTCCAGCGCCGTGATCAGCCGGTGGATGCCAGACTTGGAGGCGAGGTCGAGCGCTTCCTTCATCTCGTCGAAAGACGGCGGAATCCCGCTTTCCTTCAGCCTTTCGTGGATGAACATCAGAAGTTCATGTTGTTTGCGCGTCAGCATGGCGGCCCCCACGGGTTCTGAAACCAGAATCAGAAAAAACAAACCCAGAACAAACACTATCTGTTCCAGTTGTGTTCCGCAACCGTTTAAAGTTTAGTGAATTTGTTGACGTTTTGTTCAGCGTAACATCAGCACGCTGCATTCGGCGCCAGTCTCTGCAGCCGGCGCGAAGGGCTCGCGCACGATCAGGCCGTTGGCCTCGGCGAGCATTCTGAGCATCGAGGAGTCCTGGATGCCGAAGGGAGTCGCGATCAGGGCGCCGGCTTCCTCGCGCACGGAGGCGCGCACATAGTCCTGCCTGACGTCGTTGGCCTGCATCGCGGCGCCCAACCGGGCCGTTCGCAGGTCCTGCCGGTGGTCGCGGCCGCCGAGCCGGGCAAGCATCGGCTTCAGGAAGAGTTGCGAGCAGACGATGCTGGCTACCGGATTGCCGGGCAGGCCGATGCAGCGGATATTGCCAAGCCGGCCAAACATCAGCGGTTTGCCGGGGCGCATGGCGATCTTCCAGAAATCGAGCTTCATGCCTTCGCCGGTCAGAACGTCGTGGATCAGGTCGTGATCGCCGACCGAGGCGCCGCCGAGCGTGACGATGACGTCGGCGTTCGCCTCGACCGCTTTCCGCACCAGCGCGGCGATTGCCTCCTTGCGGTCGGCAGCGATGCCGAGATCGAGCACGCGCGCGCCGACCGATTGGGCGGCGGCGGCAACCCCATAAGCATTCGATGAAATGATCTGGTCGGGGCCGAGCGTGCTGCCCGGCGGCAGCAATTCATCGCCGGTGGCGATGATCGCGACCAGCGGCCGGCGCACGAGGTTCAAGGCAGGATGGTTGGCCGAGGCCGCCAGCGAAAGGGCCGCCGCGTCGAGCACGCGGCCCTTTTCGAGCAGCACGTCGCCCTGAACGAAGTCGAGCCCGCGGCGGCGCACATTGCGTGCTTGCGCGGTCGGTTGGGTCACCTCGATCCTGCCATTGCCGAGATCGCGGACGTTTTCCTGGATGACGATAGTGTCAGCGCCTTCAGGCAGTGGCGCGCCGGTGAAGATGCGCACGGCCTGGCCTTCGCGGACGGTTCCGGAAAAGCCCCGCCCGGCAGGCGCCATGCCTATGACCTCGAGCTGCGCCGGCGCCGCGGCAACATCGGCGGAGCGCACGGCGTAGCCGTCCATCGCGGAGGCGTTAAAGGGCGGCTGCGTGCGCAGCGCGACAACCGGTTGCGCCAGGACCCGACCGGCCGCGTTCGCCAGCGGAACGCTCTCGCCCGGCAATGGCGTCGCGTCGTCGAGCAAGCGTTCGAGCGCTTCGGCGACCGGAACCAAAGCCATCAGGCATCCACCTTGTAGTCGCCGGACTTGCCGCCGGTCTTCTCGACCAGCCGGATACCGGAAATCACCATGCCGCGATCCGCCGCCTTGGCCATGTCGTAGATGGTGAGGCAGGCGACCGAGGCTGCGGTCAGCGCCTCCATCTCCACGCCGGTCTTGCCGGTGACGCGGGCAAGCGCGGTGACCCTGAGGCCGGGCAGCGTGCGGTCTGGCTCGATCTCGACGGCCACTTTGGTGAGAAGCAGCGGATGGCAAAGCGGGATCAGCTCATGCGTCTTCTTCGCCGCCATGATGCCGGCGATGCGCGCTGTGCCCAGCACGTCGCCTTTCTTGGCGTCGCCGGCGAGAATCATCTCCAGCGTTTCAGGCTGCATGGTTACGACGCCTTCGGCGATCGCCGTGCGGGTCGTCTCCGCCTTGTCGCCGACATCGACCATATTGGCTTCGCCCTTGGCGCCGAGATGGGTGAGCGCCATCTTAGATGGCCTCGGCCGCTGCCTTGCCCGTGAGCAGCAATTTCGTCGCCGCGGCCACATCGGCCTGTCGCATCAGGCTCTCGCCGACGAGGAAGGCGCCGATGCTGGTCTTCTGCATCCTGAGGCAGTCGTCGTGCGTGAAGATGCCGCTTTCGCTGACTAGCAGGTAGCCGCCCGGCACCATTGGCGCTAGCCGCTCGGAAGTCTCAAGGTTGGTCTCGAAGGTCCGCAGATTGCGGTTGTTAATACCGATCAGCTGCGACGATAATTTTAGCGCGCGCTCCGTTTCGGCCTCGTCATGCACCTCGATCAGCGCGTCCATCCCGAGTTCGAAGGCGGTAGCTTCCAATTCGCTCGCCAGGGCGTCGTCCACGCTTGCCATGATGATCAGGATGGCGTCTGCGCCCCAGGCCCGTGCTTCGTAGACCTGGTAGGGGTCGAACAGAAAATCCTTGCGCAATGCGGGCAGGGAAACCGCGTTGCGCGCATTGGTGAGAAATTCCGGAGCGCCCTGGAAAGACGGGGCGTCTGTAAGCACTGAAAGGCAGGTGGCGCCACCTTTCTGGTAGGCCTGTGCCAATGATGGCGGGTCGAAATCGGCACGGATCAAACCCTTGGAAGGGCTGGCCTTCTTGATTTCGGCGATCAGGCCGAAGCTCCCCGCTCTGCGCTTCGCCTCAAGCGCCGCCAAAAAACCGCGCGTCGCATCGGCATCCTTTGCCCGCGCCTTGATCTCGGCCAGCGGTACCTTCGCCTTCGCCGCTGCGATCTCGTCGCGCTTATAGGCTTCGATCTTGCGCAGGATGTCCGACAACGCCTTATCCGTTCGAAATCTCGACGAGCTTGTCCAGCACGCCAAGCGCGCGGCCGCTGTCGATCGCTTGCGCCGCCGCTGCGATGCCGTCGGCCAGCGTCGTCGCCTTACCGGCAACGACCAGCCCGGCGCCGGCATTCATCAGCACCGTGTCGCGGTAGGCGCCGGCCGCTCCGCCCAGCATATCGCGCAGTTCCTTGGCGTTGTAGGCCGCGTCGCCGCCGCGCAGCTCTTCCTTGGTGTGCCGCTTCAAGCCGACGGCTTCCGGGGTCAGGGTGAAGCTGCGGATCTCGCCGCCGGCAAGCTCCGCCACCTGGGTCTCGCCCGTCGTGGTGATCTCGTCATAGCCGTCGCCATGGACGACCCAGGCGTGATCGGCACCCAATGCCTTCAGCGTCTCGGCCACCGGCATGATCCATTCCGGCAGGAAAACGCCGACCATCTGGCGGCTGACGCCGGCCGGGTTCGACAAAGGTCCAAGCAGGTTGAAGATGGTGCGCGTGCCGAGCTCGACGCGGGTCGGTCCGACATGCTTCATCGCCGGATGGTGCGCCGGCGCGAACATGAAGCCGACGCCGGCCTCGTGGATGCAGCGGCCGATCAGCTCCGGCGAGATGTCTATTCTGACGCCCAGCGCCGTCAGCACGTCGGCCGAGCCGGTCAGCGAGGACAGGCCACGATTGCCATGCTTGGCGACCGGCACGCCGGCGGCGGCGATGACGAAGGCCGAAGCGGTCGAGATGTTGACCGAGTGCGAATTGTCGCCGCCGGTGCCGACGATGTCGATGGCGCCGTGCGGCGCCTCGACACGCAGCATCTTGGCGCGCATCGTCGCCACTGCGCCGGATATCTCGCTCACGGTCTCGCCGCGCACGCGCAGCGCCATCAGGAAGCCGCCGATCTGGCCGGGCGTCGCATCGCCCGACATGATGATGTCGAACGCTTCGCGGGCTTCCTCAAAGGAAAGCGCGGTGCCGGTGGCAACCTTGGCTATATGTGTCTTCAGCGCGCTCATCGTGTCTGTGCTTGCGAAACGGCGTTCGGATCGATGCGAACGGCATATTGCGATTGCAGCTGCGCCACCAACTGGTCGAGCAGGTCGTCTGACATACCGGCGCCGAAGGACTTCTGCGCGTCTTCCGGCACTGCGCTGCCGTCGGCGCCTGCCGGCTCGAAGACCTCGGCGACTTTGAACAGGATCTGGCCGTCGCCGGTGGGCGAGGGGATCAAACCGGTGCCGCCTTCGCCGACGCCGAACATCGCCGCAGCGCCGTCCTTGCCGAAATCGGCATCGTCGGCTTCGCGCTTCAGACCACGCTTGGTCTGTTTGTCGAGCTTGAGCTCGCCGGCGATGGCGTCGAGCGTGGTGCCGGCCTTGAGGCGCTTCTCCAGTTCCTCAGCCTTCGCGTTGAGCCGCTTGTCGGTCTCGGCCTCCGTCCAGTCGGCCACGACCTTCTTGCGGACTTCGTCCAGCGTGCGGTCGCGCGCCGGCGTGGTCGACTGCACCTCGTAAAAGACAAAGCCATTGTCCTCGGTGGTCAGGGCCTCATTCTCGGTATTGGGCTCGGCCGCGAACACCGCTTTGATCAGCGCGGCCGATTCCGGCAGGTCGTTGACGATCGTGCCGTCCGAGCGCTGGCCGGTACGGTCGATGGCGTCGATGGTGACAACCTTGAGCTTCAGCTTCTCCGCGGCCTGGGCAAGGGAGGCGCCCGAGGCGCGGGTGTCCTCATAGCTGTCATGGACGTCGAGCAGGATGCGGCTTGCTTCGCCGAGCGCCAGGTCCTTGCGGATCTGGCCGGACACTTCCGAAAGCGGCTTCACCACCTGCGGCTTGATCTCTGTGACGCGCAAGAGCACGGGACCGAAGGCGCCTTGAACGACCGGGCTCACCTCATTGGCATTGAGGGAGAACGCCGCATCGGCGACCGCCTTGTCGGCGATCTTGTCCTTCGACAGCGTGCCAAGCAGCGTGTCGGCCGGTGTCTTGCCTTCGGCGGTGATGAGCTTGTCGAAAGTGGCGCCTGCCTTCAGCGAATCGTAGGCCGCCTTGGCGGCATCCGGCGTCTTGAACACCAACTGCTCGATGGTACGCATCTCTGGCGTCGTGTACCGCGCGATGTTTTTCTTGTAGTCGTCGCTGACCTGCTGGTCGGTCACTGCGGACGGATCCGCGATGTCCTGCGGCTCCAGCCGGACATAGGAGAACTTGCGGTATTCCGGCGCGGCGTAGTTCTTCTTGTTGGCGTCGAAATAGGCATTGAGGGCGCTGTCGGACGGCGCCTCGATCGGCTGCACAAGCGTCTTCGGCAGCACGAGATAGTCAATCGTGCGATCCTCGCCGCGGTAGAGCGAGACCGCCTTGAGGAAGGTCTGCGGAACCTTGAGGCCATCGGAAATCGCCTCGACGATCTGCTGGCGCACAGCCACCTGCGCGCGGTTCTTGAGGTAGTCCTCAGGCCGCATGCCGAGCTGGCGCAGGAGATATTCGAAGGTCCGGCGATCGAACTGGCCGCTAGGTCCCTTGAAAGCCGGATCCTCGCGCGTCAGTTCGGCCAGCCGATCCTTGGAAAGGCCGAGCCCGAGCTTGCGCGCCTGCTCGTCGAGCACGGCGCCCGAAACGAGCTGCGCCAACACCTGGTTGTCGACGCCGAGCAGCTTGGCCTGTTCCTGGGTGACGCGCTGGCCATATTGCTGCGACAGAAGGCTGAGCTGGCGATCGTAAGCGAGGCGGTACTCGTTGATCGAGACCTCCGTGCCGCCGGCAGTGATCACCGCGTGATGACCGCCCAGCACGCCTCCCACCATGCGCGTGGTCGCGCCCCAGGCGAGGAAACTCACCACCAGCAAGGACAGCAACGCCTTCGCGACCCAAGTGCCTGCCGCGCTTCTCAATATACCAAGCATACATACTTCCGAGTTTTGCGCATTTTCGCATGCGCCGAGTCTGAAACAAGCGCAATAGCGCCCTTCCGGTCCACTGTCGATTGCTTTGTGACCTGATTTTGGTAGTGAGGGCGCTGCTTAATGTCGCTCGGAGAACGCGCCCCATGACCCCTGGAATCCGCCCGCTTGTCGCAGGCAACTGGAAAATGAACGGCACCAGCGCCTCGCTCAACGAGTTGCGGTCGATCGGCAATGGGTTCATGAGCGGGCTCGATGCGGAGACCGAAGCCCTGGTGTGCGTGCCGGCGACCTTGCTCCAGCGCGCCGCCGAGATCCTGTCGCGCACGCCGGTGCGGGCCGGTGGAGAAGATTGCCATCCCAAGGAGAGCGGCGCCTTCACCGGCGAGATTTCGGCCGAGATGCTCAAGGATGCCGGCGCAAGCCACGTGATCGTCGGCCATTCCGAACGCCGCGAGCTGTTCGGCGACAATGATGCGATAGTCCATGCCAAGGCATCGGCCGCCTGGCGGGCAGGGCTTGTGGCGATCATCTGCATCGGCGAGACGCGCGCCGAGCGCGAGGCCGGCGCCACGCTCGATGTCCTGTCGCGCCAGCTCGAAGGGTCGGTTCCGACCAGCGCTACTGCAGCGAACACCATCATCGCCTATGAGCCGGTCTGGGCGATCGGCACCGGCCTGACCCCGACCGCGGCCGACGTCGCCGAGGCGCATGCGCATATCCGCGGCAAGCTGATTGGGTTGCTCGGCGATGCCGCGGCCAGGATGCGCATTCTTTACGGCGGCTCGGTCAAGCCTTCCAATGCGGTGGAACTGCTCGGGGTCGAGAATGTAGACGGCGCCCTAGTCGGCGGCGCCAGCCTGAAGGCGGCCGACTTCCTGGCGATCGCGGAAGCTTACATGAACATCTCTTAGAGACCGTCTGCCAGGCTCGCGCGGCATAAATCGTTGTATTGGCCGCATTGCTTCCCATATTCCCGGCCACGGGCTTGGAAATGCCGCCAAAGCATTGTAAGGAGCCGCCTCCAAAACACCGGTCGTATGCGCGGCAGCGCTTGGCCTCGCCAGGATAAATTATGGAAACCGTACTGATCGTCATCCACCTCATGGTCGTGCTCGCCCTTGTCGGCGTGGTGCTGCTGCAGCGCTCCGAAGGCGGCGGCCTGGGCATCGGCGGCGGTTCCGGCTTCATGACCGCGCGCGGCGCCGCCAACGCGCTGACCCGCGCCACCGCAATCCTGGCGGCGGCCTTCTTCGTAACCTCGCTGGCGCTGTCGATCCTTGCCCGCTACGGCGAGAAGCCGATCGACATCCTCGATCGTCCGGCGACGTCCAGCCAGGGCAACGGCGTGCTCAATCAGCTGCCGGGTTCCAATGGGCCGGTGGGCACTTCCAAGCCCGCGGCTCCGGCCGGCAGCGCGGCTCCATCGGGCGGCACGATGTCGACCACGCCGCTCGCCAATGGCACGACCGCGCCGGCCCCGGCAACGACGCCCGCCCCGGCCGCTCCCGCGCCCGCGAATCCGGCCACGCCGCCGGCAAACAATGGCGTCACCCTGCCGGTCACCCCGCAGGTTCCGAACCAGTAGCCGGACAAGCACCGGGCCGCGATCTGTGGTTCTTTGAACACAGTCGCGGCAAATGCGCGCCCGATCACGAAGATTCAACCGGGCGTAGCGCCTGCCTCAGCTTGAGGCGACGACGGCTAATCGATTATAGAATGCGCGCGGCACTATTCGGCGTCCTTGGGGGGCGCCGGGCGACGCCGTGGGCAACTTGCTTTGAAAATCGGATCTTCGCCATGCAGCTTCGCAGCTTAATCCTTCTGGGATTCTGTGCCGTCCTCGGCATGGGTTCCTCGGCCCTTGCCGGACCGGCAAATCTGGCCACGTCCCCGTCGGTTGAGAAAACCGACGCAATTCCTGTCGTCGCCAAGAGCGACGCATCGCAGCTGAGGCTTCTCAAGAAGAAGAAAAACCCGAGCTCGGACGATCTTGCGCAGATCAGCAAGCTCGAGGCCAAGATCGCGGCCGACAAGGAAGCCGCCAAGCAAAAGGCGCTCGATGCTCGCAAGATGGCGATGCGCGAGGCGGCCAAGGCCAAGGCGGACGCCGCGCGCCAAGAGTGGCTCGCCAAGAAGAGCGGTGGCGCCGAAGTCGCCGACGCCAAGCCTGCCAAGAAGACCGTCAAAGTGATCGAGCCGCTGACACCGGTTGCGCCGATCGCTCCGATCCAGACCGCCGAGCCGATCCCGGCCGAGGCGATGAACATCACGGCCACGGGCAACAATGGCGAGCTGCGCAGCGAAAACCCCGGCCAGAAGCAGACGAGCAGCGGCGGGCTGTTCGCCGGCCTCTTCGGTGGCGCCCAGGCGACTTCCATCAACTATCTGCCGGAAACCCGCGCGCTGGATTCGGCGCTGGCCAAGAAGGCCGCCAAGCGGCCTTTCAAGGTGAAGCCGGAATTCGTGCCGCAGGACGTTTCCTTCTCGGGCTACGAGCCGGGCACCATCGTCATCGATACCAGTGCGCGCCGCCTCTACCTCGTCGAGTCGTTTTCCACCGCCCGCCGCTATGCCATCGCAGTCGGCCGCGAAGGCCTGCAGTTCAAGGGCACGGTAGCCGTCGGCGACAAGCAGGAATGGCCGCGCTGGATTCCTACGCTCGACATGCAGAAGCGCGAGCCGAAGCATTACGGCCAGTACAAGGACGGCATGCCCGGCGGTGGCGAGAACCCGCTCGGCGCGCGCGCCATCTACCTCTATGACGGCAAGAAGGACACGCATCTGCGCATCCACGGCACGATCGCGCCGCAGTCGATCGGAACCAGCGCCTCCAATGGCTGCTTCCGCATGATCAATGAGCACGTCATGGATCTCTACAGCCGCGTCAAGATCGGCACCAAAGTCGTGATCATCTGACGCTTTTCATCAAACTGCCGAAAGGGCCGGCATCGCCGGCCCTTTTGTTTTGACGCATGTCGTTCTTCCAAACTCGCGTTGCACTTTGAGCAACATGTTTCGCGAAGCCTCCCTCGGGAGCACCGGCGCCATTTTGGGAAAAAGCCTTCGCGGCGGTTTTTTCTCTGGCGGAATCAATCAGGCCGCGTTAAGCGATGACTCCCATGGCGCGATATGTATTCATCACAGGCGGCGTGGTTTCCTCACTCGGAAAAGGCATTGCCGCAGCAGCTCTTGGGGCTCTTCTGCAGGCGCGAGGCTATCGCGCGCGGATCAAAAAGCTCGATCCTTACTTGAATGTCGACCCCGGAACGATGTCGCCATATCAGCATGGCGAAGTGTTCGTGACCGATGACGGCGCCGAGACCGATCTCGATCTCGGCCATTACGAGCGCTTCACGGGCCGCTCGGCAAACCAGCAGGACAACATCACCACCGGCCGCATCTACAAGAACATCATCGAACGCGAGCGGCGCGGCGACTATCTCGGCGCGACCGTGCAGGTGATCCCGCACGTCACCGACGAGATCAAGCATTTCGTGCTGGACGGCAATGACGACTACGACTTCGTGCTGTGCGAGATCGGCGGCACGGTCGGCGACATCGAGGCGATGCCGTTCCTGGAAGCGATCCGTCAGCTCGGCAACGACCTACCGCGCAACAACGCGGTCTATGTGCATCTGACGCTGATGCCCTACATCCCGACCGCCGGCGAACTGAAGACCAAGCCGACCCAGCATTCGGTCAAGGAATTGCGCGGCATCGGCATTGCGCCCGACATCCTGTTGGTGCGCGCCGACCGGCCGATCCCGAAGGAAGAGCGCAGAAAGCTTTCGCTGTTCTGCAACGTGCGCGAAAGCGCCGTGATCCAGGCGCTGGACGTGCCGCATATCTACGACGTGCCTTTGGCCTATCATCAGGAAGGCCTCGATTCGGAAGTGCTGGCGGCCTTCGGCATCGACCCGGCGCCGAAGCCGCGCATGGAGCCGTGGCAAAAGCTTTCCAGCCACATCCACAATCCGGAAGGCGAGGTGACCATCGCCATCGTCGGCAAATATACCGGCCTCAAGGACGCCTACAAATCGCTGATCGAGGCGCTGTCGCATGGCGGCCTTGCCAATCGCGTCAAGGTCAAGCTCGACTGGATCGAAAGCGAGATCTTCGAGAAGGAGGATCCGACGCCCTGGCTGGAGAAGGTGCACGGCATCCTGGTTCCCGGTGGATTCGGCGAGCGCGGCTCGGAAGGCAAGATCCTGGCGGCAAAGTTCGCGCGCGAGCGCAAGGTACCTTACTTCGGCATCTGCTTCGGCATGCAGATGGCCTGCATCGAGGCGGCCCGCTCGCTGGCTGGCGTCGACCATGCGTCGTCGACCGAGTTCGGCCCGACCGACGAGCCGGTCGTCGGCCTGATGACCGAATGGCTGAAGGGCAACATGCTGGAAAAGCGCCGGGCCACCGGCGATCTCGGCGGCACAATGCGGCTCGGCGCCTATCAGGCCGAACTCGCCAAGGGCTCCAAGATCGCGGAGATCTACGGCGACACGCAGATTTCCGAGCGTCACCGGCACCGCTACGAGGTCAACATCGACTACAAGCAGCGGCTCGAGGATTGCGGCCTGGTGTTTGCCGGCATGTCGCCCGATGGCGTGCTGCCGGAAACGGTCGAATATCCCGACCATCCCTGGTTCATCGGCGTGCAATATCACCCCGAACTGAAGAGCCGGCCGCTCGACCCGCATCCGCTGTTCGCCAGCTTTATTTCGGCCGCGGTAGACCAGTCGCGCCTGGTTTGAACGACCGGCCGGCACATTGGCCATGCAAACCTACGTCGCGCTGCTCTACAGCATCATCCTTGGCGAGGCGCGGCGCGTGGTTATGGCCGACCTCAAGGCCATGGCGGAAAGCCTCGGGCTGAAAAACGTCCGCACGCTGGTCGCGACCGGCAATCTGGTGTTCGAGGCGCGGGCGGGCGAAATCTCAAAGCTCGAGCAGCGGCTGGAAAAGGCCTTCGAAAAGACCTTCGGCCGCCATGTCGACATCATCGTGCGCGGCGCCGAGGACTGGCTGAAACTTGCGGCCTGCAATCCATTCCCGGCTGAATCCGCGATTGCGGCCGATCAGGTGGCGGTACGCGTGATGCGCGAGCCGGCACCGGCGGATGCCGTTGAAGCGCTCCAGGCCTATGCCGCAGGCGACGAGAAGGTGCTTTGGGTCGACGGCGATATCTGGCTTGTCTTCTCGCGCGAGCGGCCGAGCTCGCGGCTGCTCGCCGCCGCCAATCACAAGCGCTTCGGCATCGGCACGTCGCGCAACTGGAACACGGTGCGCCGGCTGGCGGAGATGGTAGGCAGTAGGCAGTAGGCATATTGGCTAGTCCCTACTGCCTACCGCCTTGTTTCAGGCTTTGGCGGTCCTTGCCCCGGCGCCAAGCGCCATGGTGCGCAGGACGTAGTAGACGGCGCCCGCGATCGCCACGCCGAAGAACCAGCCATAGACGCCCCACCAGGATGGCAGCCAGCTGGTGAAGTTAGGCAGGATCGAGGAGAAGATCGCGCCGATGCCGGCGGCGATGAAGGCGTTGACATGCCAGCCGCTCTGGAAACGGAACTCGCCGTCCTCGCGATAGAGTGCCTCGACGTCGACCTCGCTTTTGCGGATCAGATAGTAGTCGACCATCATCACGCCGAAGATCGGTCCCATCGTCGCGCCGATGATGTTGACGAAGGAAGCGGCACTGCCTTCCCATGGCGCGAAGGGATAGAGCACGAGGGCGATCAGCGCCGCGATGTAGCCGCCCTTCTTGAAGTCGATCTGGCGCGGGAACACGTTGGAGAAGTCAAAGGCCGGCGAGACGAAATTCGCCACGACGTTGATGCCCAGCGTCGCCACCGCGAAGGTCAGCGCGGCAAGCGCCGCCAGGAACCAGCTGTCGAACTTGGCCGAGATCTGGTCGGGATGCAGCAGCACCTCATGGTAGACGTCGTAGGCGGCGATCGTGGTGACGCCGGCGACCAGCGAGAACAGGATGAGGTTGACCGGCAGGCCCCAGATGTTGCCCTTGCGAAGTGCCGCATTGTCCGGTGCATAGCGGGCGAAGTCGCAGAAGTTGAGATAGAGCGCCGAGAAATAGGTCACCCAGATCGCTGCCACCGCGAACAGGGCGGTCCAGGACCCAGGCTCGCCCGGAACGCCGGCGTCCTTGGTCTTGTCCAGCAGCACATCCATCGGGATGTCGCTGGTGAAGGCGAAAGTGCCGGACTTCACGCAAAGAAAAATGGCCAGGATCAGCATCATGATCCAGACGGCCGGGCCGGCCCAATCCTGGAAGCGGCGGACGGTTTCCATGCCCTTCTGGATGATCAGCAACTGCAGCGCCCAGATGATGACGAAGCAGATCACCTCGAGCGTGGAATGACCGAGCGTATGCGAGCTCTTGTTGAACTCGTCGAACCATTGCAGGCGCGTCAGCAGCGCGACGATCGCGCCAGACGCCGCTGCCGTCTGCGCGCCGTACCAGAAGCAGGCGACGATGGCGCGCACCAGAGCCGGGACGTTGGCGCCCCAGATACCGAAGGAGGCGCGGGCAAGCACGGGGTAGGGCACGCCGGTCTTCACGCCGGCATAGCCGACCAGGTTCATCAGCGCGTAGATGATCAGCGAGCCGATGCCGATGGCGATGACGAAGTTGACAAAGCCGCCGCAGAACAGAAACAGGCTGGCTGCCAGATAGTAGCCCCAGAGGCTGTGGACGTCCGAGGTCCAGACGTTGAAGATCGAAAACGGTCCCCAGTTCCTGACCGTTGCGGGAGCCAGATCCTCATTGTAGAGGTCGGGCGATGCGCCTTGAATGGTCATTGCAAGTGTTCCCCTTTTGCAAAACGCGCCCTCACGCGTCTAACCGCGGAGGTTAAGCCTGACGCGGGGGAACCGGCAAGCAATCCATTTGCCGGCTTTCGCCTTAAAGATATTCAATGAGAATCGCCCTTATCCGCTGACCTCGGCGCACGTCGAGCTTGAGTCGGGACGGTGCGTTCGGGCCCACGGGCGGGCTGGTTCCGAACTTTTCCGGCGGCAACCAAATTTGTTTGGAACTGATTCGCGATACGTGCGTTTATTGCGGTTCGACTGCATTGCGGTCGACCGGGAGGAAAATTATGGATCGCTTGCATTTTTTTACCCCAGTGCGAATTGCGCGTGGGCAGGGACACCCTGTGGAGGAAGTCGATAGCGTCTCCGAGGCGATGGTGTTCCTGCGGAAATGGCCAACGGGACGACGCGGACCGGTTTATCAGTGCGCCCTGAATTGCTGCGCGGCGGCACTGTCGGGCAAAATGTCGGCCGAGGAAGCGCGAAAAGCCTTTGTCGGCTTTGCTCGGATCACCCGGCTGCTCGACGATGACATGGCGCTGCCGCTGGGTGGCGCGTCGATGGACAATGTCCACGCTCTGAGGCGCTAGGGCGAGCCAGCATTTCGCAAATTGAGAACGCTGCGCCTGACCTGCGCGGCGGTTGTCTCTCGGACATGCGTAGGTCCATCAGAGGGCGAAGCACGGAATAATTGGAGCTCCAGGCGCGTTATTCCCTTCAGACAATGCGAGTAACGCGCAGCGCGCGTAACTGGCAGAAGGTGCGCTTGAACGGATAAACGCCATCCGGCGGCCTTTTATTCCAGATTGACATCGAAACCATGCCGCGCGGTGAATTCGAAGCACTAACACCCCTTGCTCGATTTCAAATCTACAGGAACCGGGATCAGAAAGTCAGCGCTCAGTTGAGTGGAGAGGTGTCCGTTTCTGCACCCGGAATGGTGGCGGAGGAGGTTGGAAATATAAGGGATAAGTCTGGTCGGAGATTCCGCAGCTTAGCGATCAGGCTGATCGAGGCTTAACCAGCCTGCTCCTGTCCATGACCAAAAGAGTGGACCAGCGCGAAGAGGGTAGTTGCACCCACTTAGCCGCAGGCGGGAACAAAAAAGGCCATCCAGATAAATGCGGAGATGGATGGCCTCTTTTGCAATACTGCAAGCTTAATAGGCCTTCTTGGGGGCAGCCTTCTTCCCGGCGCCCCTCTTGTGCTTAACCGGGCACTTGTGCTTCTTGGTCACCTTGCAGGCCTTCGTGACGTGCTTCTTCTTGGTCATGGCATCCGAAGCGGGCGCAGAGCTAGTTGCGGCCGTCGCTGCTGGCGCTGGCTTTGTAGCCGCGGCAGCGTCGTTGGGACCGAGAACTGGCATCGAGACGGCGAGCGCGAATGCAAGACCGACGACGGACAGAAGAGACTTTTTCATGTGCCTGTTCCTTGTTTGGCAAGTCGGGTTTGAGCGTCACTCATCAGGATCGATGGGTGTCACTCCGAGCAGCTTCAAAGCTTTCGCGAACATCCGGATCCCCTGCGCCTCTTTCTTCTTGGCGCAGTACCGGTTTCCCTTTCTCTGAAGAGCCTTCGCCGCGGTGACCTGCGTTGCCGCGGCATGCGTTCTAAGGGCTTCGTCAACTTGACGGCTGAGATTGGTGCAGCGCTCGGTCCGGGTGAGCGGTGCCACCTTTGAGGTGGCGACTCCGGTCGCTGCCGCGGTAAGCGACAAGCTGAGCAACGCACCCATCAAGTTGATCGAGATTCTGTGCATCGCTTGTCGCAAACCCGAGCAAGTGCAGCACTGCTGCAGCCGATGAACTGACCCTCTTGAGCATTGTACGCTTGAATGATTTCTGGAGTTTTTCCTGGATGTTTCTGGATTGTGTCTGCCGGGAAACGTTCGTCCCGCCGGATGTCCGACCGCAGCCCTCGATAGCGTCTCCGAGGCGATGGTGCTCCTGCGGAAATGGCCAACGGGAAGACGCGGACCGGTTTACCAATGCGCGCTGAATTGCTGCGCGGCGGCTATGTCGGGCAAGATGTCTACCACCCGAACAGGAAAGCCGCGCCGCTCTGCCTGTCGCCGGCCTGCACGACGTCGGCGTCGGTGTTTCGGCCAAACTGGAAGATACCGTAGGAATTGTCGTTGCCGTTCTGGCGCAGGGTAGCGGAGTGTCCGCTGCCCTCCTGTCGAATTATGCCGAGATTGCCGGCCCCGTCCTGACCTATGCCGGCACGGTTGTTCCACCCGCGCTGCCTGATATGCGCATCGCTACGCAGCCCTTTGTAAACCGAGTAGGCGCGCAGGCCGAGATCCAGCGCCCGCGCATCGCGAGCCGTCGGAGGCGAGTAGTAGAACCCGATCGAACCGCCCGCCTTCGCCTGAGCGGAAAAAAGGGGCAGGCCGATGGCGCTCGCGAGCGCGATGGCGGCGATAAGTTTTGTGACCTGGCGGTTCATGATGCCTCTCCTTGTGGCTTGATCATCTGACGAGCCACAGTCGCACGGCGAAGCTGAACCGTGGTGGAAGGGTTCGTTCAGCAGCGGTTCAAGACCTGGAGCGGAGCGGCCTTCGACGGAACCGCCGAAGCCTTAAATATTTGTTTTTGCATCGCTCCGGATGGAAATCCACCGCGCACTGCAGTCGTTCCGGTTTGATGAAAATGAAGGGCTCCGGTTGCCCAGAGCCCTCCTTTCGATGCTCGAAGACAGCCGGCGCTCAGGTCGCGCCGGACACCTGTTTGACGCAGCTGACGCTCGCCGCGCCTGCGGTCACTTTCAGCTCGACCTCATAGGCGGCGCCATTCCCCTCGACACTCATCTGGCCAAGCGACACGGGATCGCCCGGACGGGCGTCAAAGGCGCCTTCCTGCCGGATGTTGGCGGACCCGGATCTGCCGCCACCGGAGACGCTGACCTTGTAGGTGCCGTTAATGCTCTCGTCGGCATAAACCATGGGCTCAAGCAGGATGGCGTCGCCTTGGCGCGTGTCCCGGATCTCGCATCGCAGCGGTCCGGAATTCGAGCCATCCTTGCCGGCCGTCGCGGCAGTCGCGCTGGCGACGATCACAGCCAGGAACGCGGCAGATGCCGCTGCTGTTCGCTTATCCAGTTTGGTCATGGCTCATCTCCTTGTGATTGCAGGACGGTGGCCGACAACACTCTTGCCGACCGTCCATGGTTCAGGGGCAGTCCTGGACGAAGGCGGCGACGTTGCCGCTGCCACCCTGGCTGACGTCGGCATTGCACCCGTGGCCGACCTGGACGCCGGCGGCGATGTTGCCGTTGCCGTCCTGTGTCAGGATCGCGGTGTGGTTCGAGCCGAACTGGGCAATGCCTGCGGCGTTCCGGCTGCCGTACTGATAGGTCGCGCCGTAGTTGTTGACGCCCTGCTGCCCGATCACCGACCGGTTGCGATGACCATATTGCTGGCCTATGGCGGTGTTGAAGCGGCCATCCTGATAAACGTGTATGCGGTTGCGGTAGCCGTGCTGGGCGCCGCCGGCGGAATTGCGCCAGCCATATTGTTCGATGTTGACGTCGTTGGCCATCGCGGGCGCGACGGCGGTGAAGCCGACGACCGCGGCAAGGGCTGCGGCGACGACTGATGTGCGGGTCATGGGACTTCTCCTTCGATGCGGTAGGGACCGCGGGGTTGGACGGCCCCTTTGTAGGAGGTTCGGCCCGAATGGAGGCTGAAGGCTCCATTCAGCGAAAGTTCATGACCGCTTCATTCAGACATTGCAGAACTGGTAGCGCGTCTCCCTTCAATTGAAGCCATCCTGCCCAGGCGCTCGACCATCGCACCACCAGCCAAGTGCCAGTCCAACGAGGTCAGCCACGGTCACTACGTTTGGAGACCAGCACATGAGCGATCAACCCTTGGTCAAAACGGCTTTGATCTGGTGCTGTCGAACTGCAAATGACACTGGCGAAGTTCGCGGGGCTCTCCGACAACCTTTTGATTTGCTTGCAGAACAGCAACGGCTGCGGCAACCAAAGAAACTCTTGGAGGCACGATATCCACATAGCATCCAATTTGGCTGGGGTTCTTGGAAGCAACTTTCTGTCTTGCTCCTCCAGCCGAATTGCGTGCGCTTACGAAAGAGATTGGACTTCCTGTTACGGATTGGGGCAAACTTGATGGTCGAGCCGTGCGCTCGGGTCGAGCCGTGCGCTCGCCATCGGGGGTTCGAGTCGGAAGAGCGCCACCGCCTTTCCCCCACTCGCCGAAGGTGGGAAACAAGGACGGAATCCTGGCTTCAGATCGAAAGGAACGCGCAATGCCAAAGAATGCGATTTGGAGGCCGCAGCCGCTTCTACGCCAAGACCTTTCCCGACAGCGCGATGGATGCCGTTCACCGTGCACGGTCGCCAGCGGGCCGAAGTGATCCGCTGTACTTCGGGTCTTCCGCTTGCAGTGGTTCCCTGCTTAGTTCGAGTAAATCCGCACCAATTATAGAGTTGCCACGTGATACCAATCTACATTGGGTATGACCCACGCGAATCCCGAGTTCTAGAGGTAGCGCGATGGAGCGCCTATCGGCGCACAAGCAGGCCGTTGCAGATACAGCCACTCGTGCTCAAAGAGCTTGAAGCCCAAGGAATCATGAAGCGACCGATGGTGGTTCGTGATGGGAAGCTCTGGTGCCCGATTTCCGAGGCACCAATGGCGACCGAGTTTGCCATATCGCGCTTTGCCGTTCCGTTTATGAGGCAAGGCGGCTGGGCCATGTTCTGCGATTGTGACGTCCTGTTTCTGAAGGATCCAGTCAGGCTGCTCGACCTAGTCGATCCTTCCTACGCGATTATGGCGGTTAAGCACCAGCAACGCGAATCCGAAGCGGTCAAGATGGACGGGCAAACGCAGACGTTCTACCGCCGCAAAAACTGGTCGTCGGTCGTTTTGTGGAATCTAGATCATCCGTCCAACAAACGGTTGACCAACGAGATGCTCAATACGTGGCCTGGACGTGACCTCCACGCCTTCAAATGGCTTGAGGACCATGAGATCGGGGAATTACCCTTGGCATGGAACTACCTCGTAGGGGCTTCGGCTTCGGAACTCGATCCCGCCGATGTCTCGCTGGCGCACTACACGCTCGGCGGTCCTTGGTTTGCGGGCTGGTCTGGCGCCACGCAATGGGACGAATTGTGGAGCCGAGAAGAGAGCATTCTGCGCGCGTTTGAGGAACAGGCGGTTCAGATTCCCCCATGAAAACTCCGCTTTTGAATCACTTGCCAACCTTCTCAAAGCCCATTCTTCGCTTGCCCAGGGCCACGGGTCCCGCTTTGGTGATGGGGTCGGCGCCGAATTTTCGCCTCCCCGAGGGACATGATGCCGATTGGGCACTTGTGACCGTCAACGCTTCCCAGCTTTTGGCGGAAACCTTCGGTCTTTCCGTTCCCGATGTCGCCCTGATACGCCGCGGCATTTTAGTCGGTGCGGGCGAGCAGGATTGTTACAAGCGTGATTTGTTAAAAGGACGACAGGCAAAGCATCTGATCATCCCGGTTTGGACGGACGTCGAGGACAAGCTGAAAGCCGGTTGTCGCACCTTCAATTATCGTTATGACACCTTGCAAGGGCTTACCAAATGGCAGCTTGCCAACATCGTCTGGCGGCTTAGCGGCAAATATCATGTGTCCCACCGTTGGCACCGGAAAATCTCCACTGGAGTCTTCGCAATCATGCTGGCGCGGTTCGCCGGTTTCGCTCCTGTTGTAGTCAGCGGGTTTTCCCTGTCCCAGGCCGGGCATGGATACGACACCCGAAATGCCTTTCGATATCACGCCGACGAAGATGCGGCTTTGCTGCGACTGGTCGTGAGAAGAGGCGAGCCAATCTACGCAGAGGATAGAGACTTCGCTGCAGAAACTGGATTGCCCTTGTGGCAGGGACAGATGCCATGACGAGTGTTTCTTAGACAAAGCCAATATGAGCCCATTCCGAACTTCATAGCAAAGACGAGCTGGCTCCGACGTTGAAAAATAGGATAAAGATTGCTCGGAGTGCGAGCCGACCAACGACCAGCATCCCCCGCCTTCGGGAGTTCGGTGCGCTGAATACCTCTCTGGTTGATCGGCAGAACATTAGATCCATTCTCGTTATTCAGACGAAGTACATCGGGGACGTCATTTTGACCTCGGTGCTCGTGCGAAACCTGCGCCTCGCTTACCCAAACGCTGCAATAGCTATGCTTTGCGCTGCTGGCCTGCGAGACTTCGTAATCAGCCAGAATATCGCAGACGAGGCCATCGGATTCGACGGTCGAAGTGCTGGTAGAAGTCTGCTTAAGCGAGTGAAGGAATATTCAAGCTTGGCTGCTGACCTCCGCCGCCGAAAATTCGATCTCACCATTGATGTCGCTGACTCGAAAACATCAAGGATAGTCCAGAGGGCAATCGGCGCCCCGCTACGCGTTGGATACAATCCCCCGGACAGGCCGCTGAAATTTTGGGAAGTTCAGCCTGCCAACATATTTGCTGAAGCACGTGGCCATGGAGGCAAGCACTATTTGTATCGATATCTGTCCCCGCTTGAGGCGCTTGGGATAGAACTACGCGAAGTGACACCGAGGCTTGAACCCACATCAGTCGGGCGAAGCGCGTCTGCCCAGGTTCTGGCGCGAAGCAATCTGGCTACAAAAGCTTTCGTCGCAGTACACGCTGGAGCAAGATTCGAAGGGCGGCGTTGGCAACCTGAACGCTTCGCTGCAGTAATCGACGAGGTTTATACAACTACGGGCCTGCGGTCACTGTTGGTTGGTGGACCTGATGAAAGCGCAACCGCCCAAGCAGTCTTGAATATGGCAATGTCACCTTTGGTAAGCGTTGTTGGGGAGCTCTCGCTTGAAACACTAACTGCTTTGCTTGCAGATGCATTTATCTTCCTGGGAAACGAGAGCGGCCCAATGCACCTGGCGGCGTCAGTCGGAACCCCAGTTGTGGGCCTGTATGGCCTCACGCCACCCGACATCTGGGGGCCTTTGGGGGTGCTTCACCGCACCGTTGAGCCGCCGTTGCCTTGCCAGTGTGTTGCGCCCGATTTGTGCAAACCCGGCAACCCGAGCGCTGTCTACTGCGTTCATCGACTACCAGTTGCCAAGGTCGCTCAAGCAACACGAGACCTGATAGATGCAGTGAGACAACAAGCGAATTAGGCGGCCAATTGAACCATCCCACCATCTCTCACTGCGCACATCTAACCTGCCGTGGCGGCGCTCTGGCGGCGGCAACGTCGGGCAAGATGCCGGCCGAGGAGGCGCGGAAGGCCTTGTCGGCTTTGCCCGCATCACCCGGCCGCTCGACGACGACATGGCGCTGCCGCTGGGTGGCGCGTCGATGGACAATATCCACGCCCTGAGGCGCTAGGGGCGAGCCAGCATTCGCGAATCGAGAACGCTGCGCCGACCTGCGCGGCGGTTGTCTATTCCGCTGCATCGGCTCGCCAGGGCCGAGTTGGTGCGTCCGTTCTGCGCCGTCCTTGAGGGCTCCCGGTAGGAAATCGCCGCGAAATCGCTTATGTGAGCGGGTGCCTCGTTGATCGAGGCTCTGAGAACCGCCGGACACGATGGAAAAGAGCAGCGATTACAAAAAGGTGCGGCTGGCCGTGGCGCCAATGATGGACTGGACGGACAGTTAAACAAAATCAGCCGGTTACGGGATGGCGTGTGCAAAAAGCGCACACGAAAGTTCTGCTTCTCTTCTTTTTTCGTTCCCACGACAGGGCCGCCGACAGCCTTATTTGGATGCTCTTTGCCGACGACATTTACCGGTCCGTCGCGGATGTTCGCTGCGATAGACACGGGAGCGGCATTGCGCAGCGCTCGCACGAATGCGCTTGTTCGTCACGCGCGTGCGCTACGATGTTATCGGCAGCGGAAATGCGGACGGGCAGGGGACTCCTGAACAGATGCGCGAATTGAGAGATGCGCGCAATGCTTTCGAAGGTTCGGCCGCATGGCTGGCGCGATTATTCGACAACTGGCGTCGATGTCGGCGGCACCGCGCTGACGCTCTGGTGCCGGGCCGAATCCAGCTTTTCACGTCAGTCGTCACCTATTTTGAAATCTGGACCGGCATCGTCGCCAGCGGCTCGAATCCGAACATCGTGATGACCACGACGGCTGCGCTCGCCAATTTCGACGTCTACTGCCGCAGCGGCCTCAGCGCGACACCAGTCGACCAGGTCGCGAGGTCCTCAGCAAGCGGCACGAGTTGCGCGATCAATGACGTTAAAACCAAGGTCGGCGGCGCGCTGATAGCGGGTGTGGCCGCACAGGGCACGGGCGCCTCAGTGACGGAAGCTGGTCTGGCGCCGGCAGCGTGGTGGAGGACTCGGATCAGCCGACATCGATGTCGAACACGTCGACCGCAGCGGCCCACATAGCCACCACTGCGGCGACAAGCACGGACGATTTCATCTTCACATGGTCGGCCTCGAAGACGTTCGTCGGCGGCGCCATTAGCTCCTTAGGTGCCCTGCAGCCAACGCGGAGTCGGCCTCTTAAACACCTCTCTGCCGGTTGCCTCGATCGCTTCGCCGACGGCTCTCTCTAAAGCGAAGACGGCCTTCTCAAGCAGCAATGTCGAGCGTCTCTCCTCCTTACCGATGTTATGGAAATCATAGGCGTAGCGAACGCTGACCAACGCGTTGTTTTCAGCGCTCGCTCGAATGTATTTCTCGACCTTCGGGGAGAGTTCCAAGCCATGGCATCGGTCGAGCATATCACCCCATTTGTGCCCAAGCTGTTGGATGCTTGCCAAACCATGGCCGTTCAAATGTAGGAAAATTCGGAGGAAGTGCTCCAGAGCTTGGTAGTAGAGAAATCGTCGCGGTTGACCGCTCCCAGGCGGGATGACGAATACGTTCTCAAGCGCGTCAGCAGTCGCCCTATAGTTCTGGGCCATCAGGTACATGCCGTACCAAGTGAGGCCGTCACCATGAGGCTTGCGCTCGATGGCCTCAGCCTTTTCCGGGGGCTCAGACTTTCGATCGCCGCCAGCCGGCCGCTTGCGCTTCTGCTTCACTGCAAAACCACCTCTCGCCCTTGCTCGGGGTCACCACGGTCGAGCTGTAATATTTTTGGCCGGGCATGTGATAAATCCGCTCGCCGGTGTTGGTAGAGATGTTGCCTTTTATCCTGCAGTTCAGGTTACCCAGAAAGCTAAAGAGCCCGGTCGACTGTTCGCTGGCTGTCTCCACCTTGTCGGTGTTCGCTGCTCGCCAATCCCATGGCTGATCAAAGCGCCCTTGCCAGAGGCCACGGTGCGCAGCCTTTGCGGTGGCCTGTTCTGAGGCGAATGCCCCGTTCGAATAGCGCGGCCAGTCAAGTGCGAGGCCCTGTTCGACCAACCATGATTGCACGTTCTTGCGGTCAGCTCTGTAGCAATCGCCGACAAGCCGGCCGTAGCGATCGCGAGAGACGAACTTGCAATAGAGCGGACGCGAAGCGGCCAGGAACTCGTCCACGGCCTGGGCAGCTTGCCGACCGCACGGATACTCGAAGCCCTTGGCGTCGTCGCAGTACTGCTTGCTCTCAGGTGCATCGATGCCGTTGAATCGAATGCGCTGGCCGGCAATCTCGATAGTATCGCCGTCGATCACTGACGCACGGCCGCCGATCGGTGGGGGTAGAGGATTTAGCCAGGTCGAAACTGGCGACGGCAACATCTGCCCGTGCGAGATGAGAAATTGGGTGCCGAAAGCGGCGGCTGCGGCGACGGTAACGAAGACCAGGCGCAGCGGAGCGTTGGAGCGGCTTTGTCCACGCCTACCGGGACGCTTGCGTTTCCGCCAGCGGTTAGCCTGATCAGCGCCAATGTTAAGCTGGCCCTTTTCCACGCCCCTTTACTCCCCGCTAGCAGCATGCGTCCGAAAGGCCGGGGAGTCCAGACGCATCAGCGTCCTCTAATAGTTGGCGGCCCGGTATGCAAGGCCGGGCTGCACGAATGAGCCCTGATAAGGGTCTCGCCCTTCTTCCTTGGGTAGAATGGCTCGGCTTGCGAACCCTATGCTTTCACCCGCATCGCAGGTCGGGCTATTCGTTTGTCAGCCAGCAACTGCGTGTCAAACGGCTTCCAAAACTGACCCCGGATCGGCGTCCAATTTTGACCCCCCTTATGTAATACGCGGCGGTCAGCGTTCGCCCGGGCGGAGCTGGTCAGAGTTGCGCAGCCCGGGCGAGCGCGGAT
>NZ_JAPYKO010000008.1:0-207106 GCF_037179585.1 Mesorhizobium argentiipisi (SeqCode)
TCGGCCAGCGCTCGCCCAAGGCGATCGCGGCACTGGTCGGCCTTGCCCCGTTCGACAACAAGAGCGGCAAGCTCAACCGCAGGAGCCAGATCCAGGGCGGGCGATCACGCGTGCGCCGCGCCCTCTACATGGCAGCCCTCACTGCCATTCGAACCTGTGAGCGCTTCAAGACCTTCTACACCGCACTTGCTGCCCGGTCGGGCTCCAAGAAGCTCGCTATCATCGCCGTCGCAAGGAAGCTCCTGGTCGTCCTCAACGCCATCATTCGCGACAAAACCGCATTCGCATGAACACAGTTGCCATGCCGTGACGCCAAGGCGCTTGTAACGTTGCAGAATTCTGCACCGTTGCGCCCTATGGCGTTGCCGATATTTTGAAGGAGCATTAACGGACGGGGAACAGCCGGGCAACGATAGCTTATTTCTTCTACTGCCTAGGCGCTATTATTCCAATTACCGCGGTTGTTGTACTATTTGCTTTGCAGACCATGCCGCGATGACATACATCTCTTCGTGAGCGCTCTCGCCTAATTTCGTGTTCATCGGAAGGCAAAGATGTCCGGGATCATAATCGATCAACTGGAACGCCTTAAAACGGCAAAAGGAAAGGAACTTCTAGCCGAGGATCGCCTGGAGGATGTAAAAGTTACCAGTGTGGCACCTCCACCTATCCCTAGCGATGAACGCATCAAGATCGAGGTCGGCGAAGACGGCGCACCAAAGGTCACGGTACGTAAGCCTTAGTCTACCTTCCGCGCATCTCTTTTGTCGCGAAACTCCCAAAAACCCCTGATACATTTTAAGGCTCATAAGCAGCAGGCCTCAAATCTTCATGGTCAGAAAATGTCTGTCCCGGTAAAACCTGCCCGAGGATGACGACCGAAAGGCCTACGCTCCCAAAACCTTCTCGCCGCCGATCCAGACGTTTCTGACATCCAGCCCCTCCGACAGTCCAACAATGTCGGCCGCTGTCCCGTTGGCGAAACGACCGAGCCGGTGCGCCTGGCCGATTGCCTCGGCGGGGTAGAGCGAGGCCATGCGCAGGGCTTCGTCGAGATCGAGCCCGACGACGCGATGGACGTAGCGCACGGCGGAAATCATATCGAGATCGGCGCCGGCCAGCGTGCCGTCGGCAAGCCGCAGACTCCCGTCCTTGCGGTAGATGGTGCGTCCGTTGAGCGTGAAGGAGGTCATGTCGGTGCCGATCGTCGCCATGGCGTCGGTGACCAGCACGATCTTGCCCGGTCCCTGCTTGCCGCGCAGCGCAAGGATCATCGTCGCCGGATGGACATGGATGCCGTCGGCGATGATGCCGGCGTACATGCCGCCGGTGTCGATCGCCGCGCCCGCCAGGCCCGGCTCACGGTTGCCGATCTGGCTCATGGCGTTGAAGAGGTGCGTGACCACCGTGGCGCCGGCTTCGGCGAAGGCGGTGGCCGTCGTGTAGTCAGTATCGCTATGGCCGAGGCTGACGACAACGCCGGCTTTGGCGAGCGCCGTGACGCGGGCCGGCTCGACCGATTCCGGCGCGATCGTGGTGAGCAGGACGGGGAGCTGTTGGCGCGCCGCGATCAGCGCCGCCTGGTCGGCGTGGGTCATCGGCCGGATCAGCGCTGGATCATGCGCGCCTTTGCGGGCGATGGAGAGATGCGGACCTTCCAGATGCAGGCCGAGGAAGCCCGGCACCTTCTCCCTGGCCGCCTCGGCGCCGGCGGCGATCGCCGCGGCGGTGATCGCCGGTGTGTCGGTGATCAGCGTCACCAGCAGCGCCGTGGTGCCGAAAGGCGCATGCGCCCGGCAGATGGTCTCGATCGAGGCGACGTCGGGATGGTCGTTGAGCATCACGCCGCCGCCGCCATTGACCTGGATGTCGACGAAACCGGGCACCAGCAGGCCGCCGCCGGTCTCGACCGTCGAAACGCCGGACGGAATCGCCCCGGCGGGCAGGATGGCTTCGACGACATCGCCCTTGACGACAAGGGCGGCGTTGTCATGCCAGTCGGCACCGTCGAAGATGCGGGCGCCGGCGAGTGCGAAACGGTCGCTCATACGGTTTCCGTCACCTTGCGCAGGTTGCGCGGCGTGTCCGGGTCAAGGCCGCGATGGCGCGCGAAGGCCTCGACGAAGCCGTAGAAGGACACGATCAGCGGCAGCGGATCGGTCAGCGGGTGGCCGGTGGCGACATGCGGCAGAAGCCGCGCGGCCTTCGCCTTGTCGGAGGTGATGAAGGCGGCGGCGCCCTTGGCCGTCAGACCGTCGGCCGCCTCGGCGAGCGAGGGTTCGGACGCATCGCGCGCGGCAAGCGCCAGGACCGGGAAACCCGGCCCGACCAGTGCCAGCGGCCCATGCATGACCTCGGCGGCGCTGTAGGCCTCGGCATGCATGGCGCAGGTTTCCTTAAATTTCAGCGCCGCCTCGCTGGCGATCGCGAAGGACGGGCCGCGGCCGAGGATGAACAGCGATTGCGGGTTCTCCAAAGCGCCGGCGAGTGCCATCCAGTCGCAGGCGATCGCCTTCTCGAAATGGCCGGGAAGGCCGGCGAGCGCCTTAAGCAGTGCTCGGTCATCGGTGGCATGCGCCATCAGCGCAAGGCCGGCAACGGTCGAGTTGACGAAGGTCTTGGTGGCCGCGACAGAGCGTTCCGGCCCCGCCAGGATATCAATGGCAAAGTCGGAGGCGCGAGCCAGCGGCGAATCGGCCGTGTTGGTGATGGCGACGGTGAGCGCGCCGCCGGCCCGCGCGGTTTCGGCCATGGCTACGATGTCGGGGCTCTTGCCCGACTGCGAGACCGCAAGACAGGCCGAGCCTCGGAGTCTCAACCTGGCGCCATAGATCGACGCGATCGACGGCCCAACGGAAGCGACCGCCAGGCCCGCCGTCAGCTCGACGGCATATTTCATGAATGTCGCGGCATGATCGGACGAGCCGCGCGCCACGGTGACGACGAAGTGGGGATCGCGCTCGCGCAGGCCGCGCCCCGCTTCGGCCAAAGCCGAGGCCGAGCCGTCGAGAAGGCGGGCGGCGGCTTCAGGGATCTCGTCGATCTCGCGCCGCATATGGGTGGTGTTGGCGCTCATGGCCGGATCTCCTCTCCCGGCCCGGTCAGCCGGAGTTCCGCGACGAAATCGTAGGCGTCGCCCCTGTAGACCGAGCGGGTGAACTCGATCACCTTGCCGCTCGCCAGATAGGAAATGCGCTCGATCTGCAGTCCGGCAACCCCCGGCGGCACCTCCAACAGCCGCGCATCGGCGTCGCCGAGATTGGTGGCCGAAATGCGCTGCACGGCGCGGACCGGGCGATTGCCGGTCATGCCCAGCGCCGCATAGAGCGACGAGCCGATCGCTTCGGGGTCGGGCAGGACGCTGGCCGAGAGCGCCGCGCGCTCGATCGCCAGCGGTGTGTCGTTGGCGATGCGCAGGCGCGCGACGCGCGCCACCAGCTCTGTCGAGGAGAGGCCCAGCACCATCATCTCATCCGGCGACGGCGCATAGAGGCCGCGGTCGAGCCAGACCGAACGCACATTCATGCCGCGGCGCGCCATGTCCTCGGTGAAGGAGGTGAGCCGCGACAGGGACTGCTCGACGCGCTCCATGCGCGGCGCGACGAAGGTGCCCGAGCCATGACGCTGGACGAGGATGCCGCCCTTGACCAGGTCCTGCACCGCCTTGCGCACGGTCACGCGCGAAATATCGGCCTTGCTGGCGATGTCACGCTCGGAGGGCAGCGCGTCGCCCGGACCGATCAGGCCGCGATTGACCGCTTCCTCGATGCTGCGCCTGAGCTGCAGGTAAAGCGGCGCGCCGCTTTGCGAGGATTCTTTCAACATGGCGAAGATCTGGTCGGCGGCGCTCATCGCGACGCCTCCGGCAACATGGCGAAGATCTGGTCGGCGGCGCTCATCGGCCGGCCTCCGAGCCACCTGCGAAGATGCGCAGGGCTATCTGCACGGCGCCGCCCAGCGCGTCGTCGAGCGGGGCTTTGAGCAGCGCCTGATAGCGCGCCGAAAGGCGCGGCGCATAAAGCGGCGCCAGGCCGCCGAGCAGGCAGAGCGGAGCATCGTCGGCAAGATCGAGCGCGCCGAGCGACGCCTCGACATCGGCGACTGCCTTGTCGAGGATAAAATTGGCGACGAGATCGCCCTTTTCGGCATGCTCGAAGACCTTTGGCGCGAAGCCGCCGAAATCGCCGGGCTTGGCGTTGGTGGTGAATTCGACCACGTCTTCGGGATTGTTGCGGAAGACGGCGAGCATGGCGTCGGTCAAAGGCGATCCCGGACGGATGCCGTCATAGGCAAGCAGCGTCTGCTCGAGCAGGTCGCGGCCGATGCGGGCGCCGCTGCCCTGGTCGCCGACCTGGAAACCCCAGCCGCCAATCGCGCGCGACTTGCCCTCCTTACGCGCCATATAGGCAGTGCCGGTGCCCAGAATCGCCATGGCGCCGTCACTGGGCCCGACCGCGCCCTCGAGCGCGATCTCGGCATCGGTCTCGACGCGGCTCTTGCTGAAGGGCAGGATCGCTTCGAGCTGCTGCCGGTAGGTGCCGACATTGGCGCCGGCGAGGCCGAGAACGGCCGGTGTTTGCGGGATCAACTCCGGATCCTCGCCCGCGGCCAAGAAAGCCTGCCGTGCCGCCTCGACGATGTTGGCGCGAGCGCCGGTGAGGTCGGTACGAATGTTGGCGGCGCCGCTCTTGGCGCGGCCGAGGACGGCGCCGTCGACGGTCGCAAGGGCCGCCCTGCAGCTGGTGCCGCCGCCATCGATGCCAAGCACGAATTTCACGCGATTTCTCCTCGGGGCCGGATAATACCAATAAAATACCAATAGCCAAGAGTTAATTTCGGCTCAAAAAAGATTAAGCCATATTTTATTGAAGGCGCACGCTAATTTGCCGCCGAGCGAAGTCCGCAGCTGGAAATTCGTTAATGCGTGTGGACAAGTGGTATTTTTTTGGTATTGTTCGCTCAGTTGGAGGGAAATAGATGGCCGAGACGCGCACGGAAGCGCTCCACCAGAATGCCGAGGGGCTGGATGTCCAGGCCCCGGAAGCCATTCTGGCGTTCCTGGCCAACGCCCAGATCGAGGCCAGCAAGGCCGTGCATGGCGCCATCCCGGCGATTGCCGTAGCCGCCGAACTCATCGCGAAGCAATTGAAGGGCGGCGGCAAGCTCGCCTACGCGGCGGCCGGCAGCTCCGGTCTGATGGCGGTGGCCGACGCGCTGGAACTGCCGGGTACCTTCGGCATTGCGCGCGACCGCATCGCCGTCCTGATCGCCGGCGGCGACGAGGCCTTCCGCACGCTGGCGGGCGGACCGGAGGACGACACCGAGGAAGCGGCGGCGGCGGTTGCCGCGGCTGCGATCGGCAAGGGCGACTGCCTGATCGCCGTCTCCGCCAGCGGTTCCACGCCCTATGCCGTGCGGGCGCTCGAAGACGCGCGCAGCCGGGGCGCCGCCACCATCGCCATTGCCAACAACCGGGGCGCCGTCCTGTTCAAGCAGGCCGACGTCGCCATCCTGCTCGAAACCCCGCCTGAGCTGATCGCCGGCTCGACGCGCATGGGCGCGGGCACCGCGCAGAAGATCGCGCTCAACATGCTGTCGACGCTGACCGCGATCCATCTCGGCTATGTCCATGACGGCTACATGGTCAACCTCACCGCCGACAACATCAAGCTGCGCGACCGCGCCGTGCGCATGGTCGCCGCCATCAGCGGCAAGAGCCGCGAAGACGCCGCCCGCCTGCTCGAGGAGAGCGGCGGCGTCGTCAAAACCGCCATTCTGCTCGCCGCGGGCGCCGCCAACGCCGACGCGGCCGAGAAGATACTGGAAGGAACCGGCCAGAAGCTTCGGCCGGCGCTTTCCGCGATCGAGGGGAGCAAGGGGCGCTGAGCCCCTGTTCTCAAAACCGAACCTGAAAAAGGTCAACAGGGAGACTGAAGATGAAGACCAAACTACTGACGGCCCTTCTGCTCGGCACAAGCATCCTCGGCACGACCGGGATGGCGCTGGCCGAGGACGTGACGCTCAACATCGAAAGCTGGCGCGGCGACGACCTGACCATCTGGAAGGACAAGCTCATTCCGGCCTTCGAAGCCAAGAACCCCGGCATCAAGGTGGTGTTCGCGCCTTCGGCCCCGACCGAGTATGACGCGGCGCTGGGCGCCAAGCTCGCCGCCGGATCGGCCGGCGACCTGATCACCTGCCGCCCCTTCGACAAGTCGCTCGAACTGTTCAAGAAGGGCAACCTTGCCGATATCAGCTCGCTGCCCGGCATGGAGAACTTCTCGCCCGTCGCCAAGGCCGCCTGGCAGACCGACGACGGCAAATCGAGCTTCTGCGTGCCGATGGCTTCGGTGATCCACGGCTTCATCTACAACAAGGACGCCTTCGACAAGCTCGGCATCAAGGTGCCGCAGACCCGCGACGAGTTCTTCGCGGCGCTCGACAAGATCAAGGCCGACGGCACCTACATTCCGATGGCGATGGGCACCAAGGACCTCTGGGAAGCCGCGACCATGGGCTACCAGAATGTCGGCCCGAACTACTGGAAGGGCGAGGAAGGCCGCCTGGCGCTGATCAAGGGCGAGCAGAAGCTGACCGATCCGCAGTGGGTTGAGCCCTTCAAGGAGCTGGCGAAGTGGAAGCCTTACCTCGGCGACGGCTTCGAGGCGCAGACTTATCCAGACAGCCAGAACCTGTTCACGCTCGGCCGCGCCGCCATCTATCCGGCCGGCTCGTGGGAGATCGGCCTGTTCAACACACAGGCGCAATTCAAGATGGGCGCCTTCCCGCCGCCGGTCGAGAAGGCCGGCGACACCTGCTACATCTCCGACCATACCGACATCGGCATGGGCCTGAACGCGGCCTCGAAGCATCAGGCAGAAGCCAAGAAGTTCCTGGAATGGGTCGCCTCGCCTGATTTCGCCACCATCTATGCCAATGCGCTGCCGGGTTTCTTCAGCCTGAACAGCAAGCCGGTGAAGATGGAAGACCCGTTGGCGCAGGAATTCGTCTCCTGGCGCGGCAAGTGCAAGTCGACGATCCGCTCGACCTACCAGATCCTGTCGCGCGGCACTCCGAACCTCGAGAACGAGACCTGGGTTGAATCGGCCAATGTGATCAACGGCACCGACACGCCGGAAGCCGCGGCCAAGAAGCTGCAGGACGGCCTCGACAGCTGGTATAAGCCGGCGAAGTAAGAGCATCGATTGCGATGCCGGCCGGGCACGCCCGGCCGGCATTCGAACACTTCCAGATAGCGATTGTCGGCGCAGCCTCCCGGTCTTACCCTCACCTTGCGGGGAAGACGGAGCCGATCTGTCGCTGGCCTGTTTTTCCTCCGATAGGGACGAGCGGGCCGTGCGTCGAGGCATCAGCTAGCATCACCTGAACTGGAACCCAGAGACGGCGGGGAACCGAACTCATGGATACCAAACTTATGGCTGCAGAAACGCGAGCGAAAAGACCGATCCGCTGGCATGTCGGCGTCTTCCTGGCGCCGGCGGTGCTGGTCTACACCGCATTCATGATCCTGCCGCTGTTCGGCACCCTCCAGCTCTCGCTATTCCGCAACATCGAACAGTCCCAGGTCTTTGTCGGACTGGGCAATTTCCGCACGCTGTTCGGTGATCCGAACTGGTCGGTGAATTTCTGGAATGCGCTGCGCAACAATGTCTGGTTCTTCATCATCCACATGCTGGTGCAGAACCCGATCGGCATCCTGCTCGCGGCGCTTCTTTCCAGCCCCAGGCTGCGCTTCACCGCCTTCTACCGCACGGCGATCTTCGTGCCGACGATCCTGTCTTTCGTCATCGTCGGTTTCGCATGGAAGCTGATCCTGTCGCCGATCTGGGGCGTGGCCCCGCATCTGATGGATTTCGTCGGGTTGAAGAGCTTCTTCACGCCGTGGCTCGGCAAGGAGCAATATGCGCTGACCGCGCTCAGCCTGGTCTCGGTCTGGCAGTTTGTCGGCATCCCGATGATGCTGATCTATGCAGCATTGCTGTCGATCCCCGACGAGGTGATCGAGGCGGCCGAATGCGACGGCGTCACCGGCATGGCGCAGTTCTGGAAGATCAAGCTGCCGCTGATCCTGCCCTCGATCGGCATCATCTCGATCCTGACTTTCGTCGGCAACTTCAATGCTTTCGACCTGATCTACACGGCGCAGGGGGCGCTCGCCGGGCCGAACTATTCGACCGACATCCTCGGCACCTTCCTCTACCGCGCCTTCTTCGGCTTCCAGCTGCAGGTCGGCGATCCCAACATGGGCGCCGCGATCGCCACGATCATGTTCCTGATCATCCTCGCCGGCGTCTGCGTCTACCTGTTCCTCGTGCAGACGCGCCTGCGTCGCTACCAGTTCTGAGGCGCGCCATGAGCACAGCCACCCGTTCGCTTCCCCGCGCCGTCGGCGCGCATGCGATCCTTTTGACCTACACCGCGATCGCGCTGTTTCCTGTGATCCTGGTGGTGATGAATTCGTTCAAGTCGCGCGCGGGTATTTTCGGCGCGCCGCTGACGCCGCCGACGCCAAAAACGTTCGACCTGATCGGCTACACCACCGTGTTCGGCCAGGGCGACTTCATCCACTATTTCCAGAACAGCCTCGTCGTCACCGTCGCCTCGCTGTTCTTCGTGCTGCTGTTCGGCGCGATGGCCGCCTTCGCGCTGTCGGAATACCGCTTCCGCGGCAACACGATGATGGGGCTTTACCTCGCGCTCGGCATCATGATCCCGATCCGCCTCGGCACCGTCGCCATCCTGCAGCTGATGGTGGCGACGGGGCTCGTCAACACGCTGACGGCGCTGATCCTGGTCTACACCGCGCAAGGCCTGCCCCTGGCGATCTTCATCCTGTCCGAATTCATGAAACAGGTGTCCGACGACCTGAAGAATGCGGGACGCATCGACGGACTATCGGAATACACGATCTTCTTCCGGCTGGTGCTGCCGCTGGTGCGCCCGTCCATGGCGACGGTCGCCGTCTTCACCATGATCCCGATCTGGAACGATCTGTGGTTCCCGCTGATCCTGGCGCCGTCGGAAGAGACCAAGACGGTGACGCTGGGCGCGCAGCTCTTCCTCGGCCAGTTCGTTACCAACTGGAATGCGATCCTGGCCGCGCTGTCGCTGGCGATCCTGCCGGTGCTGATCCTCTATGTCATCTTCTCGCGGCAGCTGATCCGCGGCATCACGTCGGGAGCGGTGAAGTGAATGGAGCCCTACAACTCTCCGTCGGCGCATTCACCCTCTCAGGAAAAAGTGGAGCAGTCAGGTGAGCGATAAAACCCCTCTTCGCGTTGTGGTCGCCGGCCTCGGCAATATGGGGCGCAGCCATGCGCTGGCCTATCATACCAATCCGGGCTTCGAGATCGCCGCACTCGTCAACCGCTCCGACGTGCCGCTGCCGGACGGGCTCGGCGGCTACGGCATAAGGCGCTCCTTCGATGACGCGCTGCGCGACGAGAAGCCGGACGTCGCGGCGATCGCCACCTATTCCGACAGCCACGCCGATTATGCGGTGCGCGCGTTCGAGGCGGGATGCCATGTCTTCGTCGAAAAGCCGCTGGCGACGACGGTTGCCGACGCGCAGCGCGTCGTCGATGCCGCCAAAGCCAACGGCAGGAAACTGGTGATCGGTTATATCCTGCGCCACCATCCGTCCTGGATGCGGCTGATCGCCGAGGCGCGCAAGCTCGGCGGCCCCTATGTGTTCCGCATGAACCTCAACCAGCAATCCTCCGGCCACACCTGGGACACGCACAAGCAGCTGATGCGGACGACGTCGCCGATCGTCGACTGCGGCGTGCATTATCTCGACGTGATGCTGCAGATCACCGATGCCAGGCCAATAGAGGTGCGCGGCATGGGTGTGCGGCTCAGCGACGAGGTGGCGCCGTCGATGTACAATTATGGCCACCTGCAGGTGCTGTTCGAGGACGGGTCGGTCGGCTGGTACGAGGCCGGCTGGGGGCCGATGATCTCGGAGACGGCCTTCTTCGTGAAGGACGTGATGTCGCCCAAGGGCTGCGTCTCGATCGTCATGAAGGAGGGTGTGAAGTCCGACGACATCGACACCCACACCAAGACCTCGACCATCCGCCTGCACAGTGCGGCGACCGGACCGGACGGCAAATTCGCCAAGGAAGACCAGCTGCTGTCGATGGAGGGCGAGCCGGGCCACCAGGAGCTCTGCGACCTGGAGCAGGCCTTCCTGCTCAAGGCCATCCGCGAAAATATCGACCTCACCCGCCACATGGACGATGCCGTGAAGTCGCTCGCCGTCTGCCTCGCCGCCGACGAGAGCGTGCGCAGCGGCAACACCGTGAAACTCTAGAACAGGAACGAAGCCGTGGGCTCGCTGAAGATCGAGAATGTGAAGAAGGCTTTCGGGCCGGTCGAGGTGCTGAAGGGCATCGACCTCGAAGTGACGGATGGCGAGTTCGTCGTCTTCGTCGGCCCGTCGGGCTGCGGAAAATCGACGCTGCTGCGCGTGATCGCCGGCCTGGAGGATTCGACCTCCGGCCGCGTGCTGATCGACGGCGCGGACGTCTCGGTCACGCCGCCGGCGAAGCGTGGCATCGCCATGGTGTTCCAGACCTATGCGCTCTACCCGCATCTGACGGTGAAGAACAACATGGCGCTGGGGCTCAAGCAGGCCGGCACGCCGGCGGCCGAGATCGAACGCCGCATCAAGATCGCTTCCGCCATGCTGTCGCTCGAGCCCTATCTCGAGCGCCGGCCGGCGGAGCTGTCGGGCGGACAGCGCCAGCGCGTCGCCATCGGCCGCGCCGTGGTGCGCGAACCGAAACTGTTCCTGTTCGACGAGCCGCTGTCGAACCTCGATGCGGCGCTGCGCGTCAACACCAGGCTTGAGATCGCGCAGCTGCACCGGCGGCTGAAGGCGACGATGATCTACGTCACCCACGACCAGGTCGAGGCGATGACGCTAGCCGACAAGATCGTGGTGCTCAACGCCGGCCGCATCGAGCAGATCGGCAGCCCGATGGAGCTCTATAATTCGCCGGCCAACGAATTCGTCGCCGGCTTCATCGGCTCGCCGAAGATGAATTTCATCGACGGCGCCAGGCTGGGCGAGACGGCGAAGACCATGGGGGTGCGGCCGGAACATCTGACCGTCGACGCGAAGTCCGGCGCCTGGAAAGGCACGGTCGTGCATGCCGAGCATCTCGGCGCCGACACCAATCTCTATCTCGACTGCGAGAAGGCGGGACTGGTCACCGTGCGCATCTTCGGCGTCTACAATGCCGAGCCGGGCGCGACGCTCTACGCGACGCCGGATGCGGCGAAGACGTATAGGTTCGGGGCGGATGGGAAGGTGCTGAGGTAGGCGGCGTTTCTTTCCTCTCCCTCCGGAGGGTGGAGGGGTGGCGCCGCGAAACGGCGACGGAGTGGGGGAAGACCTAGACCCAAGTCGAAGCCGTAGAGCAGGAACCGCGGCGCTAGTGCGGGCGCCTCGGCACAGCGAATGATGAATTCTTTGGACCCTTGATGTTGGTCTTGACGAGTGGTCGAGCCCCCACTCCGTCTCGGCTTCGCCGAGCCACCTCTCCCCCGATCGACGGGGGAGAGGAAGGGCGCGAAACCACCTTCTCTCTTTCCGGAATACCAAAAGGAGAGAACGAAAAGTCCGCGCTACTCATCCGCCTTGAAGGTCTGCTTCTGCTGGCCCAATCCCTCGATGCCCAGTTCCACGACGTCGCCGGGCTTCAGGAACACCGGCGGCTTCATGCCGAGGCCGACGCCGGGCGGGGTGCCGGTGGAGATGATGTCGCCGGGATGCAGCGACATGAACTGGCTGAGATAAGACACCAGGTACTTCACGCCATAGACCATGGTCCTGGTCGAGCCGTTCTGCATGGTCTTGCCGTTGACGGTCAGCCACATCTTCAGGTTCTGCGGGTCGGCGACCTCGTCCTTGGTGACCAGCCACGGGCCGGTCGGGCCGAAGGTGTCGCAGGACTTGCCCTTGGTCCACTGGCCCTGGCGCTCGGCCTGGAAGGCGCGCTCGGAAACGTCATGCGCGACGCAATAGCCGGCGACATAATCCAGCGCGTCGTCCTCCGAGACATATTTTGCCGTCTTGCCGATGATCACGCCGAGCTCGACTTCCCAGTCGGTCTTGACCGAGCCGCGCGGGATCAGCACGTCGTCATCGGGCCCGACGATCGCGGAGCTTGCCTTCATGAAGATGATCGGCTCTGGCGGCACGGTGGCGCCGGTCTCGGCGGCGTGATCGGAATAGTTCAGGCCGATGCAGATGAACTTGCCGGTGCCGGCGACACAGGCGCCCAGGCGCGGCTTGCCAGGGACCACCGGCAGCGACTTCGGATCGAGCTTTGAGAGCGTCTCCAGCGAGGCCGGATGAAGCGTCGTACCGGCGATATCGGCGACATGAGCCGAAAGGTCACGGATCGTGCCATCCGCATCGAGCAGGCCGGGCTTTTCGCTGCCAGCTTCGCCATAGCGCAACAACTTCATCATTCTTCTCCTAAGGTGCGGCCTGAAGCCATTTTGCAAAATTCGTTTCGATTGGGTGAGGTTGCGAAAAGCCGGGCGGACCGTAGCCATCGATCTGATCGCCGGCAAGCGCGAACGCCGCATCGGGCGATCCGGCGAAAGGGATTTTCAGACTGATCGATGCAGAACCCCGATCTCCCTGCCAAGCCCTTTCCGATCCCTCAGATCGACCAGCCGCCGTCGATGTTGTAGGCCTGCCCCGACGTGTAGGTGGCGCCGGCCAGGTAGACGGCGAGGTCGGCGATTTCTTCCGGCGTGCCAAGCCTGCCCATGGGCTGGCGGGCGATGAAGGCGGCGCGCGCCGCCTCATAGTCGCCCTGCGCATGCATGCGGTCCTGCAGGGACGGGCTTTCTACCGTGCCGGGGCAGATGGCGTTGCAGCGAATGCCCTTGGCGACATAATCGGCGGCGACCGCTTTGGTCAGGCCGACCACGGCCGCCTTGGTCAGGCCGTAGACGAAGCGGTTCGGCACGCCCTTTTGCGAACTCGCCAGCGAGGCCATGTTGATGATCGAGCCGTCGCCGCGCTCCAGCATGCCGGGCAGCACGGCGCGGATGGTGCGGATCATCGAACGGACGTTGAGGTTGAGCGCGAAGTCGAGATCCTCGTCCTTCATCTCGAGGATGGAGCCGCCATGGACGAAACCGGCGCAGTTGAACAGCACGTCGACGCGGCCAATCTCGGCGAAGGCAGAGGCGACGGCAGCGTCGTTCAGCACATCGAGCTTGCGGGTCTTGATGCCTGATGTCTTGGCCAGCTCGGCCAGCAGCGGCTCGTCGATATCGGTGGCGTGAACGGTCGCGCCCGCCTTGGCGAAAGCCAGCGCGCTTGCCCGGCCGATGCCTTGCGCCGCCGCGGTGACGACCACCACTTTACCTGCCAGATCCGCCATGTTTTTCTCCTCGCCTGCCTAGTGCGTCCGCGTCTATCGATGGCCGGTCCGGGCGTCATGCGCCAGACCGCCAGCACAGTACGGCCTAAGTTCTTGCCCACAGATAAAGATGTTTTTTCTGGTTAAAGAACACCTGCATAAGCGTCAAGCCCGAACGCCATCACCCTTTGCGACAGCAGCCAAAACGGCTCCGGCACGCGGGGTGCGGGCGTGCCTCGTGCGGAGGCATCAGTCGCCGTAGGGCACCCAGACGTTCTTGACCTCGATGGCGCGGCGCAGGAACGGTTCGCCGGCGGCCTCGCTCGAGGTCCAGTCGAGCGTGCGGCCGTTGCCGGTCCAGACCCGCTTCAAGTTGCCGATGGAGTCGGCCTCTGCCTTGGCGCAGATGCCGGCATCGGCGAACACCCAGAGCCCGTCGACATCGTCATGCTTGGCCAGAACGCCGGCGAGCTCGGCGCTGCGGCCGGTGACGATGTTGATGGCGCCGGCAGGCAAGTCGGAATATTCGATCACCTGGTAGAGGTCGGTCGCCAGCAGCGGATGCCGCTCAGACGGGACGGCGACGACGGTGTTGCCCATGGCAAGCGCCGGCGCGACCAGCGAGATGAAGTTGAGCAGCGGCTGGTTGTCCGGCGCGACGATGCCGACGACGCCAACCGGCTCATGCAAGGCAAGCGTGACGACACGGGCCGGCGGCTGGTGGACGCGGCCCTCGAACTTGTCGGTGAGGCCGGCATAGAGGAACAGCCGCTCGATCGACAGCTCGACCTCCTCCCGCGCGGCTTTCCCCGTCGCGCCGGTCAACTGGACAAGGCGCGCGGCGAACTCATCGGCGCGGCCCGAAAGGTTCTCGGCGAGATAATAGAGCACCTGGCTGCGGTTAAAGGCCGTCGCTTCCGGCCAGGCCTTGCAGGCGCGCGCAGCGGCGACCGCGTCGCGGATGTCCTTCCGGTTGCCGAGGCCGACTTCGCCGGCAAGCTTGCCCTTGGCGGTGGCGATGGCGAGTGAATAGTTGCCATCCGGCCGCGCCTGCTTGCCGCCGATGAACAGCTTTGCCGTGCGATCGATCGCCGTGCCGTCGGCCTGTTCGACCGGCTGGGCGGAGCCGGAGGCTGTCGGCTTGATGACAGGTCCGACGGGCAACTTCACCGCCAGATATTCGAACATGCCTTCGCGGCCGCCCTCGCGGCCAAAACCGCTTTCGCGATAGCCGCCAAAGCCGCAGGCGGCGTCGAACATGTTGGTGCCGTTGATCCATACCACGCCTGCCTTCAATTGCGGCGCGACATGCAGGGCCAGATTGATGTTCTCGCTCCACACCGAAGCAGCCAGGCCGTAGCGCGTGTTGTTACCAAGCTCGATCGCTTCCTCGGTGTTGCGGAAGCTCATCGTCGCCAGCACCGGCCCGAACACCTCTTCCTGCGCCAGTATGTTAGCCGGCGACACACCCGTCGCAAGCGTCGGCAGGTGATAATAGCCGGAGGATGGCAAAGCGGCGTCCGGCTGCCAGCAGACGGCGCCCTGTTTCGCCCCCTCGGCAATGAGACCCTTGACGCGGTTGAGCTGGGTGCGGTCGACAAGCGGGCCGATATCGGTGTTCTTGTCGAGCGGGCTGCCGACGCGCAGCCGGCTCATCCTGACCTTGATCTTGGCGATGAAGGCTTCGGCGACGCCTTCCTGGACCAGCAGCCGCGAGCCGGCGCAGCAGACCTGGCCCTGGTTGAACCAGATGCCGTCGACCAGACCTTCGACGGCGCTGTCGAGATCGGCATCCTCGAAGACGATGAAAGCCGACTTGCCGCCGAGCTCCAATGACAGTTTCTTGCCCGACCCGGCGGTGGCCTTGCGGATGATCTTGCCGACTTCCGAAGAGCCGGTGAAGGCGATCTTCTGGACGCCGGGATGATTGACGATGGCCGCACCGGCCTCCGGTCCGCCCTGGACTATGTTGACGACGCCTTTCGGCACGCCGGCCCGCTCGCAGATCTCGGCAAACAATATAGCGGTGAGCGGCGTGAATTCGGCCGGCTTCAGCACCACCGTGCAGCCGGCGGCCAGAGCCGGCGCGATCTTCCAGGCCAGCATCAGCAGCGGGAAGTTCCACGGAATGACCTGGCCGACGACGCCGACCGGCTTGTGGTTGGGAAAATCCTTCTCGAGCGTCTGCGCCCAGCCGGCATGATGGATGAAGTGGCGGATCGCCAGCGGCACGTCGATGTCGCGGCTCTCGCGGATCGGCTTGCCGTTGTCGATCGATTCCAGCACCGCGAACAGGCGCTGATGGCGCTGCATGGCGCGGCCGATGGCATAGAGCACTTTCGCTCTGGCATAGCCCGAGGATGCCGACCATTTCGGCAGCGCCTTTGCCGCAGCAACGACCGCGGCATCGATGTCGGCGGCGCCCGCATCTGAGACCTTGGCAAGCAGCTTGCCGGAGGAGGGTTCGCTGGTCTCGAATGTCCTGCCGCCTGCCGCCGCCTTCCATGCGCCGTCGATGAACAGCGCCTTGGAAAAATCGCGGCCGGCGAGCCAGGCGTCGGCCTCATTGCGGGCTTCCGGCGCCGGGCCGTATTCCATGGCGTGATAGCGTTCGAGGATGTTCATGGGGCGCCTCCTTTACCCTCCCCCTTGCGGGGAGGGTCGATCGGCAAAGCCGACCGGGGTGGGGGTAAATGGCTGATGGTTTCGTTCATTGGACTGGCTGTTTTTAGTTCTTTTGACCCCACCCCGCCGCTGCGCGGCGACCCTCCCCACAAGGGGGAGGGTGGAAGCTCACGCCATCGCGTGGCGGTGGTTGGCCGAATAGTGGCCGGTCAAATGATGTTCGAGCTGGCGTTCGATGTCGGTGAGCAGGCTGGACGCGCCGAAGCGGAACAGGTCCGGCTCGAGCCAGGGACGGCCGAGCTCTTCCTTCATCAGCACCAGCCAGTCGAGCGAGACTTTGGCGGTGGAGATGCCGCCGGCCGGCTTGAAGCCGATGAGATAGCCGGTCTCCTCGAAATAGGCGCGGATGGCGCGCACCATGGCAAGGCCGACGGGAAGCGTGGCGTTGACGCTTTCCTTGCCGGTCGAGGTTTTTATGAAATCGGCGCCCGCCATCATCGCCACCATCGAGGCGAGCATGACATTGCGCAAAGTGGCGAGGTCGCCGGTGCCGAGAATGACCTTGAGATGCGCATCGCCGCAGGCCGCGCGCATGGCGACGATCTCGTTGAACAGCTCGCGCCACTTGGCGCCATAGACCAGGCCGCGCGGGATGACGACGTCGATCTCGTCGGCGCCGTCCTTCACCGAAGCCTCGATCTCCTGCAGGCGGGTCGAGAGCGGCGCCAAGCCGTGCGGGAAAGCAGTCGAGACGGCGGCGACATGGATGCCGGTGCCGCGCACAGCGTCGACTGCCGTGGCCACGAAGGGATGATAGACGCAGACCGCCGCCGGGCGGATCGTTTGGCCTGATATGCCGAGACCCTCGACGATATCGCGGCGCAACGGGTTGATCGCCTTGGCGCAAAGCCGGCGCACGCGCTCGTCGGTGTCGTTGGAGTTCAGCGTGGTGAGGTCCATGCAGGCAATGGCGCGCAAGAGCCAGGCGGCCTGGTTGTCGGCCTTGATCGAACGCCGCTTGGTGAGCGTCGCAACACGGCGCTCCAGCGCCGAGCGGTTGACGCTGCGCACCGATTCCAGGAAGCCGAGATCGAGCTTCATGCCGGGGTTGCGGGCAATGCCGTGCTCCAGCGGCACCGGCGTGTTGGCGGCGGCGCGCGCCGGCAGCGGCATCACCTTGGACGCGCCTACGCCTGCGCCAGCCTCGCGGATCGTGCTCATCTCCTGCCCTTTCATTTCAGCGCCTTTGCGCTTTATGCCTTCGTGGGTGTCACTGGGTGGCAGGCACGAAGATAGCCCGTGAAGCGATGCTTCACGAGTCTTTCAAAAGGTCATAGCGCAAAAAGGCCGCTCAGGCAGCAGATTTTTGACCGTATGGTCAAAACATCATGCTGGGTAGGCGCTCCCGGCGTTGGAGATTGGCCGCAACGCCCATCCCTTCGTCATACTCGGGCTTGACCCGAGTATGCATGCCGTGACCTCTGCCGCAGAGTGCAACGGTGCAGAATTCTGTAACCGCCGCAACGCCTTAGCATAACGGCATGGATTCTAGGGTCTGCGCGCGTCGCTCCGCTCCTTGCTCGCCCTAGAAGGACGAAGCGCGAATGTCGTCGCTAATCTCACGCCTCCAACAGAGCTGGCGGACCGCGATATGCCTCAGCCGACGAAGGCGCGCTCGACGACGAAGCTGGCCGGATGGCTCAACGAGCCTTCCTGGAAGCCGAGGCTCTCGGCGAGTTCCTTGACGTCCTTCAGCATGTGCATCGAGCCGCAGATCATGATGCGGTCCGTCTCGGGATTGAGCTTGTCGATGCCGAGGTCCGAATAGAACTTGCCCGAGCCGATCAGAGCAGTGATGCGGCCCATGCGCGCCGATTCCTCGCGCGTCGTCGAATTGTAGAGCGTGACGCGGCCGCCGGTCAGCTCGCCGATCAGCGGGTCGCTCTCGAGCCCGGCCACCAGTTCCTGGCCATAGGTGAGCTCGGCGTTGTCGCGGCAGGTGTGGGTGAGGATGACCTCGTCGAACTTCTCGTAGGTGTCAGGGTCGCGCAGCAGGCTGGCGAAGGGCGCGATGCCGGTGCCGGTCGAGATCATGATCACGCGCTTGGCGGGCGTCAGCGCGTCGAGCACCAGCGTGCCGGTCGACTTCTGGCGCATGATGACGGTGTCGCCGACCTCAATCTTCTGCAGCTCGGAGGTCAGCGGACCGTCCGGCACCTTGATCGAGAAGAATTCGAGCTCATCATCCCAGGCGGGGCTGGCGACCGAATAGGCGCGGAAGATCGGCTTCTCGGCATTGGGCAGGCCGATCATGACGAACTCGCCGGAGCGGAAGCGCAGCGACTGCGGCCGGGTGATGCGGAAGGAGAACAGCCGATCGGTGTAATGCTTCACCGACACCACGGTCTCGGCATAGACATTGGCCGGGATCGGGAACTGCAGCGGCCTTGCGCCGGCGACGTTCAACGCGGATGTCGTGTTCATTCCAACCCAACTTTCCGGCCCAGATGAAACGCACTGGGCGCCAAACTTTCTCCTGCGCGCCCGAACGGTCAGGTCCCGACGTGCTCGCTGCACATTGACAAGCGGTAAGCTCTTGTGTCGGAAACTTATTAGTATACAAATGATCTTGAGGTCAAGATGGCGACGTAAAAGGCCTTTCCAAACCAAGGCATATCCGTAGTCCTGGCATTTCGGGTTTCGGCAATGAATGAGAAATTTTCGGCGTCGGCGGGAAGCGTCGTAGCTGGCATCGATGTCGGCGGGACTTTCACCGATCTGCTTTTGATCGACGGCAAGGCAGGCGGCAAGGTCCATATCGCCAAGACCCCGACCACAGTGGAAAACCAGGCCTTCGGCGTGGTCGCAGCCCTTGGCGCCACCGGCTTTCCGATCGACGGCATCGACCTCATCGTGCATGGCACGACGACCACGACCAACGCCGTGCTGGAGCGTCGCCTGGCGCGGACCGGCATGATCACCACGCGCGGCTTTCGCGATGTGATCGAGCTTGGCCGGCGCACGAGGCCGCAGGCCTATGGCATGACGGGCACTTTCGTCCCCGTCATTCCCCGAGACCTTCGGCTCGAAGTGTCGGAGCGGGTCGAGGCGTCGGGCGCCGTGCGCATCCCACTCGACGAAGCCGAGATGCGCGATGCGGTGAAGAAGCTGCTCGACGCCGGCTGCGAGTCGCTGGTCATCCATTTCCTGCACTCCTACGCCAACCCCTCGCATGAACGGCGCGCCGCCGAGATCGCGGCGGAATTCTGGCCGAACGGCCACATCACCACCGGCCATGCGCTGCTTTCGGAAGCGCGCGAGTTCGAACGCGGCGTCACCGCGGCGGTCAACGCCTCGGTTCAGCCGATCCTCGAGCGCTATGTCGAGCGGCTGCGCAAGGAGCTGGCGGCAAAGGGCTACGCCCGCGACTTCTTGATCATGAACGGCAATGGCGGCATGATCTCGGCTCGCTTCGTCACGCAGGAATCGGCCAAGACCGTGATGTCCGGCCCGGCGTCGGGCGTGATCGCCGCTGCCTATACCGGAAAACGCGCCGGCTTCGGCAACCTCGTTACCTACGACATGGGCGGCACCTCGACCGACGTGGCCCTGATCCGCAACGCCGAGCCCGCCGTGTCGAACGAGATCGAGATCGAATATGCAATGCCGATCCATGTGCCGATGGTGGCGGTGCACACCGTCGGTGCCGGCGGCGGCTCGATCGCGCGCGTCGATGCGGCCGGGCTGATCCAGATCGGCCCGGAAAGCGCCGGCGCCAACCCAGGCCCGATCTGCTACGGGCGCGGCGGCATCGAGCCGACCATCACCGACGCCAATCTGGTGCTCGGCCGCCTGGCGCCGAAGAAATTGCTCGCCGTCGACAATCCGGTCACGGTCGAGCGTGTCACCGATATTTTCGAGGACAAGATCGGCAAGCACACAGGCCTCTCCGGCGTCGAAGCGGCGGGTGCTGTGCTGAGGCTCGGCAACATGAAGATGGCGGGCGCCATCCGCATGGTCTCGGTGTCGCGCGGCCACGATCCACGCGATTTCGCGCTGTTCGCCTTCGGCGGCGCCGGGCCGCTGCATGCGACGGCGCTCGCACGCGAGCTCGGCCTGCCCAGGGTGCTGGTGCCGGCGCGCCCGGGCATCACCAACGCGCTCGGCTGCGTCGTCGCCGATCTCAGGCATGACTTCGTCAACACAATCAACCAGCCGGTCGGCAGCCTCGACGAAACTGCGCTTCGCGAGGTATTGGAACGGCACCGTAACGAAGGCGAGGCGTTGATCGCCAAGGAAGCGGTGAAACCCGAGGTGACCCGCGTCACCCATTCGGCCGACATGCAGTTCGTCGGCCAGACGCACATCATCAACGTGCCGCTGACCTCCTCGTCAGTTTCACGAGAAACACTGCAGCTTCTGTTCGAAAAAGCCTATTTCGCCCGCTTCAAGGTCGAGCTGCCGGAAATCCGCGCCAACCTGGTCAACCTCAACACCTCGGTCACCGGCGTGCGGCCCCAGATCGACCTGTCACGGCTGATCGACCCCGCGGGACGCGCCGCCACGCTCGAGGAGGCGCGGCGCGAAATCCGGCCGGTCTGGTACAGCGGGCGCTGGCACGACACGCCGGTTTACGCGCGCGAAAAGCTGCCGCTCGACGCAACAATTGCGGGGCCGGCGATCCTCGAGCAGATGGATGCCACCACCGTGCTCGAACCAGGCGACCGGGCGCGCTCGGATGCCGACGGCAACATCATCATCGACATCGGCGAGGCTTGAAATGGCAAAGCTCGACACGATCACGCTTTCGGTGCTGCAGGCGGCGCTGCAGCAGGTCTGCGACGAGATGGACCTGACCTTCTCGCGCGCGGCCTTCTCGCCGGTCATCGCGGAAGCCAATGACCGCTCGGACGGCATCTATTCGGCCGTCGACGGCTCGCTGATCGCGCAAGGCAGCCAGGGCCTGCCGGTGTTTGTCGGCGTCATGCAATATTCGACCAAGACCGTCATCGAAATGATCGCCGACGGACGATGCCTGCCGCCGGAGCCCGGCGACATTTACATCGTCAACGATCCCTATCTCGGCGGCACGCATCTGATGGATGTGCGCTTCGTCATGCCGGTCTATCGCGGCGGCCAGATCTTCTGCTGGCTTTCCAACACCGGCCACTGGCCGGATATTGGCGGTTCGGTGCCGGGCGGCTTCTCCGCTTCGGCCACGGCGGTCGAACAGGAAGGCCTGCGCCTGCCGCCGGTGAAACTGTTCAAGAAGGGCGCGCTCGATCCGGAGATCTACGCCATCATCTGTTCCAACATCCGCGTCGCCGACCAACGCATCGGCGACATCCGGGCGCAGGCCGCCGCGCTGCTGATCGGCCAGGACAGGCTCAACGAGATACTGGATCGTTACGGTGACGAAACCGTCGTCGAGGCGATCGCGGAACTGCGCCGCCGCGCCGCCGAGCAGATGCGCGCCTCGATCGCCGTCATCCCTGACGGAATCTACCGCTCGCAGGCCTTTGTCGATTCCGACGGCGTGGTGAACGAGCCGCTGACCATCAGTCTCGCCGTCGAGAAGCAGGGCGACACGCTGATCTTCGACTTTGCCGGCTCATCGAAACCCTGCGCCGGACCGATGAATAGCGTGCTAGCGACGACCTTGTCGTCGGTTTATCTCGCCATGCGGCATATTTTTCCGGAAGTGCCGATCAGCGCCGGCGCTTTCGAGCCGCTGAACGTCAAGCGGCCGGAAGGCACCTTCCTCGACGCCAGATATCCGCGCCCGGTCTCGGGCTGCGCGGCGGAGGTTTCGCAGCGCATCGCCGAAGCGGTGTTCGCGGCCATGGTGCAGGCGTTGCCGGAAAAGGTGACGGCGGCGCCCGCCGGCTCCAGCGGCAATTTCGCGCTCGGCGGCAATGATCCGGCGCGCGGGCGCGACTATGTCATGTACCAGATCTCGGGCGGCGGTTATGGCGGCAATGCCAGACACGACGGCTTGAGCAATGGCTGTTCGACGATCGGCATTTCGAAATCGCCCCCGGTCGAGATCATGGAACAGGCCTTTCCGGTGCTCTACCGGCATTACGCGCTGCGCGAAGGGTCCGGCGGCGCGGGAAAACATCGCGGCGGCTTCGGGCTTGCCTATGAGGTCGAGATATTGCGCGGTGAAGCGCGCGCATCCTTCGTCATGGACCATGGACGCTTTGGGCCACAAGGCGCGCTCGGCGGCAAGGACGGCGCGCCGAACAGCGTGACGGTGTTCCGGAACGGCGAAGCGCATGTGCCGCCGCATCTTTCCAAGGAACAGGACATCGCGCTCAAGGCCGGAGACCGCGTGCGTGTCGGCACGCCCGGCGGCGGCGGGTATGGCGACCCGCGCGAGCGCGACCCGAAGCAGATCGCCGAAGATATTAGGCTTGGCTACTATACATCCGAACAAGCCAGAGAGATGTTTGGCACTGTTGTTTTCACCGGCTTGTAGCAGCGATCCTTTATACAGTTCCGTTCCGTCGTTTATTTTTTGACGACTCAACTCCTATGAAACAAGCTAATAACATTTTAAGTCCCCTAATATAGACGTGCCTCCCTGGGTGGTTTGGGGGCATTCATTCGTGGGATCGCTCAACGATATAACTGTCGGCTCGGGTCTGCCGGGCAGGCCGCAATCGCGGTCCGGCCAACCGGCGGATATCGAGCAGATCGCCGATATCTCGCACAAACTGCTCATCTTCTGCCTGCTCTACACTGCCGTGGCGGTTTTGATCTGGCCAGCGGCATATTATCAAATCGCGCAAGAATATCTGTCCCGGCTCATGTTCTGGGGTCCGCTCTCCGTCTTCGTGGTGATCATTCCGGCGGCAGTGGTCAATTCGCCCAGATCGCCGATCGGATTCCTCGTGAGTGCGCTCAGATCGAACGGGCTACGGGCATTGGTCGTTCTGACGGTGTTCATCCTGTCGCTTGCCGCCTTCACAACCTACAAGGTGAACATCCCGGCCATCGTGCCTTTCTACAGCGACAAAGCGCTGGCCGACATCGGTGAGTTTTTGCACGGCCAGGCGCCGTGGCGGATCGCCCATGCATTCGATTCCGACACATTGGCGCTGCTCGTAGCGGTGACATATTCCATGATCTGGTTTCTCGAATGGTTCGGCATGGTGCTCCTCGCAGCGCTGCACGCCAATCAGTTGCTGCACCTTCGCTATCTTGTCGCGCTTGCGTTCGTCACCGTGGTGGTCGGAACGCTCATGGCGACGGTATTTTCCTCCGTCGGCCCGATCTTCTACGACGAGTTTCTTGGCAGTACGCGCTTTGCGGACCTGCTGGAGGCGTTGAGGCGAAGTCCCTACAACGAGCATGTCCTGCACTATTCCGATTACCTGCTGAGAAATTACAAGGCCAACAATCCAGCGCTTGGTTCCGGGATATCCGCCATGCCCAGCATGCATGTGGCGGTCGCCACCCTGAACGCCTTCTATCTCGCGCGTCTCAACCGCTGGCTTGGGGTTGCGGGCTGGGCATTCGCGATCTTTATCCTGTTCGGCTCCATCTATACCGGCTGGCACTATTCCGTTGACGGCTACATTGCGATGCTGATCGTTGCCGTGATCTGGCGGCGCACCGCAGGTATTCTCGACGGCAAGGCTGAAGCTTCCGGGTCGCCGACGAGCGCATTGCACCCTTCGCCCGCTATTTGACCGACAATACCGCGCTGGCGCTTCCCGCCACAAATTGTCTCTAAGCCAGTTTCGCCAGCAGCCGCAGGAACGTCGCGGTCTCCTTGGCCGTCAGCGGCGCCAACGTCTCCTCGGTGATGGCGCGCGCGAGCGGGATCAGCCGCTCGATCGCCTCACGGCCTTCCGGCGTCAGATTGACCAGCAGGCGCCTTTTGTCGACCTCGTGCTTGGAGACTTCGACCAGCCCGCGCGCCTTCAGCCGGTCGATGACGCCCTTCACGGTTGCGGCGTCCATGGCGATCAGCGTTCCCAACTGGTTCTGCGAGGTTTCGCCGATGTCGTAAAGCTTGGCCAAAGCGGCAAATTGCGGCGGCGTCAGGTCGCCGATATGCGAGGCGAAGATCGAGACATGGCGCTGATGCGCCTTGCGCAGGATGAAGCCGACCTGGTCCTGCAGGTGGTAGTTGTTCTCGTCGCTGTCTTCGGCCTCGACCAGCCGCAGCAGATTGTCCTCGGCGCTCATCTGAGGCCGTCCCATGCCTTGATGTCCTCTGCCGCCAGCCCGCCCATGCGGTTGTGGATGCGCGGACCGCAGGTCATGGCGAGGCAGAACAGGATCTCGTCCGGACGCGGGCCGTCGCTGATGCCGACCTCCATGGCGTCGAAATGGCTGCGCACATAGGCGGCGTTGATGTGGCCGAGCGGCACATCGAGCCTTGACCCGAAGGCGCCGACCTTCTTGGCCGAGGGCACGATCGCCTTGGCATCGCCGAGACGCTCGCGCATGGCGTAGCCGCCCGGCACATGCCACAGCGCGCCGTGCTCCAGCTCCCCTGCCGTGCCGACGATCGCGCCCTTGCCGTAGCCGTCGATCTTCTTCACGTCGCCGCCAAGTGCTGCGATCAGCCTGTCCGAGAGCAGAAGCCCGAGCGGCTTCAGGTCCTCCATCGCGCCCTGCAAATCCTCGACATAACGGCCGGCGAAGGGATTTTTCACAAGCGCCATGGCAGCCGCGCGCAGGCGCGGCTCTCTGGCCGTGGGTCCGCCCTCGTGGAAAATCTCCTCGGTCAGAACCGCAATCTTGCGGATCGGAAACTCAGGCATCGGCAAATTCCTCCAGTGCATGCTTGTCGGGCGCAGCGAGCATCACCGAGCCACTGATGCGGGCCTCGCCCGCCAGAAACAGCGCCGACGCGGCGATCAGGCCGCGCCGGCGAAAATCCTCGGCGACGGCAAGGCCGTTGTCCAGCGCGCGCGCAATCTCGGCGGCGTCAAGTGGGCCGACGCTTTGCGTCACCGGCATCTCACCGAGATCGCTGTCTGGCGCCAGCTCGCGCGCCGCAACGCGTGCGATGGCGGGATGTCCAGGCAGATCGACGGCGTTGGCAATCAGCGTCGCCGCCGCGTCGGCCTCGGCGCCGGTCGGCGCCAGCACCGTGACGGCGTCGGCTATGCCCAGCGAAAACGACCGGCCGCGCCAGCCGCTGGTGGCAACGCCGCGCACGCCCTCCTCGGCGCGAATGGCGACGCGGTCGGCCATGCCATTCCCGGTGCCGGCGATCGCCACCGTCATCGTCTGGCCGATGCCAAGATGGAGAGCGCAGTCGCCGCCATTGTTGACGTAAGCGCGGTCGAGCCGGCGGCCGGCGAGCATTGCGCTGAGAATTTCGTCGGCTACCGAACCGGCAACGGCGGCCATCGGCGTGATGAAGCATTCTGCCAACGGCATGACGGCAGCCTCCATGCGGCGCGCGGTCGGACCGGCGAAATCGCGCGGCGCCAGGAAGAAGGCCGGCAAGCGCAGTTCGGGCAGTTCCTCGACCACCTCGATCAGGATTGTCTGAAAGCGGGCAACCGCCTGTTCGTAAGCGGCGCGGCATTCCTCCGCTTCGCCAAAGGCCTCGACGATCAGGTCGATCGGACCATGGTTGAGATGGAGCCGCCTGCCGTCGGCAAGCCAATGCGCCTGCGGGCCGTTCATCATCCGGCCCCGTTCGCCGCCGCGCGCCGCAGCTGCGCCAGCGGCGGCCAGGGATTGCCGGCCGGCGCGCCGGTGTCGCTGCGCGGATTGAGATACTCACCACCCTTGGTGAGAATGTCCTCCACGCTGCGGATCTCGTTCTCATAGCCGCCCAGCCTGACATAGTCGTCGCGGCGCATGGTGAACTCGATCGGCGCGACCAAAGCCGGCGTCGGCACATAGCCGAAGGCGCCTTCCGGCACGCGGGTGACGTCGACCATCAGCGTGATGCCGCCGCCCGGCCAGACATAGACCGGCGCGCCGCCCACGGTCACATAGGTCTTCAGCCTTTGCACCGAGCGGGTGAGGTTGACCGGGTTTTCGGTGACGCCGGCGCGCAGCGAGCCGCCGGCGCCGCCAATGAACAGAACCGTGCACAGCGCCGGCTCGCAATTGTCCTCGATCAGGCCGACGGACTTTTGCAGCCGCTCGGGAAATGGCTTCTGGACCGGCTTCAGCTGGTCGTCCAGCTCGTAATAGGCGAACTGCTCGCCGGTGGTCGACACCATCAGCAGCGACAGGCCGGGACGCGCGCCCTTCTTGGCGTTCCAGTCACCGAGGATCGATAGCGGATCGGAAATCGTGGTGCCGCCCCAGCCGAGGCCGGGTTCCGACACCTTGAAGTAGCGGCCGGGCGTCGAGCGGCGGCCGATAATCTTTATCCCGGTATCTTCCCAGCCTAGCACCTTGCCGGCCTGATGCTCGGAGACGACGCCGGTGATGTGGTCGTCGACCACCACGACCTCATCGACGAGGCCGCGCCATTGCGTGGCAAACATGCCGATGGTCGCCGAGCCGCAGCCGACGCGCATGCGATGCTCGACCTTGCCGTCGATGACCGGCGCCTTGCCGGCCTCGACGATGACGGTTGCGCCGCCATCGATGGTGAGCTCGACGGGCTTGCGGTTGCAGAGATTGAGCAGCGCGTCGCAGGTGGCACGTCCCTCCGCTTTCGAGCCGCCGGTCAAATGATGGACGCCGCCAAGCGACAGCATTTGCGAGCCGTATTCGCCCGTCGTGACATGGCCGATCGCCTCGCCTTCGGAGCGCACCGTCGCCGTCTCGTCGCCGATGTGGCGGTCGGTGTCGATCTTCACCTTGACGCCGCAATAGGAGAAGATGCCTTCGGTGACAACAGTGACGAGATCGACGCCTTCGACTTCCTGGCTGACGATGAAAGGCGCGGGCTTATAGTCCGGATAGGTGGTGCCGGCGCCGATCGCGGTGACGAAGCGGCGGCCGGTGTTGACCAGCTCGCCGTTCCATGCCTCGCCCTCGGCGACGAAAGGCACGACCGCGCCGCCCGTCTCGGCCGCGTGGTCGAGGATGGTCAGCGGATCCATGCGCACGATGCGGCCGCCGACATTGCCGTAGCGGTCGCAGGCGCCGGTGCGGCCGTCGGCGATGTAGCACATGACCGGGCAGGCATCGCAGCGGATCTTCTCCGCCACCTGCTTCTCACCGGGATCGTGGGTTTCGAAACGTTCGGCAAGCTCGCTCATCGGCGCGCCTCCTTCTCGCGGATCGCTGCCAGGATGCGGCTCGGCGTCGCCGGCACCTTGGTGACTAGGACACCGGTGGCATGACGGATGGCGTTGAGGATCGCCGGCGCCGTCGGGATCAGCACATGCTCGCCCAGGCCCTTGGCGCCGAAAGGGCCTTCGGGGTCGGGTACTTCGACCAGAATATGCTCGACCGGCGGCACGTCGCCGATGGTCGGGATGAGATAGTCGTGCAGGTTCTCGGTACGGCCGGGGATGTATTCCTCCATCAGCGCCATGCCGATGCCTTGCGCGATGCCGCCCTCGATCTGGCCTTCGACCAGCACCGGGTTGATCGCCTTGCCGACATCATGCGCGGCGGTGATCTTGATCAACTTGACGGTGCCCAGCTTGAGATCGACCTCGAGCTCGGCGATCTGCGCGCCATAGCCGTAGACCGCGTAAGGCTTGCCCTGGCCCTTGGCGTCGAGCGGCAGCGTCGGCGGGTCGTAGGTTTCTTCCGCGACGAAGACGAAGCCGTCGGCATCGGCCTTGAGCGCAGCGAGATCGATGCGCCGCGCGGCATCGCCCTCCCGGATGGAGATGCTGTCGCCGTCGAGCGCGATCGTCGCCTGACCAGAGACATTGGCAAAACGCAGGATTTTCTCACGCAGCGCCCGGCCGGCTTTCTCGGCGGCCCTGCCGGTGACAAAAGTCTGCCGCGAGGCGGAGGTCTTGCCGGCATCGGGCGTGATGGCGGTATCGGCGCTCTTCAGCTTGAACTTGTCCAGCGGCAGGCCGAGCGCGTCGGCGCAGATCTGGGCGATGACCGTGTTGGAGCCCTGGCCTATATCGACCGCGCCCTGGTGCAGGACGACGTCGCCGGAGGCCGAGATGCCGACCTTAATGGTGGACGGATTGGGTAACGAGGTGTTGCCGCAGCCATACCAGCAAGAGGCGACGCCGACGCCGCGCTTGCTTGCGGCATGGGTCGCATTGAACGCCTCCGCTTCCGCCAGCGCACGCGCCCAGTGCGGCTTGAGCTGTTCCAGGCATTCGCCGATACCGACACCGGATTCGAGGTGCTGACCCGTGACTGTTTCGTACCCGTTACGAAGACAGTTTTTCAGCCGGAAGTCGAGACGATCCATGCCGAGCTTGGCGGCGAGCTCGTCATAGAGCGTTTCCTGCATGATGGTGGCTTGCGGCACACCGAAGCCGCGGAAGGCGCCGGCGATCGGGCCATTGGTGTAGATGGCGTAGCCCGTCGCCCGGTAGTTTGGCGTGAGGTAAGGGCCGGAGGCATGCACCGGCACGCGGTTGGCGACGGTCGGGCCCCAACTGGCATAGGCACCGGTGTTGAAATCGCCCTCGAAGACCATGCCTGTGACACGGCCTTCGGCATCGGCGCCGATCGTCGCCTTCATCTCGGCCGGATGGCGCTTGGTGGTCGACATCATCGATTCATTACGGGTGTAGGCAAGTGCGGCCGGCCGACCCGTCTTCATCGCCACAAGGCCGATGAGAGGCTGCAGCGAGACATCGAGCTTCGAGCCGAAGCCGCCGCCTGTGGCGGTCGGCACGATACGGACCTTCTCCACAGGAAGGCCCAGCACTTTCGCCGTGTCGTCGCGGTCCATGTAAGGCGCCTGAGTGCAGGCGATGACGACCAGCGTATCGCCATCCATATAGGCGTAGCCGGCTTCGGGTTCGATATAGGCGTGCTCGACAAAGGACGTCTCGATGGTGCCGGAGACGGTGGCGGCCGCGCTGGCGAACGCTCCTTCCGGATCGCCACGCTCGACATGGCCGGAGGTGAGCAGATTGGCCGGGCGGTGCGGATGGATCAGCGCAGCACCGTCGGCTTTCGCGTCGCGCGGCTGCAGCACATGCGGCAGCTCCGTCCAGGCGATAGGGAAATCCGTCAGGTCGAGATCGAGGATCGCTTCGCGGTCGCCCGCCACCAGCGCCACCGCCTCGCCGCGCAGGCGGACAAAACCCTCGGCCAGCGCCGGCTGGTCGGCGAAGGGGCCGATGACGCCAAAGCAATTCTTTCCCGGAATGTCGGCGGCGGTGAAAACGCCGGTGAGGCCAGGATGCGCCTTGGTCCAGGCGTCGAGATCGCCGAAGCTGAATCGAGCGTGATAATGCGGCGAGCGGATGACCAGGACGGACAGCGCGTCGGCAGGGAAGGAGTCGCCACCAAACTTCTCGTCACCGGTGACCTTCGGCACGCCGTCGAGGCGGATCGGCGAGGCGCCGACCGCGTGGCCCGCTTCCGGCAGGCGAAGATCGATGCTGTTCATGTGCTGCGAGGCCTGCATCACCGCCGCAATGATCTTTCGGTATCCCGTGCAGCGGCAGAGCACGCCGCCCAGCGCATCCTGCGTCTCGGCCTCGCTCGGCGTGGGGTTGCGGTCCAGCAGCGCGGTGGCTGCCACAAGCAGGCCGGGCGTGCAGATGCCGCATTGCGCGGCGCCATGTTCCAGGAACGACGCCTGCAGGGCAGACAGCCGGCCATTGGCCAAGCCTTCGACAGTGGTGACGGAAGCGCCGACCACCGAGGCCGCCGGCACCAGGCAGGCACAGACGGGATTGCCGTCGACCAGCACCGTGCAGGCGCCGCAATCGCCGGCATCGCAGCCGACCTTGGTGCCGGTCAGCCGCAACTCGTCGCGCAACACCTGCGATAGCCGCCTGACCGGCGGCACGGATACGTTGACAGCCGCGCCGTTGACCTCGAAGGCGATGTCGGCGCGTTCCATGCCCGACTGGGCCATGCCGGACTGGGTCATGCCGGATTGGACCATGCTCATGCGGCCACCTTGCCTTGATCAAGCCCGACCGCCGCGCACACGGCACGGACGACGATCTCGCGCGCCGCTTGCTCTCGGTACTCGGCGCTGCCGCGCACATCGGCGATCGGCGACAGTTCATCGAATGGCGCCGACAGCACTGCATCGGCAAGCGCTTCATCGATCGGACGCCCGCGCAGGGCCGCCTCGACGCCGGCCAGGCGGCGGGCAACCGCCGAGCAGGAGCCGACGGCGATCGCCGCTCCGGCAATCACGCCATTCTCGACCACCAGCCTCGCCGCCGCCATGGCGATCGAGATGACGAGATAGCGCCGGGCGCCGAGCTTGACGAAGGCCGAGCTGCCGGCAGCGGAATGCTTCGGCACACGGATGGCGGTGACCATCTCGCCCGGCTGCAGCGCCGTGCGGCGATTGCCGAGGATGAATTCACTGAGCGGACGATGGCGGACGGCTTTCGCCGAGCGCAATTCGACATCGGCATCGAGGGCCAAAAGCGCCGGCACGCCATCCGCTGCCGGCGAGGCATTGCAGAGATTGCCGGCAATTGATGCGACATTCTGGATCTGGACCGAGCCGACTTCGCGCGCGGCCGCCTTCAGTGCATCGAAGGCGGGCGGGAGCGGCTGGCGCACGATGTCGGTCCAGGTCGTGCGGGCGCCGATGCGCCAATGCTCGCCGGTCTCGGCGATGCCGCGCAGTTCGGCGAGACCGTTGATGTCGAGGACGTTGTCGCGGAACGGCTTCGCGCCCTGCGCCGGATAGAAATCCGTGCCGCCGGCGAGAATGCGCCAGCGGTCCTCGCCAAGCAGAGCGAGCGCCTCGTCGACCGTGGTGGGTTTCGCGTAACGGATCACGCTCTGCCTTCCAGACAATTGGGCCTTCCTGGCCTCCCGAAGCGCCTGCCTCGGGTCTTCTTGCCGATCTCCGGATCAGGCAAATTCATTCGTATGCAAATGATATCAGGCCGGTCGGAATTGTCAAAGCCGGAGTTGGCGCCGCGAAGACCTGAACGCGATTGTTATGGCGCCGGAGGTTGACGCCGCCGGCCATCTGGTCAAGGTTCCCTCTCCGGTCGCATCAGCGGCTTTTGGACTGGAGCCCCAAGCTGAAACGAGAGGGAACCGCATGGCCGAAGAAGCGCTCATCGTCATCGACCTGCAGAATGATTTTTGCCCCGGCGGCGCGCTGGCGGTTGCCGGCGGCGACGAGATCGTGCCTTTGGTCAACGACCTGATCCGGCGGACCGAGCATGTGATCCTGACGCAGGACTGGCACCCCGCCGGACATTCGAGCTTCGCGTCCAGCCATCCGGGCAAGCAGGCCTTCGAAACGATCGAGATGCCCTATGGGCCGCAGACGCTGTGGCCGGATCATTGCATCCAGGGCAGCCTCGGTTCCGATTTCCATTCCGGGCTCGCCTGGACCAAGGCGGAACTCGTGATCCGCAAGGGATTTCGTACCGCGATCGATTCCTATTCCGCCTTCTTCGAGAACGACCATACGACGCCGACCGGCCTTGCCGGCTATCTCAAGGAACGCGGCATCGACACGATCACCCTGGTCGGCCTCGCCACCGATTTCTGCGTCGCCTTCTCCGCGCTCAACGCGGTTAAGCAGGGTTTCAGGACGACAGTGCGGCTCGACGCCTGCCGCGGCATCGACCTTAACGGCTCGGTCGAGGCGATGCTGAGGCGCATGCGCGAAGCCGGCGTGACGCTCGAAGATCATTCGGCGGATTGACGCCACGGTGAGGCAGCGAGGGGGCTTCACGACATTTGGGGAAGTGTTGGCGGCAGGCATGGCAGCCGCACTTACTCTTGCTTTTCCGCAATCGGCTTTCGCGGCCGAAATCCACGAACTGCCCGGCGCCGCGATGTCGCTCTGGTGGGCGCTTCCCTTTGCCGGCCTGCTCCTGTCGATCGCGACAGGGCCGCTGCTCTTTCCGCATGTGTGGGAGCATCACTACGGCAAGATCGCCGCGGCCTGGGCCGCGCTGGTGGTCGTGCCGCTGGCGATCGTCTTTGGCCTTCCTTCGGCAGGCGAAGCGGTGCTGCACACACTGCTCACCGAATATCTGTCCTTCATCATCCTGTTGTTCGCGCTTTACACGATCTCGGGCGGCATCCTGCTCGCCGGCAACATCCACGGCACACCGCTCGTCAATGCCGGGCTGCTTTTGATCGGCGCGCTGCTTGCTTCGGTGATCGGGACGACCGGTGCCTCGATGATCCTGATCCGGCCGATGCTGCGCGCCAACGACAACCGGCCGATCAACGCCCATGTCGTGATCTTCTTCATCTTCCTGGTCTCCAATATCGGCGGCTCGCTGACGCCGCTTGGCGATCCGCCTCTGTTCGTCGGCTTCCTGCGCGGCGTCGATTTCTTCTGGACGACCGCGAATCTGTGGCGAGAGACGCTGTTCAGCGGCGGGCTGGTGCTCATCGTCTTCCTGGCGCTTGATGTCATGCTGCATCGCCGCGAGGGCGGCATGCCGAAGACCAAGGATCCGACGCCAGACACGAAGGTGCGGCTGCGCGGCCTGGCCAACCTGCCGCTGCTTGCCGGCGTGATCGGCGCGATCCTGCTTTCGGCGAGCTGGAAGCCGGGCATCAGCATCCCGATCCTCGGCGTCAGCCTCGAGCTGCAGAACCTGGTGCGCGACGCGATCATCCTGGCGCTTGCCCTGCTGTCCCTCAAGGTCTCGTACAAGAGCCACCGCGAGGCGAACGGCTTCACCTGGGAGCCGATCGCCGAGGTGGCGAAACTCTTTGCCGGCATCTTCATCTGCATCGTGCCGGTCATCGCCATCCTGCGGGCCGGCCATGACGGCGCGCTGGCGTCGCTGGTGGCATTGGTCACGTCTGCCGACGGCCAACCGAACAACCTCGCCTATTTCTGGCTGACCGGGGCGTTGTCGTCGTTCCTCGACAATGCGCCGACGTATCTGGTGTTCTTCGAGCTTGCCGGCGGCGATGCGCGCCACCTAATGACGGGGGCCGCCTCGACGCTCGCGGCGATCTCGGCCGGCGCAGTGTTCATGGGCGCCAACACCTATATCGGCAATGCGCCGAATTTCATGGTCTATGCCATCGCCCGGCATCGCGGCGTGAAGATGCCCGGCTTCTTCGGCTATATGGCGTGGTCGGGAGCGGTGCTGATCCCTACGTTTCTGGTTGCGGGGTTTCTGTTTTTCGAGTGAGACGGCGCCTTACCTCCCCCTTGTGGAGAGGTCGGACCGTAGGTCCGGGCGGGGGTCGGCGCTGCCCCCGCCCCGCTGCTTCAGCGACCTTCCCCCACAAGGGGGAGGGTAATGTTATCCCACGCCCACATACCTGCGCACGGCCGACGGATCGGCGCGCAAGGCCTCGACACCGACCGTTTCGCGGTTGCGGCCGTTTTCGATGAAACAAACCCTGTCGGCCACCGACAGCACGGCGTCGACGCGCTGCTCGACCAGGATCGTCGAGACGCCGAGTTCGCGCAGCTTCGCCACCGTCTCGCGGATTTTGGCGATCATCGACGGCATCAGCCCTTCGGTCGGCTCGTCCAGCAGCAGTACTTGCGGCTCGAGGCAGAGCGCGCGGGCCATCGCCAGCATCTGCTGCTCGCCGCCCGAGAGCGTGCCGGAGCGCTGCCTCAGCCGCTCCCTGAGCAACGGTAAGAGATCGAGCACGCTCTCGCGGGTTTGCTTGCCCTTGCCGCGCGCCATCAGACCGATCTCGATGTTTTCCGCTACCGTCATCTCGGCGAACAACCGCCTGCCCTGCGGCACATAGGCGACGCCTGCCTTCGGCACGTCATGCGCGGCAAGCCCGGTCAGTTCCTTGCCGTCCAGCCGGATCGAACCGGCCGCAGCCGGCAGCAGACCCATGATCGCCTTCAGCGTCGTCGTCTTGCCGGCGCCGTTGCGGCCGAACAGGCAAAGCACCTCGCCCTTGTTCAGCGTGAGGTCGAGGCCGTAGAGCACCTGCACCTCGCCGTAGAAGCAATCGAGGCCGGAAATGGTGAGCAATCCGCCATTGGTTCTAACGGAGTCAGCCATGGGTCGCTCCGAGATAGGCGTCCTGCACCTCGGCGTTGGCGCGGATTTCACCCGGCGTGCCTTCGGCGAGGATCTTTCCCGAATTGAAGACGGTGATGCGGTCGGCAAGCTGCATGACCACCGGCATGTTGTGCTCGATCAAAAGCACCGTAGCGTCCCTGGCGATCTCGCGCACCAGCATGATGAAATTGTCGATCTCGCTGTCGGCGAGACCCTGCGTCGGCTCGTCGAGGATCAGCAGACGCGGCTTCAGCGCCAGGCCCATCGCCACTTCGAGCAGTCGCTGGTGGCCGTAGGAGAGTTGCCCGGCAAGCGTGCCCGCCCGCTCGGCAAGGCCGGTGCGCTCCAGCGCCGTCATGACGCCGCTTCTCACCTGGCCCTTTGTGCGACCGTCGGTCAGCGTGCGCTGCACCGGCAGCGCGACATTGTCGAAGGCGGTGAGGTTGGCGAAGACGCTGGTGATCTGGAAGGTGTAGGCAACGCCGAGGCGAACCCTTTTGTAAGCCGGCATGGCGGTGATGTCGGCGCCGTCGAAGACGACCATGCCGGAGGACGGCCGGATGCGGCCTGAGAGCAGGCTGACGAAAGTGGTCTTGCCGGCGCCGTTGGGGCCGATGATGGCGCGGATCTCGCCCGGCATCAGCGCGAAGTCGACGCCGTCGACTGCGCGCAGGCCGCCGAAATGGCGCGACAGGCCCTTGGTGGTGAGCAGCGGCGTCATGGCAGCCACTCCAGCCAGCGCTCGCGGATGCTGCCCAGAATGCCTTTCGGGAAGAACAGCACCAACAGGATGAGCGCCACGCCGACGATCAGCAGGTAGGCGGAGGTGAAGCCGCTGGTGATGTCGGTCACATAATACATGAAGAGCGTGCCGATGAGCGGCCCGAGCGTGGTTGCGGCGCCCCCGAGCAGCACCCAGAGCAGCGGCAGGATGGAATATTGCACGGAAGCGAAGCCCGAGCCGACATAGCCGAAGAGCAAGGCATAAGCCGCGCCGGAGGCCGCGCAGATAGCGCCGGAGGCGACGACCGCGGCGAGCTTGTTGGCGACCGTGTCGTAGCCGAGCATCTTGGTGCGCTCCTCATTCTCGCGAATGGCGACCAACACGCGGCCAAAGCGCGAGCGGACGACGGCTAAGGTGACGAGCAGAATGATCGAGAACAGCGCCAGGGCGCTCATGTAGCGCACGGTCGCGTTGGTGAGGTCGAAGGATGCGCCGCCGATCGCGATCACCCGCGACGCCTGCTGGATGACAAGGCCCTGGTCGCCGCCGGTCCAGGTGGCGAAATAGAGGATGAGCAGGTAGAAAACCTGGGCGAACATCATGGTGACGATCATGAAGGCGACACCGGAGGTGCGCAGCGCCAGCAGGCCGATGACCAGGGCGAGCAGCGCGCCACAGGCGACACCGGCGACAAAAGCTTCCGGTACGCCCCAGCCGAGGTGATAGACGGTCAAGCCCGCACCGTAGAGGCCGGCCGAGAAGAACATGGCATGGCCGAGGCTGAGCAGGCCGACATAGCCGAAGAGCAGATTGTAGCCCATGGCGAAGACGGCCAGCGCCATGATCCGGGCGAACAGGCCCTGGTGATAATCCGGCAGGACGAAGTTCAGCGCGAAGAGAAGCGCGACGACGCCGATATGCAGGGCGTAGGTCTTTGCCGGCGAAGCATCCCTCATCTGGACGTCGCCCCGAACAGGCCTTGCGGCCGGAACACCAGCACCATGGCGACGACCAGCGTGGCGATGATCTTGGCCAGGGTCGGTGAGAAGAACATCGAGACGATGCCGTCGGAGAGGCCGATCAGGATGGCGGCCACCACGGTGCCGCGGAGCGATCCCAGGCCGCCGATGATGACGACGATGAAGGAGAGCAGCAGCGGATCCTGCCCCATCAGATAATGCGCCTGGCTGATCGGCACGATCAGCACCGCAGCGATCGCCGCCAGCATGGCGCCGACGGCGAAGACACCGGCATAGACGCGCTCGACCGGGATGCCGAAGGCCTGCGCCGTCTCGCGGTCATACTGGGTGGCGCGCATGACGAGCCCGATCTTGGTGCGGGTCAGCACCAACCAGGTGATGACGAGCAGAATGGCGGACGCGGCGACCACCGAGAGCTTGTAGCCGGAATAGCCGAACCACGGCAAAAGGATGCGGTAGCTGAAAGGCGGTTCGACCGGGCGCGCCTCGGGACCGTAGAAGGTCAGCGCCAACTGCTGGATGATGTAGAGCATGCCGATGGTGGCGACGATGGTGCCTTCGGGATTGTAGTTGAGCCGGCGCAGCACCAGGCGCTCGGCGAGCAGCGCGACCAGCCCGACCAGCAAGGGCGCGATCACGAGCGCGGCGACGAAACCGACCGCCGGGTGGCCGGAAATCGCCGTCGAGATCGCCCAGGCGAGCACCGCGCCCAGCATGAAGAACTCGCCATGCGCGACATTGACGACGCGCATGACGCCGAACACCAGCGACAAGCCAAGCGCCGTCAGCGCCAATACGGCGGAGGTGACGAGGCCTTCGAGCGCGGCGAGGAGGAGGTGGGGTCCGAAATGCATATGCTATGAGACAAGCTCACAGCGCCTGCTTCGTATAATCCCCTTCCGGCTCGTAGAGACCGTCCTCGATCTTGGTCTTGTGGACGACCTTGAGCTTGCCGCCTTCGACCTTGGAGATGTTCTGGATGCCGAAGCACTGGTGGATCTTGCCGTTGAAGGTTTTCGGACCCTGCGGATGCTCCGGCCCCTCGGCGAATTCCTTCAGCGCCTCGGTCGCCTCGACAAGCTTGGCGCGGTCTTCAGGTCCCTTGTAGCCGGCATCCTCCATCGCCTTCTTGACGACGTAGAGCGTTTCCCAGCAGCCGAACATGTGGGCCGCGGCGGAGACGTCCTTCGGGTCGCCGACGGCGGCGCCGTTGTCGTCGATGCCGACCGCAGCGCGGTAGGCTTTCTGCGCCGCCGAGTCATCGGGCTGCGCATAGCGCGGCGAGCCTTCCCAGAAATGGCTGCCGTCGAGGAATTCGAGGCCGGGGCTGTTGATGTCGACGGCTTCGAGCGAGTCGATGAAGCCGAAGAGCTGCGGCCGTTGCGAACCGTAGAATTCGCCGAGCTCCTTGACGAAGGTGAGCACCGCAGGGCCGACCATGACATGGTAGATCACCTCGGTCTCGGCCGGGATCTGCGGGAAGTATTTGGTGAAGGAGGATTCTGTCGGCGGGATGGCAATCTGGGCGATCACGTCGGCGCCTTGCGCCTTCAGCGCGGGCGGCAGGTAGTCGCGGTGGTCGTAGCCGAAGGCGAAGTCGGGGAAGATCTGCGTCACCTTCTTGCCGGCGTTCGCCGCGATCCACGGCGCCATCGACTGAATCTGGCTCTTCACGTCGGTAATGCCGGGCTGGAAAACATAGCGGTTGAGCTTGGTGGAGGCGACGTGATGGCCTTCGCTGACGACGAAATAGGGGATCTTGTTTTCGCCGGCGGCGGGCGCCGAGCCGATCACGACATGCGAGAACAAGGTGCCGAAGACGATGTCGGTCTTGTGCTGCTTGGCGAATTTGTTGACCACCTCGGCGCCGCGCGCCGGATCGGTGCCGTCATCCTCGATGACCAGCTCGACCTTGCGGCCGCTGATGCCGCCGGCGTCGTTGATCGCCTTGACGGCGGCGGCGCTGGTCTTCTCGTACCAGCGGCCATAGGCGGCGCCGATACCGGTGCGGTGAGACTGGAAGCCTATTCTGATCGGCGCCGAGCTCTGCGCCTGGCTGTAACGGACGAAGCCCGGCGCCAGCGCCAGGCCGGCCCCGGCGGCCATGCCCTTCAGCGCGGCGCGGCGCGACAGCGTCGTCTTGGAGAGGTCGAAAAATCCGTTCTTGTCAGCCATGTGGGTTCCCCTGTTTTTTCAGTTTTGACCAGCGATAAGGCGGCTAAACCATCCTCTTGCGAAGGATGGAAAAATTGCATGTGTACAAACTAAATCACCAAAGCCCTGGCCTGGCAAGCGAGCTTTATCCGACCGCTTCGGAGGGGCGCCTTGGTGTCATCCGGCGGTCGGCGTGGCAAGCAGCCAGAGGCCGAAGATCGTGTAGGCGATCATCAGAAATGTGAGCGGAAGCTGGCTGAGCGCCGCGCGCGAAGGCTGAGGGTGGAGACGCCAGGCAAGGCCATGCGCGATCAGAACCGCCAGCACATGGCCGGCGATGATCACGCCGGCCTGGATATTCCACAGCCACCAGGCCGACTGGGCGCCGGCGACGACGCCCGCCTCGACCATCCTGTCGGCGGTGCCGAACAGGTTCCAGCCGAGCGCGAAAGGATCGGAGAGCGCGACCAGCGCATACTGGCCGTCGACCAAAAGCACGGTGAGGTAATGCGCGATGTGATAGGCGAGCGCGATCGGCACGATCGACCAGACCAGCAGGCCCGAAGGCGCCCTCAATGAATGATCGTCGCCGGCAAGGCGCTGTCCAAGAAAAACGGCCGACGCGAACACGGCCGCGAGCAGGACGAAGGTGAGCACAAGGCCGAAGCTGCCGATGCCGATCAAAGCGGTGCGGCCGGGATATTCCAGCGGATTGACGCCGAACAGACCGAGCCAGAAGAAGGTTTTCGACAGCCCGTCGAAGGACACCGACGACAGCGCCAGCAAAAGGAAAAGCGTGCCGCTCAGCGGCAGCGGCGCGGCCGCAAGCAGCTTGGCACCGGGCCAGCAGAGCGAGAGCCGGCCATCGAGGCGCTCGACGGGCGCGAAGCGGGCGACCATTGTGAAGAAGACAGTGAGGAATTCGCCGCGCAGGCTCCAAGCGTCGTAGCCGAAGACGAGCATCGCGACAAAGCTCGCCAGCCAGTAGATGCCGGCGGCAAAAGCCAGGCGGGCCGGATCGTCGGGCGCCGGATCAATCAGCTCGAACCAGGCGAAAGCGAAGAACAGCGCGAAGGCAGGCCAGTAGCCGAGCCATGACGGCAGGCGCGATGGCTTTACATCGCCAGCCTGACGGCCGAAGACGCGAGAGGCGACGCGCCATGGCCCATACCATGGGTTGAGCCAGGACCACAGGTCGCCGAAGACGCCCTGCAGCAGGGTGAAGCCGGCCCAGAGAAGGGTCCAGATCACCAGAGGCAGCGGATTGGAGAGCGGGTCGCGGCTGCCGACGAGGCCAGCGGCGATGAGAAGCGCAAAGCCGGCAAAGGAAATCAGGCTGACGAGGGTTCGTGGAGTGTCGCCGAAGGTGAACAGGGGCAGGCGCCGACGCCAGAAATTGTCGAGGGCGGCAGGCGGCAGCAGCGCCAGCACGAGGAAGCTGACGGCCACCGCCAGCGCGCCGCCGGCGATGTAGTAGCCGGTCGGGAAAAGCAGGACGTGGCCGCGGTCGGAAGCGTGGGCGAAGGCGGAGGTTGGAAGGAGCGAGGTGAGCGCGACGGCTAGGGCGAGAATAACACCAGCGCTGCGATCCTTCACAGAGGGGGGTGGACGGGAACTCAACGTTTCAGAGTTAGGGGCGTCAGGTGGTGATCCAGGCATGGACATCACCGCCATCCCTCACACCTTCACCAGCTGCTCCACCCGCCCCTTCTCGCCAAAAATCCTCAGATACCGCTTGATCTCCTTCTCGTCCCCCGTCGCCTTGGCGGGGTTGTCCGACAGCTTCACCGCCGGCCTGCCATTGGCTTCGGTGACCTTGCAGACCAGCGAGATGGCGTCGAGGCTGTCGGTTTCGGTCGGGGCGCAGCCTTCGAAATCGTTGGTTAGGTTGGTTCCCCAGCCGAAGGACATGCGCACCTTGCCGCGGAAGTGCCTGTAGGTCTCCTCGATGGACTCGACCTCCAGACCGTCGGAGAAGATCAGCAGCTTCTGCTTGGGGTCCTTGCCCTTCTTGCGCCACCAGTCGATGATCTTCTCGCCGCCTTCGATCGGCGGCGCGCTGTCGGGACGGAAGCCGGTCCAGTCGGCGACCCAGTCGGGCGCGTCGCGCAGGAAGGAATCCGTGCCGAAGGCGTCGGGCAGCACGATCAGGAGATTGCCGCCATAATAGCGCTGCCAATCCTGCAGCACCTTATAAGGCGCCTCTCTGATTTCCTTCTCGGAATTGGCGAGCGCCGCGAAGACCATCGGCAATTCATGCGCGTTGGTGCCCAAAGCCTCGAGGTCGTTGTCCATGGCCAGAAGCACGTTTGAGGTGCCGGTGAAGGCCTCGCCGATGCCTTCCTTCAGCGCCTCGACGCACCAGCGCTGCCAGAGGAACGAATGGCGGCGCCGCGTGCCGAAGTCCGAAATGCGGATGCCCGGCAGCGCCTTCAGCCGCTCGGTCTTGGCCCACATCTTGGCCTTGGCGCGGGCATAAAGCACGTCGAGCGCGAACGGACCGAATGAGCGCATCGCCGCGCGCGAGCGCAGCTCGTTGATGATGGCTAAAGCCGGGATTTCCCAGAGCGTCGTGTACATCCACGGGCCTGGGAAGTAGAGTTCGTATTGGCCGCCGTGCTTGGTGAGCTCGTAATCCGGCAGCCTAAAGTCTTCCAGCCAGGCCAAAAACTCCGGCTCGAAGATCTGCTTGCGGCCGTAGAAAGTGTTGCCGCCCAGCCAGATCATTTCCTTCTTCGAAAAGCGCAAGGTCCGGGCGTGGTCGAGTTGCTCGCGCAACTCCCCCTCGTCGATCTCTTCGGCCAGACGCACCGAGGTGGTGCGGTTGATCAGCGTGAAGGTGGCATCGACCTTGGGATACATGCCCCAGATCATCTGCAGCATCAAAAGCTTGTAGAAGTCAGTGTCCAGCAGGCTGCGGACAATCGGGTCGAGCTTCCAGGTGTGGTTGTAGACGCGCCGCGCTATATCGGTCTTTGCCATGCTCGCTCATCCATAAAGCACAACGCACGGAAACGGGGCGTCACGCTTCAAATCCTTGTTCGATCACTCCGGACGGAACCCCGTTGCACGGAATTGCTTTAGCCAACTGCCTCTTAGCACCGTATTTCCGAACGCGCTCGCTGCTTTGCAAGCTGGCCCGACAAAAAGCAGCTATGCAAGTCCAGCCATCAGGACGCGGTCCTGGCGCCTATGACCTTGAGGGACGGACGTTTCCTGCGGCTCGGCACGCGGCCGGCCACCGGCGCGTCGGCTCGGGCCTCGTCCTGCTCCTTCTCGGCGAACAGCCAGTCGATGAAGAGCTGGACGATCGGCGCCGAGCGCATCTCGTTGCGGCAGACGACGTAGAAATCGTCGACTGCCGGTACCGACAAGGTGAAGGGCGCGACCAGCATGCCCCTGGCGAGCAAGGCGCGCGCGGTGACGGAATCGCCGAGCGCCACGCCATGGCCGTGCACGGCGGCCTCCGTCGCCATGCGCGCATCGCCCAAGCGGTGGCGGCGGCCGCGCTCCAGATCGAGCGCGTCGGCGGCGGCCAGCCAGGTGTGCCATTCACGGCCATCGTCGCCATGCAAGAAGACGTGGTCGGCGAGGTCGCGGACGCTGCGGATCGGGCGGTTGTTGATCAGCGTCGGGCTGACCACCGGAAACAGCTCCAGCCCGGACCATTTGCGTATCCAGCAGTCACTCCAGCTGCCGTCGCCATAATGCACGCAGACGTCGATGTCCGCGGCGCGGATGTCTTTGGGATCGTTGGACGGGATCAGCGTCAGCTGGATGTCCGGATATTGCGCCGTGAAGGAGCCGAGCCGCGGTGTCATCCAGAGCAAGAGAAGCGCCGGGACGCAGGAGACCGACAGCGCGCCGGCACTTGCCGGCCGCGTCATGCGCTGGGTGGCGGCGGCGATGCCGTCGAAGGCGGCCGATACCGCCGGCAGGAATTCGGCGCCATGCGGCGTCAGCTTCACGCGCTGACCGCTGCGCTCGAAGAGCTTCACGCCGAGCGACTGCTCCAGCGCCTTGATCTGGTGGCTGACGGCGCCATGGGTGACGTTGAGCTCACCCGCGGCCTTGGTCAGCGAAGCATGCCGCGCCGCGGCTTCGAAGGCGCGCAGGGGGTTCAGAGGCGGCAGGCGCTTGGCCATGGAAGGGCTCCTACTTTGTGAGATTTTTTCACAGCGAGGACCCTAACAATATCAATTGATTTTTCAATGCGGCTGCCCGACACTTTTGTCCGGAACAGCTTTCAACAGGTGAAATCCGCAAGGGACAGCGGGCAACGATCCAGCCGGACAACAGGCTGGCTTGGCAAATTGTTCGTCCGCCAGCGCTACAGGCAGGCAAGAGGAGGACCGGACATGGGTTACGATCGCGGCAAACTCGAAGCGTTGCGCCGCAAATATGGCGAGAGCCATGGCGGCGAGATGTTCGACCCGAAATTCCGCAAGGTCGCCGACAAGATCTTCAACAAGTCGGGCACACGCCTCGCCCCCTATTCCGGCATCCCGACTTTCCTCGCCGCGCCCTACCGCGAAATCGCCGCCGAGAACCCGGATTTCGGCGACCTGCAGGTGGCGATGATCGGCGTGCCGATGGATCTCGGCGTCACCAACCGTCCGGGCTCGCGCTTCGGGCCGCGCGCGCTGCGCGCCATCGAGCGCATCGGCCCCTATAACCATGTGCTGGAATGCGCGCCGACGCATGAGCTTCGCGTTGCCGATATCGGCGACACGCCGTTCCGCAGCCGCTACCGGCTGGAGATCAGCCATGAGGACATCGAAAAGCGCACCAACCAGATCGTCGACGCAGGCGTGCTGCCGCTCTCTGTCGGCGGCGACCATTCGATCAGCCATCCGATTCTGAAGGCGGTCGGCAAAAAGGCTCCGGTCGGCATGATCCATATCGACGCCCATTGCGACACCAGCGGGCTGTTCGACATGACCAAGTTCCACCATGGCGGACCGTTCCGCAACGCGGTGCTGGATGGCGTGCTCGATCCCTCGCGCACGATCCAGATCGGCATCCGCGGCTCGGCCGAATATCTGTGGGAGTTCACCTACGAGTCCGGCATGACCGTCGTGCATGCCGAGGAGGTGACCGGGCTCGGCATCCCGGCAATCATCGAGAAGGCGCGCAAAATCGTCGGTGACGGCCCGACCTACATTTCGTTCGACGTCGACAGCATCGATCCGGCCTTCGCACCCGGCACCGGCACGCCGGAAGTCGGCGGATTGACGACCCGCGAGGTGCTCGAACTGCTGCGCGGCCTGAAGGGCCTCAACATCGTCGGCGGTGACGTGGTCGAGGTGGCGCCGCAATATGACGCGACCACCAACACCGCTCATGTCGGCGCCCAGGTCCTGTTCGAGATTCTCAGCCTGATGGTGTTCAGCCCGGCGATCAAGAAGGACTGATGTCTCACGCAATTCCAGACGGACGCTATGGCGAAGTCGCCAAGCCTAAACCGCGTCTCCTGGAATTGCTCTGCCAACACGGCCGCCGCGCTGGAGCCGGCGGCCGGTTTCAACAACAAGCTTCCAGCAGGGGAATAACAATGACACTTCGCAACGCACTGAAATCCATAATCACGGCAGCGATGATGCTCAGCGCCGCCGGCCTCGCCACGCAGGCGAAAGCCGACGCCGTCGACGACATCACCAAGGCCGGCGCCATCAATGTCGGCATCTTCTCGGACTTCCCGCCCTTCTCCTCGGCCAGCGCCGATATGAGCATCAAGGGCTATGACATCGACGTCGCGCAGGCGATCGCCGACGCCTTGAAGGTGAAGCTCAACCTGGTCAGCGTCACCGGCCAGAACCGCATTCCTTATCTCACCGACAAGCGCGTCGATATTTTGATGAGCGTCGGCTACTCCAAGGAGCGTGAGCAGGTGATCGATTTCGCCGCTGCCTACGCGCCCTATTACATCGCCGTCATCGGCCCGGCCGAGCTTGCCGTCAAAGGCAAGGACGACCTCGCCGAGAAGTCGATCGCCGTCAATCGCGGCACGCTGGAGGATACCTCGCTGACCCAGGCGGCGCCGGCTTCCGCCGACATCCGCCGCTTCGACAACTACAATTCCGTCATCCAGGCCTTCATCTCCGGCCAGACGCAGCTGATGGTCGTCGGCAACGATGTCGGCGCCCAGGTGCTGGCCAAGCAGGATGCACTGAAGCCGGAGCAGAAATTCCAGCTGCTCACCTCGCCCTCGCATATCGGCCTCAACAAGAATGAGGACCGGCTGAAGAAGGCGGTGAACGACGCCGTCGCCAAGATGCTGGCCGACGGCAAGCTGGACGAGAGCTCGAAGGCCTGGCTGAAGACGCCGCTCAATCCGGACAACCTCAAGGATTGATCTGCCTACCGGTTCGGCGCCGTAAGGGGCGCCGAACCCCTCTCTTAGGTCAGGCACCTTCAACAAGGTCAATCGCCATGGGCTACAGCCTCGACTTCGGCTGGCTTGCGGGTGCGGCGGGCGTGATCGCGCGCGGCGCGGCGATGACGCTGCTTTTGATCGCCGTCACGACGCTGGCGGGCACATTCCTTAGCATCCTCGGCGCTGCCGGCAGGAGAAACGGCCCCAAGCCGCTTCAGCTGGCGATCGGCATCTACGTCGAGGTGATGCGCAACACGCCATTCCTGGTGCAGCTGTTCTTCATCTTCTTCGGGCTGCCCACGCTCGGGATCAGGCTGGACCCGATCCTGGCCGCGATGCTGGCGATGACGCTCAACATGGCGGCCTATACGATCGAGATCGTCGGCGCCGGCCTCGACGCCGTGCCGCGCGGGCAGACGGAAGCCGCGCTGGCGCTCGGCCTCAGGCCCCGCCAGGTGTTCGTCAAGATCGTCCTGCCGCAGGCGCTGAAAGTGATCTATCCGGCGCTGACCAGCCAGATCGTCATCATGATGCTGGAATCGGCCGTGGTCTCGCAGATCGCGGTGCGAGAATTGACCTACGAAGCCGACATGCTGCAGGCGCGCACTTTTCGCGCCTTCGAGACCTATTTCGTGGTGACGATCGTCTATCTCGGCCTGTCGATGGCGCTGCGCCGACTGCTGGTCGGCGGCGGCCGCCGTGTTCTGGGGGCGGGCGTGTCATGATCGAATTCACCTTCTGGGACATCGTCCGCAACCTGCTGCTCGCCGCGCGCTGGACGGTGCTGTTGTCGCTCGCCGCTTTCATCGGAGGCGCACTGGTCGGGCTTGTGGTGCTGTTCTTCCGCATCGCCAAGAACAACTGGGTCAAGCGGATCGCCTCCGGTTATATCGCGCTCTTCCAGGGCACGCCGCTCTTGATGCAGCTCTTTTTGATGTTCTTCGGCCTGCCGATGCTGGGGTTGCGCATTGAGCCGTGGACGGCAGCGGCGCTCGGCCTCACCTTTTTCGCCAGCGCCTATCTGGCCGAGATCTGGCGCAGCGGCGTCGACGCGCTGCCGCGCGGACAATGGGACGCCGGCGCCAGCCTCGGGCTGCATTATCTGCAGGAGCTCAGGCTGATCATCCTGCCGCAGGCCTTCGCCATCACCCGGGCGCCGACCGTCGGCTTCCTGGTGCAGCTCATCAAGTCGACGGCGCTGACCTCGATCATCGGCTTCGAGGAACTGGTCAGGACCTCCAACGCCATCAACAACGCGACCTTCGAGCCGTTCAAGGTCTACGGGCTGGTGGCGCTGATCTTTTTCGTCATGTGCTTCCCGCTGACGCAATACGCACGGCGGCTGGAGCAACGCGCAGGGGCGCGCTGAGCCGACGAAAGGCTGCCGACCGGACCCGCAGCCTTTGTCGATCAGTGTCCGAAGGCGAGCTGCGGCGCGATGCGGTCGCGCCTGAGCCAGCGCGCCAAGAGCAGCGCCGCCACCACGGCCAGTCCCGAGGCCAGGCCGATCCAGATGCCGACGCCGTTCAAGCCGAAATGGAAGGCAAGCAGCACGCCGAGCGGCAGGCCGACGCCCCAATAGCCGATCGCGGCATAGATCATCGGCACCTTGGTGTCGTGCAGGCCGCGCAGCATGCCGGCGGCGACCGCCTGGGCGCCGTCGAAAATCTGGAACAACGCTGCGAACACCAGGAACGACACCGCAAGCGTGATCACCCTGGCGTTCTTGGGATCGGCGAGATCGATGAAGGCGCTGATCAGCGCATGCGGCCAGAGAATCATCACCAGGCCCATCAGCGCCATGAAGCACACGCCGATGACGAAGGCTGTCCAGCCGGCGCGCGAAACGCCTTCCGGATTGCCGGCGCCATGCGCCAGTCCGACCCGGACCGTGACCGCCTGGTTGAGGCCGAGCGGCACCATGAAGGAGATCGAGGCGATCTGGATGGCGATGGCATGCGCGGCGAGCGAATCCGCATCGATCAGGCCCATCAGCAGGGCCGCCGCATTGAAGATCGTCACCTCGAAGGCGAGGATGCCGGCGATCGGCAGGCCGAGCCTCAGCAGGCCGCGGAAACGCGGCCAATCGGAGCGCCAGAAGCGGCCGAACAGACGGTAGCGGCGGAACTTCTTCTCCTTGATCACCACCGCCGCCAGGCCGACGAACATCAGCATGCTCGACAGAGTGGTGGCGAGCCCGGAGCCGGCAATGCCCATCGACTTGACGCCGAGATTGCCGAACATGAACACCCAGTTGAAGAAGGCGTTGCAGGCGACCGCGACGAAAACGATGATCAGCGCCCAGCCCGGCCGCTCCAGCGCCGAGATGAAGGAGCGCAGCACGATATAGCCATAGAAGGGCAGCACCGCCCATTGCAGCCAATGCAGATAGATGCCGGCCTCATGCGCGAGCTCCGGCTTCTGGCCCATGGCCAGAAGCACCTCTTCGCCATGCGAGAGAAAGATCCAGATCGGGATCGAGATCAGGATCGCCAGCCAAAGGCCCTGGCGCACGGTGCGGCGCAGGTCGCGCACCGAATGGCGATGACGGCCGAGTTCGGTCGCCATCATCGGCGAGGTCGCCAGCATCAGGCCGAGGCCGAAGATCAGCGGCATGAAATAGAGGTTGGAGCCGAGCGCGCCGGCGGCGAGCGTATCGGGCCCGAGGCGGCCCATCATCATGACGTCGGTCGCGGTCATGGCGGTCTGGCCGAGATTGGTCAGCACCATCGGCCAGGCGAGCGCGATCGTCGCCCTGATTTCCTGACGCCAAAGGTTTTCCGGCGCGCGAGCGCCGGCTTCGATCGCAGACATTGTTCCGCTCTTTCAGAACACGGCGCGTCGGCCAAAGGGCCGGAAGCCGCACAACAATGGCGCAAAATGGCGCCATTTGCGTCGCCTTGTGAACGAAATGCGACATGTTGGCAAGGGACGAGGCCCGGCTAGCGATTGATCCAGGTGGAACCGGGATTCCGCGACGCCTCTTTCATTTGCCGGCCGTGGGCTGCTACGGATGCCCTTGGCATGTGCAGCCGGCGCGCCATGCCGGGAGGAATGGATGCCATTCAGGCGCAGAAAGAACACGGCCGCGATTCCGCGCACGGCGCCCGCCTTCGAGCACATCGTGACGGAGGCGAGCGAGAGCTTCCTGTGGCGGCTGGACGATTATCCATGGGAGCGCAATGTCTGGAATTTCCATCCGGAATACGAAATCCATCTGCTCAGGAAATCGTCAGGCGTCGTGCTGGTCGGCGACCATATCGGCGAGTTCGGGCCGGGCTATCTGACCATAGTCGGCAGCGGGCTGCCGCATGACTGGGTGACGGCGGTGCAGCCCGGCGAGCTGATCGAAGGCCGCGATATCGTGCTGCAATTCGATGCCGAGCGGCTACGCGGCTCGTCGGGACTGCTGCCGGAGCTGCGCGAGCTGGAGCCGTTCCTGGAACGCTCGCTGCGCGGCATGGTCTTCCATGGCCAGACCGCGCTCGACGGCGCCGGGCTGATGGAACGAATGGGCGAGGTGCATGGGCTGGCAAGATTCCGCATGTTCCTCGAACTGCTCGACCTTCTGGCCACCACCGACGAATACGAACTCTTGTCGTCGCCGGATTTTTCGCCGCTCCTCGACGCGGAGTCGCTGGATATCGTCCAGCGCTCGCTGACCTATCTGTTCCAGCATTTCGCCGAGGATTTGAAGCTGCCGGACGTGGCGGCATTGGCCGGTATGAGCGAAAGCAGTTTTTCCCGCTTCTTCCAGAAGAACACCGGCAACTCCTTCAGCGATCACCTCGCCAAGCTCAGACTTTGGCAGGCCTGCAAGCTGCTCGCCGACACCGATATCCCGATCACCGACATCTGTTTTCAGGTCGGCTACATGAACATCTCGAACTTCAACCGCGCCTTTCTACGCAAGCACAAGATGACGCCGTCATCCTATCGCAAACTGTCGCGGCAGCGGCTGACGCTAAGGGCGTAAGAAGCCGAGATGCGCCCACTTCGACGGCACTGATATTCGTGTGACGGGCAGACTCTGCCTGCGCCATATTTTGCGCCGCACAATGCATAAAAGTACATGTCTGCTGCAACGGGGCTTCTAGCCTCGCTCTCTCCAACTGCTCATTTTGGCGACGGGTGGAAGGTCACAAGGCGACGGTGAGGGTCGCTTAGCCCGAGGACCTGCCGCTTTTCGCGAGTGTTCCTGGAGGAGAAAAACCAATGAATTCAAACCGGCTCGCTGCCAGCCTCGGCGCAGCGTTCGTGCTTACCGCTTCCGTATCAACCGCGGCGCTTGCCCAGGCGCCGGTCTGCTCGGCGCCGGTCAAGGTGCTGGCGCAGCCGCGCGACGGCCTGACGCTTCTGGAGGACTCCAAGGACGAGTTCAAGAAACTCTCCGGCGCCTCGTTCCAGATCGATTACCTCAACGAGAACGACCGCCGCGCCAAGTCGCGCGCCGACGCTTCGACCGTCGGCAATTACAACGTCTACTATGTCGACGAGGCCAATGTGGCGCTGTTCGCCTCGTCGGGCTGGATCGTGCCGCTGACCGATTATTACCCGGCTGACTATGACTATGCCGACTTCGATCCAGGCCGCCAGAAGGTCGCCACCTATGACGGCAAGGTCTGGTTCGCGCCGCTGACGGGCGGCGGCGACCTGATGGTCTATCGCAAAGACGTGCTGGAGGCCGCAGGCATCCAGCCGCCGAAGACGCTGGACGAGCTGATCGCCGACGTGCCGAAGCTGACCAATGCCGACAAGGGCATGTACGGCATCGCGCTGCGCGGCGCGCGCGGCTCGGGCGCCAATGTCTGGCGCTGGATGCCGTTCTTCAAGGCCTATGGCGGCAAGTGGTTCGACGGCGACAAGCCGGCTTTCAATTCGGACGCCGCCGTGAAGGCGACTGAGGCCTATTTGAAGCTGTTCAAGGACTCGGCCCCCGGCACGCAGACCGGCAGCTGGGACGAATCGACCGGCGCCTTCCTCTCCGGCCAGGTCGCCATCCTCGTCGAATCGACGCCGCTGTCGGGCATGGCGGTGGACCCGAAGACCTCGCAAGTGGTCGGCAAGGTCGGCTTCCTGCCGCCGCCCTCGCCGCTGCCGGGCGGCGGCTACGGCCATGGGCTCGCCATCGGCACCAAGGCCAATGCGGACGACGCCGCGAAGAAGTGCGCCGGCCTGTTCATCGCCTGGGCGACGTCGAAGGAGAATGAGAAGCGCCGGCTCGACGCGCACCAGTTCGGCGAGCTGAACCGCACCAGCGTGCTCTCCAGCAAGGAATTCGCCGACATCTACGGTGCCGATCTCGGCAAGGCGCTGGCCGATACCGGCAAGGTGACAGCGGTGAACTTCTGGCAGGATCCGCGCTGGCCGGATCTCGGCGACCGCTGGGGCATCATCCTGGAAGAGCTGGTCACCGGCACGCGCACCGACATCAAGGGCGGCCTCAACGAGCTCGAGGCCTATGCCAATGAACTGGTGAAGAAGAAGTAATCCTCCCGCCTGCGGCGCGCGATCCACGGCATTCGAAGGAATGCCGGGATCCGTGCGCCGCGGGACCTTCACCAGACAGCAGTAAAAATCCGAGGAGGCCATGCGCCGACGCTCTTCCCTGCCGGTCACATTTCTGGTTCCGACTTTAGCCGTCCTTCTGGTGCTGTCGATGGTGCCGACGCTCTATGCCATCGTCATCGCCTTGCAGAATCGCGAGCTGAGCACGACCGGTTACTCCTGGGTCTGGTTCTCGAACTTCGCCGACCTCTTCCTCGACCGCCGCTTCCTCAACGCCGTCTGGGTTTCGGTGAAATGGGAGATCGTCACCGTCATCGCGACGATGGTGGTGGCGATCGGGCTGGGCGTCTTGATGTTCGAGGTCGCCGGCCCACGCCTGCGCAATTTCTATTGCCTCCTGTTCATCATTCCGGTGCTTCTGCCGCGCGTGTCGGCCGCCTTCGTCTGGAAGTTCGCCTATCACCCGCTCTACGGCATCGCCACCTATCCCTACCGGCTGATCACCGGCGGGCTGATCTTCGATCCGCTGTCCAAGCCGGGCACCGCATTGTTCGCGGTCGCTTCGGTGGATGTCTGGCAGTGGGGGCTGTTCTTCGCCGTCATCGTGCTGAAGCTGCTTGAAACCTTGCCGCCGCAGCCGATCGAGGCGGCCAGGCTCGACCACGCCAAGCGCTGGCAGATCCATGCCTATGTCACCTTGCCGATGCTCAAGGCGCCGCTGATCAGCCTGATGTTCGTCAAGATGATCGAGTCGCTGCGCTCCTTCGACCTGATCTATGTGATGACGCGCGGAGGGCCCGGCGTCGCGACCGAGACGCTCGACATGTACGCCTTCTCGCAAGGCTTCATCGAGTCCGGCAAGGTCTCCTACGCATCGGCCATGGCGGTGCTGATGATGATCGCGACCGTCATCACCTTCACCATGCTGTGGAAGCGGGTGCAGGCATGAAGCAGCATCCAATAAGACCGGGCCGCCTGGTCGCCAAGGCCATCCTCGCGCTGGCCGGATTCCTGGCCGTGTTCCCGCTTCTGTGGACGGCGCTCAACGCGCTGAAGAACAATGTCGACATCATCACGCGCGTGCCGAAGGTGATATTCACGCCGACGCTCGCCAACATCAGCTACATCCTCGGCCGCGACAGCGTGCTGACCGGGCTCTACAACTCCGCGGTCGCCTGCGGCGCGGCGGTGCTGATCGGCATCGTGCTCGGCCTGCCGGCGGCCTATGCGGTGGCGCGCTATCCCAATCGCTTCGCCGGCGACATCCAGTTCTTCGTCCTATCGCTGCGTTTCCTGCCGCCGGTGGCGGTCGCCATCCCGCTGATGGTGATCTGGCTGCAAATCGGGCTCTACGACACTTTGCCGGCGCTGATCGTCACCTACTCGCTGCTGACCATCTCGGTGATCATGTGGCTGGCTATCCCGGCCTTCCAGGGCGTGCCGAAGGAGATCGAGGAGGCGGCCTTCGTCGATGGTTACGGCGCTTATGCCGTCTTCTGGCGGATCGCGCTTCCCGTCGCGGCGCGCTCGCTGATCGGCGCCATCGCCTTCAGCTTCGTGCTGGTCTGGAACGAGTTCCTGATCGCGCTGATGCTGTCGAGCTCCAACGCCAAGACGCTGCCGATCGTGGCTTCCGAGCTCTCCCAGCAAGGCATGAACGTGCCGTGGGGCATCCTCAACGCCTCGGTCGTGCTTTTGTCGCTGCCGCCGCTGCTCTTCCTCGGCGTGCTCAGCGGCTTCCTGAATTCGGTTTTCCGGCAAAAGAAAAGTTGAAGTGAGGATATTCGATGCGGGCACTGGTGCTTGAGAAAAAAGGCGAACTGTCGCTGCGCGAGATCGCGCTGCCGCAAGACGTCGGACCGGACGACGTCAGGATCGCCATCCACACGGTCGGCGTCTGCGGCAGCGACGTGCATTACTACACGCATGGCGCCATCGGCAGCTACATAGTTCGCGAGCCCATGGTGCTCGGCCACGAGGCCTCGGGAACGATCGTCGAGGTCGGCGCCAATGTGACGAGCCTGAAGGTCGGCGACCGCGTCTGCATGGAGCCGGGCGTGCCGAACCTTGCCTCGCGCGCGACGAAGCTTGGCATCTACAATGTCGACCCTGACGTCCGCTTTTGGGCAACGCCGCCGGTGCATGGCGTGCTCGCGCCCTACGCCGTTCATCCGGCGGCCTTCACCTACAAGCTGCCGGACAATGTCTCCTTCGCCGAGGGCGCGATGGTCGAGCCCTTTGCCATCGGCATGCAGGCGGCGGCGCGCGCCCGAATCGTGCCGGGCGATGTCGCCGTCGTCGTCGGCTGCGGTCCGATCGGCATCATGATCGCGCTCGCCGGGCTGGCGGGCGGCTGCTCCAAAGTGCTGATCTCGGACTTCTCCGCGCCGAAGCTGGAGATCGCCGCCCAGTATCCCGGCATCGTGCCGGTCGATATCGGCAAGCAGTCGCTGGTCGACGCGGTGCGGGCCGCGACCGACAATTGGGGCGCCGATATCGTGTTCGAGGCGAGCGGCAGCCCGAAGGCCTTCGCCAACCTGTTCGACGTGGTGCGGCCGGGCGGCGCGGTGGTGCTGGTCGGCCTGCCGGTGGAGACGGTCGAGCTCAACGTGCCGGCGGCGATTTCCAAGGAGGTCCGCATCGAGACCGTGTTCCGCTACGCCAACATCTTCGATCGCGCCCTGCAGCTCATCGCCTCCGGCAAGGTCGACCTCAAGCCGCTGATCACAGGTACCTATGATTTCTCCGAGAGCATCAAGGCGTTCGAGCGCGCGGCGCTAGGCAAGCCGCAGGATGTCAAGCTGCAGATCCTGCTGACCGGCGAGAAGGGATAAAGATGTCCGCGATCGTTTGCTCCCATCTCGACAAGGCCTATGGCGCCACGACCGTCATCCGCGACCTCAACCTCGCGATCGAGGAGCATGAGTTCGTCGTGTTCCTCGGCCCGTCCGGCTGCGGCAAGTCGACCTTGCTCAGGATGCTGGCCGGCCTGGAGGATATCAGCGGCGGCGAAGTGTCGATCGGCGGCAAGGTGGTGAACGATCTCGAACCGGGCGACCGCGGCATCGCCATGGTGTTCCAGAATTATGCGCTCTATCCGCATATGACGATCTTCGACAACATCGCCTTCGGGCTGAAGCGGCAGAAGGTGCCGGCAGCCGAGATCAAGAAGCGGGTCGAGGCGGTCTCCCGGACGCTCGGCCTGGAACCCTATCTCGGCCGCAAGCCGACAGAGCTTTCCGGCGGCCAGCAGCAGCGTGTGGCGATCGCGCGCGCCATGATCAAGACGCCGAAAGTGTTCCTGTTCGACGAGCCGCTCTCCAATCTGGACGCCAAGCTGCGCAACCATATGCGCGTCGAGATCGCCAGGCTGCACCAGTCGCTGAAGACCACCACCGTCTATGTCACGCATGACCAGCTCGAAGCGATGACGCTGGCCGACCGCATCGTGCTCTTGAAGGATGGCGTGATCGAGCAGATCGGCTCGCCGGCGGAGATCTATCGCCGTCCCGGCAATCTGTTCGTGGCCGGCTTCATTGGCACGCCGAACATGAATTTCATCGAGGCCATGGTCGGCCGGAAGGGGGATGGCTGGACGCTGACCGGCGCGGGGACGGTGCTGTCGCTGCAAGGCGGCGACTTCGACCTGCGGCACGGCGATCGCGTGGTGCTCGGCATCCGGCCTCCGGATCTGAAGACGGCGCAAGCCGGCACGGCAAACCTTTTGCAAGGCACCGCCGATCTCATCGAGTTCCACGGCAATGACGCGCTGGTGACGTTCGGCTCGGGCGGCAAGGAGATCAGCGCACTGGTGCCGGCCCGCGAATGCCCGGAGCTCCGCGCGCCCGTGCGCTACACGTTCGACGAAGAGAGTATCCATCTGTTCGACGCGGAGACCGGCAAGTCGCTGCGCAGGCAATAAGGCGGCTATCCGATCGCGTCGAGCGCCTGCCGCTGGCGGTGCATTTCGAGGAAGATGCGGTAGTCGCGATCGAAGCGGGCGCCGGCTTCCTTGTTGGCGGCGCGCATCCTGCCGCCCTGCTGCATGGCGACGCAGGCCGCGTTGAGGTCGCGATAGAGCCCGGCGGCGGTCGCCGCCACCATGCCGGTGCCGAGCAGCACCGCCTCGTCGGCCAGCGGCTCGACCACCGTGCAGCCCGTGGCGTCGGCGTAGAGCTCCATCAAAAGCGGGTTCTTGGTGTGGCCGCCGGTGACATGCAGCGTGTCGATCAGATAGCCGTTCTCGTTCAGCGCTTCGAGCACATGGCGCACGCCGAGCGCGATGGCGACGGCGGTGCGCCAGTAGAGCTTGCACAGGCTGTCGAAGGAGGAATCGAGCGTCAGGCCGCTGATGACGCCGACCGCATGCGGGTCGGCGAGCGGCGAGCGGTTGCCGTGGAAATCCGGCAGCACATGCAGCCTTGCCGCCAGCGCGTCGCCATCCTCGGCGCGCAGCTCGGCGACGCGCCTGGCGATCTTCATATGCATGGCCGCGTCCGGCTCGCCGCCGGCGCCATGCCAGCGGATGATGTGATCGAGCAGCGCGCCGGTGGCCGACTGGCCGCCTTCCGACAGCCACAACCTCGGCAAAGCCGCGCCATAATACGGCCCCCACACCCCGGCGAAGGGCTGCGGGTCGGGTGACATGGCCATAACGCAGGACGATGTGCCGGCAATCAGCGCCAGATGCCGGCTGATGTTCTTCTCGTCGCCGGCAAAGCCGCCGAGAACGCCCAGCGCACCGGCATAGGCATCGATGACGCCGGCGCCGACCCGGCATTTCTCGGTGAGGCCGAGCTCGGCCGCGGCCTTCGCCGTTAGCGGGCCGATATCGGCGCCGACCGGGCTTGCCTTTTCCGGCAGATTGCCGTGCTCGAACAGGTCACCGAGCCCGACGAGCTCGAAGAAATCGCGCCGCCAGCTCTTTTCCTCATGCGCGAGATAGGTCCATTTCGCCGTCAGCGTGCATTGCGAGCGGGCGAGCGAGCCCGATGCCTTCCAGGTCAGGAAATCGGCAAGGTCGAATAGATAGCCGGCTTCATTCCATGTCTTCGGCAGGTGACGCTTCAGCCACATCAGCTTCGGCGTTTCCATCTCCGGCGACATCACACCGCCAATGTAGTCGAGAACGGCGTGGCCGCTCGTCGTGCATTCATCGGCCTCGGCGATGGCGCGATGGTCGAGCCAGACCATCGTGTCCCAGCGCTTCTCGCCGGTGACTGAAACACTGATCTGACCGCCCTGTCTGTCGCGCGCGACCAGCGAGCAGGTCGCGTCGAAGGAGATGCCGGCAACATCGCCGGCGGCGACGCCGGATTTTTGGAGCGCGGACCGCACGGATTTGCACACCGCCGACCAGATATCTTCCGAATCATGCTCGGCATGATCGGGCTTGGGCTGATGCATGGCGATCGGATGATCGGCACGGCCGAGCAGGTTGCCGCGCGCGTCGAGAATGCCCGCGCGAGCGCTCCCGGTGCCGACGTCGACCGCGCAAACGAAACTCTTCGTCAAGATGCTTTTTCTCTCGCTCCCAGGCCTGCAATCAGATCGGGCAATTGCAGCATGTCAGCGAATATAAAGTCCGGTTCCGTCGACGCAAGCCGCGCCTTGAGGGCGGGGTTGGCGGCATGCGCGCCGCCGGTGAAGGCAAAGACGCGCATGCCGGCCGCGCGGGCGGCGGCGACGCCGGCGGGGCTGTCCTCGATCACCAGGCACTCGCGCGGATGCACCCGCATGCTGGTGGCGGCGTGGAGGAAGAGATCGGGCGCCGGCTTGCCGCGCTCGACCATGGTGGCGCTGAACAGGTGCGGCTCCAGCAGGGAGAGCAGGCCGGTAACGTCGAGCGCATAACGGATGCGCTCCAGCGTGCCGGACGAGGCGACGCAGCATGGCCGGCCGAGCTTCGGCAACACCTCCTTGACGCTTGGGATCGGCTTCAATTCCTCACGGAATTTGCGCATCAGGTCGACGCGCATGGCGGTCAGATACCCGTCGCTGATATCAAGGCCGAAATCGCGACCGAGGATCTCGCGCACGCTCTTCATGCTCTTGCCCAGGAAATGCTCATAGGCGGCATCCTCGCTGACCGTGCCGCCGGCGAGTTCGATCATGGCAAGCAGCGCCGAGACCGAAAGCGCCTCACTGTCGACCAGCACGCCGTCACAGTCGAAGATGACCAGTTCGGGCGTCATCGAGGCGGCTTCCGGCGGCGCCTCAGAGCGTGCCGGCGAGATAGCGCGCCAGCGTGTCGCGCGCGCCGTGCGCCCACAGCATTTTCAAGGCGTGAGCGAAGGCTTCGGCGAAGACGGGCGAGCGGCCGACATCGCCGTAGATGTCTTCCATCGCCAGCCAGGCCTTCGGATCGTCCTTCGCCGCCTTCGCGGTCGCCTGCATGCGGTCCCAGCTCGGGTCGTTCGGCTCGATGACGGCGCCGCTGTCGGTGGTGCCGAAGCAATAGCGGCACCATAAGGCCGATTCCAGCGCGAGACCGGCAACGCCCTTGCCTGCCTTTAGCCGGTCGGCGATCGTCGGGATGATGAACTTCGGCTGGCGGTTGGAGCCGTCGAGGCAAAGCCGGCGGATGGTGTCGCCGATCTTGGGATTGGAGAAGCGCCGCTCGATGAGCTGGTAATACTCCTCCAGATCCGTATCCGGCACCGGCGGCACGGTCGGGATGATCTCGTCATGCTCGAGCTTCGACAGGAAGGCGCGCACCAACGGCTCCTGCATGCCTTCATGGACGAAATGGATGTCCATCAGGCCGGCCGGATAAGCGATGGTGGCGTGGCCGCCATTGAGGATGCGTATCTTCATCAGCTCGTAAGGCGAGACGTCCTTGACGAATTGCACGCCGACCTTTTCCAGCGCCGGGCGGCCGGCGGTGAAATGGTCCTCCAGCACCCATTGCTTGAACGGCTCGCAGAACACTGGCCAATTGTCCTCAAGCCCGAAATCGTCGGCGAGTATCCTGCGCTCGCGGTCAGTGGTGGCCGGGGTGATGCGATCGACCATGCCATTCGGGAACGCGACCTTGTCGCCGACCCATTTGGCGAGGTCCTCGTCGATCAACCGGGCGAGGCCGATGACGCCGTCGGAGGTGACATGGCCGTTATGAGGGATGTTGTCGCAGGACATGACGGTGAACGGCACGATGCCGTCGGCGCGCCGGCGCAACAGGCCGGCCAGGATGATGCCAAACACGGTCCTAGGCACAGCACCTGGCTGCGCGTCGGCGACGATGTCGGGATGGGCCGGGTTGAACTTGCCGGAGGCCGGATCGATGAAATAGCCGCCTTCGGTGATGGTCAGCGAGACGATCTTGATCGCTGGATCGGCGAGCCGCTCGGTGATCGCGGCCGCATCGCCGGGCGTGAGGAAATCGATCATGGCGCCGGTGACGCGGGCGCTCATATGGCCCTGATCCTGCTCGACCACCGTGGTCAGCCAATCCTGCTCTTCGAGCTTGGAGCGGCCGATCTTCTCGCCGTCGAACACGCCGGCGCCGATCAGCGCCCAGTCATGGCCCTCGCCGGTGCCGAACAGATCGTCGAGATAGACCGCCTGATGCGAGCGGTGGAAATTGCCGACGCCGAAATGGACGATGCCGGCCTTGAGAGCGGAGCGGTCATATTTGGGGCCGGCGACCTTGGCCGGCAGCCTGGCGAGGTTCGAGGAAGAGAGTTTCACGGTCATCTCATTTACCCTTTGGCCGATCTGCAGCCCGACTGATTACGCCTCCTTCGGGAGGAGCGAGGATGAGGGGCAACATCCGGTTTTCCGATATGCTGCCCCTCACCTGCCCCGCGGCGCCCTCTCCGGAGGAAAGAGAGAAGCGCCTTCCCCCTCAACTCATCCCGTCAGCTCATCCATTGACCGCCATCGACATTGTAGGTCTGGGCGACAATGTATTCGGCCTCGTCGCTGGCGAGGAAAACGGCCATGCCGGCGAGATCCTCAGGCTTGCCCATGCGGCCGTAGGGCACGCCTTCGCCGACCAGCCGCTTCTTCTCGCCCTTGGGGCGGTGCTCATATTTGGCGAAGAGCGCATCGACCTGGTCCCACATGTCGCTGTCGACGACGCCCGGCGCTATGCCGTTGACGTTGATGCGATGCTTGATGAGGTCGAGCCCGGCCGACTGCGTCAGCGAGATGACCGCGGCCTTGGTGGCGCAATAGACCGCGACCAGCGGCTCGCCGCGGCGACCGGCCTGGCTCGCCATGTTGATGATCCTGCCGCCCTTGCCACGCGCGATCATCGAACGGGCAGCCGCCTGCAGCATGAAGAGCGTGCCGGCGACATTGACCGCGAACAGTTTTTCGTAGCTCGCCCTCGTTATCTCGACGATCGGCGCGAGGTCGAAGATCGCCGCGTTGTTGATCAGCACGTCGATCCCCTCGGTCCTGGCCTCGACCGCTTTCATCGCCGCCTCGATCGAGGACTGGTCCGTGACGTCGAGCCGGACTGCGTAGGCGGCGGAACCGATCGCTTTCGCCGTTGCTTCCGCCGCTTCCAGGTCGATGTCGGCAATCGCCACCGTCGCGCCTTCGCGCGCATAGGCCTCGGCGAAGGCCCTGCCGATGCCGCGCGCCGATCCGGTGATCAGCGCCGATTTGCCTTTCAACCTCACTGCACCAGCGCCTTGCCGTCGGCGCCGAAGCGATGGAGCTTGGTTTTGTCGGGCGTCAGATAGACGGTGTCGCCATGCTTGACCGCGACCTCGCCGTCGGCGCGGACATTGATGGTGCCGATGCCGTCCGCCTGGACATGGAGGAAAGTGTCGGAGCCGAGATGCTCCGCAACGCCGACCGTCGCCTTCCAATCGCCGGCCGAGGTCGAGATGTTGAGATGCTCGGGCCGGATGCCGATGGTCTTGGCGCCATATTTCTCCGCCGGCGCGCCTTGGATCATGTTCATCTTGGGCGAGCCGATGAAGCCCGCGACGAAAAGGTTCTTCGGCGTCTTGTAGAGCTCCATCGGCGAGCCGACCTGCTCGATGTTGCCGGCATTGAGCACGACGATCTTGTCGGCCATGGTCATGGCTTCGACCTGGTCGTGGGTGACGTAGACCATCGTCGTCTTCAACTGATGATGCAGCTCGCTGATCTCGAGCCGCATCGTGCCGCGAAGCGCGGCGTCGAGGTTGGACAGCGGCTCGTCGAACAGGAAGGCCGAGGGCTGGCGCACGATGGCGCGGCCGATGGCGACGCGCTGGCGCTGGCCGCCGGACAGCTGGCCTGGGCGGCGCTCGAGATAGTTGGTGAGGTTCAAGATGCGCGCGGCGTCCTTCACCTTCTTGTCGATGGTCGCCTGGTCTTCGCCGGCCATCTTCAGCGGGAAGGCGATGTTCTTGGCGACCGTCATATGCGGATAGAGCGCGTACGACTGGAACACCATGGCGAGCTTGCGCTTGGCCGGCGCCTCGCGGGTTACATCGCGTCCATCGATGCTGATGGCGCCGCCGCTGGTGTCCTCGAGCCCGGCGATCAGCCTAAGCAGCGTGGACTTGCCGCAACCCGACGGGCCGACGAACACCACGAACTCGCCGTCCTCGATGTTGAGGTCGATGTTCGGAATGATCGTCGTCGACCCAAAGGACTTGGAGACGTTCTTGAGCGCGATGTTTCCCATGGTTTCCTCCCGGGGATGGTCTTCGTCGTCCGCCGCTTGGGCGTTGCTACTTCACGGCGCCAAAGGTGAGGCCGCGCACCAGCTGCTTCTGGCTGAACCAGCCCATGATCAGGATCGGCGCGATCGCCAGCGTCGAGGCCGCTGACAGTTTTGCCCAGAACAGGCCTTGCGGACTGGAGAAGGAGCTGATGAAGGCCGTCAGCGGCGCGGCATTGGTGGTGGTGAGCCGGATGGTCCAGAACGCCTCGTTCCAGGCCAGGATGATGTTCAAGAGCATGGTCGAGGCGATGCCGGGAACCGCCATCGGCGTCAGCACATAGATGATCTCGTTCCACAGCGAGGCGCCGTCCATCCGCGCCGCTTCCAGGATCTCGCCCGGGATTTCGCGGAAATAGGTGTAGAGCATCCAGACCACGATCGGCAGGTTGATCAGCATCAGCATGACGGTGAGGCCGACGCGGCTGTCGAGCAGGCCGGTGTCGCGGAAGATCAGGTAGATCGGGAACAGCACCGCGACGGCCGGCATCATCTTGGTGGACAGCATCCACATCAGGATGTCCTTGGTGCGCTTGGTCGGTGAGAACGCCATCGACCAGGCTGCCGGAACCGCGATCAGGATGGCAAGCAGCGTCGAGCCGACCGACAGGAGCACCGAGTTCAGGAAGAACTTGAAATAGCCGCTCTGCGCCTGCACCTCGGCATAGCTCTCCATGGTGCCGGACGGGATCAGCGCAAAGCCCTGAATCGCCTCCTGCTCGGACTTGAACGAGGTGATGATCGTATAAAGGATCGGAAAGAAGATCAGCAGGGCGACGACCCAGGCCGCGGCCGTGGCGATGGTCTTGTGCTGGGTGGTGACTGCGCGTGCCATGATCAGATCCTCCCGTATCGGCGATGTTGGCGGCAGGGTCGACCCCCGCTCCGGTTTGCTGCGCAAACCACCTCTCCCCCGATCGACGGGGTAGAGGAAGCGCGCGGCTTCGATGCAGGCGTTTCCTCTCCCCCGGGCAGGGGGAGAGGTGTCCCACGCAGCGGGACGGAGTGGGGGTGGTTCAGCGCAAGCGGCATCGTCTCCCCCTACTTGTCCAGGTTCTTGCCGACGGCGCGCATGGCGAAGAAGGCAACGATGTTGGCGAGAATGACGGCGATCACGCCGCCGGCGGACGCCTGGCCGATTTTGAACTCCAGCAGCGCCTTCTGGTAGACGAGGAAGGGCAGGTTCGTGGAGGCATAGCCCGGGCCGCCATTGGTGGTGACCAGGATCTCGGCATAGACCGACAGCAGGAAGATCGTCTGGATCAGGATGACGACGGTGATGGCGCGCGACATATGCGGCAGCGTCAGATAGATGAAGCGGCTGAGGAAGCCGGCGCCGTCCATCTCGGCCGCTTCCTTCTGCTCGCCGTCGAGCGATTGCAGGGAAGTCAGCAGGATCAGCGTGGCGAAGGGCAGCCACTGCCAGGCGACGATGAGGATGATAGCGGTCAGCGGATGCTGGCCGAACCAGTCGATCGGCTCGGCGCCGAAAAAACGCGCTATATCGGCAAAGACGCCGTATTGCGGATGCATGATCATGTTCTTCCAGACCAGCGCTGCCACCGGCGGCATGACGAAGAAGGGCGAGATGACCAGGATGCGCACGATGCCCTGGCCCCAGATCGGCTGGTCGAGCAACAACGCCAAAAGGATGCCCCCGACGACCGTGATGACCAGCACGCTGACGACGATGATCAGCGTGTTGAGGATCGAGGAGAGGAAGGCCGGGTTGGAATAGAACAGCGCGTAGTTAGAGAAGCCGACAACGCCGTTACGGATCGGGTTCAGCGGATTGTATTGCTGGAACGAGAACCACAGCGTGAACAGGAGCGGCACGATCATCCAGACGAACAGCAGGATCACCGATGGCGCCATCATGAAACGGGCAAGCGAACGGGTTTGCTGAGTAGCCATGACGGTCACCCTCCCAAGGTCAGCCGGATTTTCAGAGTCGTGCCAGAATTTTCCCGATTTTGAAGGGTGGCCGCCCGAACTGGGTTTCGGGCGGCCCCTTGCCGGTCATGATGCGCTACCGGCGTTCGGCACCGGGAGGAGCCTTACTTGATATAGCCGCCTTCGGTCATCGCCGCGGTGGCGGCGTCCTGAGCCTGCTTCAGCGCGTCGTCGACGCTCGACTGGCCGGCAAGAGCTGCCGAGAAGAGCTGGCCGACGGTGGTGCCGAGGCCCTGGAATTCAGGAATGGCGACGAACTGCACGCCGACATAGGGCACCGGCTTGACGGTCGGATGCGTCGGATCGGCGGCATTGATGGAGTCCAGCGTCATCTTCGCGAAGGGCGCCGCCTTCTGGTACTCCGGATTGGCGTAGAGCGAGGAGCGCGTTCCAGGAGGAACGTTGGCCCAGCCCTCCTTCGAGGCGACCAGCTCGAGATAGTGCTTCGAGGTCGCCCACGAGACGAACTTCTCGGCGGCATCGGCCTTCTGGGTGCCGGCGGGGATGGCGAGCGACCATGCCCACAGCCAGTTGCCGCGCTTGCCGAGGCCGTTGTCCGGCGCCAGCGCATAGCCGACCTTGTCCGCGACCTTCGAAGCCTTCGGATCTGAGACGAAGGACGCCGCGACGGTGGCGTCGATCCACATGCCGCACTTTCCCTGCTGGAAAAGCGCCAGGTTCTCGTTGAAGCCGTTGGAGGAAGCGCCTTCCGGACCGTCGGCTTTCATAAGGTCGACATAGAACTGCAGCGTGTTCTTCCATTCCGGCTGATCGAACTGCGGCTTCCAGTTCTCGTCGAACCAGCGGGCGCCGAAGGAGTTCGACATGGCGGTGAGGAAGGCCATGTTCTCGCCCCAGCCGGCCTTGCCGCGCAGGCACACGCCGTTCACGCCGTTGGCGCGGTCGGTCATCTTGTCGGCGGCCTGCTTGATGAAGTCCCAGGTCGGCGCGTCGGGCATCTTCAGGCCAGCCTTCTCCATCAGGTCCTTGCGGTACATGACGAAGGAGCTCTCGCCGTAGAAGGGCGCGGCATAGAGCTTGCCGTCGACCGAAAGGCCGCCGGCAATGGCCGGGATGATGTCCTTGACGTCATAGTCGTCGCCGAGCTTGTCGAGCGGCAGGAGCCAGTTCTGCTTCGCCCAGATCGGAACCTCATAGGTGCCGATGGTCATGACGTCGTACTGGCCGCCTTTGGTGGCGATGTCGGTGGTGACGCGCTCGCGCAGCACGTTCTCTTCGAGCGTAACCCAGTTGAGCTGGATGTCCGGGTTCGCCTTGGTGAAGTCGTCCGTCAGCTTCTGCATGCGGACCATGTCGCCATTGTTGACGGTGGCGATGGTGATGGATTCGGCATGCGCGGCGAAAGCGAGGGCGCTGGCCGACAACAGGCCCAGGGTGAGCGTGCGAAGTTTCATCAAATTCCTCCCATAAACCAAGATGAGCATTTGCCTTGATTATGAGCAATTACTCACTTGCTGTGATTTATGTCAAGCCGGAATCTATGCTGCAGCGCAGCAGAAATGACGCAACGTGACCCCCTCCGGCGACGCGGCCGACATGCTGGCACGGGAGGCTAGGGGCAGACGGCCTACGGGCAGGCGATCTCGGCCAAGATCCAGTCGCGGAAGGCGCGGATCTTCGGCACGTTGCGGCGTGCCGTCGGATAGACCAGCCAGTAGGCATGGCCGTCGTCGCCGACGAGGTCGAAGGGCTGGATCAGGCGGCCGTCGGCGATCTCGTTCTTGAACAGAGCCCTGGTCAGGATCGCCACGCCATGGCCGGCCATCGCCGCGTTCGCCTCATAGGCCTGCGCGCCCATGCTGGAGCCCGGCCGCTTGGCGAGATCATGCCCGGTCACACCGGCGGCCTCGAACCACTGCGACCACCAGATGTCGCCCGGGTCGAGGATCGGCAGGCGCAGCAGGTCCGCCGGCTCCTTGACGCCGCCTATGCTCGCCGCGAGCTTGGGGCTCAGCATCGGCGTGAAATCGGCGTCGAGCAGCTTGTGCGCCTCGAGGCCCGGCCATTTGCCGCCGCCGGAGCGGATGGCGAGATCGACATCCTCTCGCGCGAAATCAGTCAGGCGGCTGGACGTGTCGAGCCGCACGGCAAGTGCCGGATGGGCAAGCTGGAACGAGCCCAGGTGCTGCGCCAGCCAGTTCGAAGCGAAAGTCAGCACCGTTGTGACGCAAAGCAGGCCATCGGCGCCGCCGCGCGCCGCCGCATAGGCTTGGCCCAGGATGGAAAAGGCTTCGCTGACCGCGGGCGCCAGGCGTTGGCCGGCCTCGGTCAACTCGATCTGCCGTGGACGGCGCAGGAACAGCGGCGCGCCGATGCGTTCCTCCAGCAGCTTGATCTGGTAGCTCGCAGCCGCCTGGGTCATGCCCAGCTCCTGCGCCGCCTTGGTGAAGGACAGGTGCCGTGCCACCGCTTCGAACACCCGGATCGCCTGCAGCGGCGGCAGCGGCGCAAGCTGCGGAGAGCTCAGATTGGGCATAAGGCCTCCTTATGGGTCATGATCGAGGTTTGATTGGAAGCACGAACCGGCCAGACCGATATTTGGGTTCGACGATCAATCCAGTTCAAGCATTGCGAAGGCTGACGATCATGGTCACGGTTCAGGAAAAACTCGTTTCCACCCCGGCACGGGGCTTGTTTTTCACGCTGGTGCGGGAATTTGCAAGGTTTGCGGGCCGCAGGCGCGGCTATCTCGATGTCCGAGAATTTTCCGAGCATCTGCAGCGGGACATGGGATTTCTCGACGGCAACGACCCGCGAGGCCGTTCGCAATAGCCGGCTTTTTCTATGGGCAGTCAGCCGGCAAGCAGAGCTTCGGCCGTCCGTTCGTCGGTGATGAGGCCGTTGACCAGCCGGCGGTTGACGGCGGCGAGGATGCCAGGCAGCTTTCGCTCGCCCATGGCCAAGGCGATGACCAGGGACTTCTCCCGCGACGGCAGCGCGGCGGAGGACACGCGATCGTTGGTGATGCCCTCGATCATGCGGCCTTCGCGGTCGAAGACCCAGCCGACGATCTCGGCGATGCCGCCGGCCTTCTGCAGCGCCTTCAACTCGCTTTCGGAAATGAAGCCGTCCTCGTAGAGCGGGGCCTTGGGCCCGAGATCGCCGATGCCGACGAAGGTGACGTCGGCTTCCGCGGCCAGCGCCAGGGTCGGCTGGATCATCGGCTGGTTGAGCAGCATCTCGCGCTCTTCCGGCGAGGAGGCGATGACCGGCAGCGGCATAGGGAAGGACCGCGCCTTGACGCGGTCGGCCATGGTGAAGATGACGTTGTAGAAGGCGGCCGAGCCGTCGGGCGAGATGTTGCCGGTCAAGGACACGACCTTGTGCTGCGGACAGTCCATCGGCGGCAACTGCTCGATCGCTGCCTTCAGCGTGCGCCCGGTGCCGATCGCCATGACGATGGGGGCCTCAGAGCGCAGCCGGCGTTCGATCTCGGCCGCGGCAGCTTCCGCGATGCCGATCGTCGTCGAGCTCGAGGTCGGGTCGCTCGGCACCACCTCCACAAGGTCGAGCGCGAAGCGCGACTTCAGCCGCGCGGCAAGGTCCAGGCAATTGGCGATCGGATGATCGACCCGCACCTTGATCAGGCCCTCCGACATGGCGAGCGATACCAGCCGCTGCGCCGTCTGCCTGGAGATGCCGAGCTTGGCGGCGATCTGGTCCTGCGTGTTGCCGGCAACATAATAGAGCCAGCCGGCGCGCGCGGCGTCGTCCAACCTGGTGCTGCCGGTTTCCTGTCGCGAATTCACGTCCGCCTCCCCACCCGCAGAATGCTGAAACGGGCACCATAGCTTACCGCGAATATTTCAGCGCGCAATTGTCTATCGAAAGAGCAATTGCTTAGAGGTCTCATAGGCTGGTGAAGACCAATTGATCGCGCTTCCGACCATTTGACCGCGGGACGGTTTATCTCCGCCGGGAAACCGATTAAGGGGATCGGCGAGAGGAGCCGCGCATGACGCCGAAAGCCGTTTTCTGGGATATGGACGGAACGCTGGTCGATAGCGAGCCGCTGCACGAGGCGGCACTCGCGGCGGCCCTGCGCAGCGTTGGCATCGCCCCGCCGCCCGACCTGCATGAGCGCGTGCTGGGCATCGCGGCATGGCCGGTCTACGAGATGCTGCGCGACGAGTTCGGCCTCGCCCTGCCCTTCGACGACTGGATCGTGCGCAAATACGATCACTATCTGCCGCTGGCCGCAACGCTGAAGCCACGTCCCGGCGCGATCGAAGTGTTCAACGAATTGCGCGCGCTCGGCGTCGAGCAGGCGGTGGTGTCCAACTCCGACCGGCTGATCGTCGACGTCAATCTGACCGCCGTCGGCCTTGTCTATCCCGGTATGCTGACGGTCAGCCGCAATGACGTGATCGACGGCAAACCGCTGCCCGAGCCCTTCCTGCGCGCCGCCTATCTGGCCGGGGTCGAGCCGGCAGACGCATTCGCCGTCGACGACAGCCTCACGGGTGCCATGGCCGGACTGGCGGCCGGCATGAGGACGATTTTCTGGCCGGAAGCGCCGATGGAAGGTCCGGCCGGAGCGATCGTCATCAACAGCGCCGAGGAGTTGCGGGCGCAATTGGGGCTCTGAGCCCCCGCGTCAGCGCTGCCCCTCATCCGCCTGCCGGCACCTTCTCCCCGTGAACGGGGAGAAGGAAGATCAATTCCTATAAACCGGCTCTTCCTCGTCGAGGATCGCTTTCAACTCCGCCAGATGGCGCTCGGCCTGGCCCGGGTAATCGTCCATCTCGCGCGCGGTCTTCTCGGCGATGTCGTCGGAGAGCGTGCGCAGTGGGCGGCCGGTCCACAGCGCCTTGATGTAGGTCTCGGCGGCGCGCTCGAAGTAGAACATGCGGTTGAAGGTGTCGGCGACAGTGTCGCCGATGACCATCACGCCGTGATTGCCCATGACCATCACCTTGACCTTGGGGTCGGTCAGAAGCTGCGAGCAGCGCTCGCCCTCTTCCTCGAAGGCCAGCCCGCCATAATTGGCGTCGACGACATGGCGGTTGAAGAACATGGCCGAGTTCTGGTCGACCGGCGGCAGCGTCGAATCGGCCAGCGAGGCAAGCACGGTGGCGTGGATCGAATGGACATGCATGACGCAGCGCGCATGCGGGACGTTGCGGTGGATGGCGCCATGCAGGCCCCAGGCGGTCGGGTCGGGTGCGTTGGGGCCGGACAGCGTGTCGGGATCGTTGGCGTCGATCAGGAGCAGGTCGCTCGCCTTGATGCGCGAGAAATGCACCTGGTTGGGGTTCATCAGGAACTTCGTGCCGTCCTCGCTGACGGACAGCGAGAAGTGGTTTGCCACCGCCTCATGCATGTTGAGCCGCGCCGTCCAGCGGAAGGCGGCCGCAAGATCGACCCGCTCCTCATAGTAAGGCAGGTTGCTCAGCGGTTCCTTGTGCAGGCGGGCAAGGCTCATCGAAAATCCTCCGCTCGGGTTTGTGTTCCGAGAATGCCGCGCATGGTGGCTGCCAGCAACCGATAAACGCTGGCTCAGCGGGTCAAGCCGCCGGGCGCGCCGACTGCAGGCCGCCCTGCTCGACGATGAAGTCGATCACTTCCTGCAAGCCCTTGCCGCGCGACAGGTCGGTGAAGCCGAACGGCCTTTTGCCGCGCATGCGGCAGGCGTCGCTCTCCATCACGTCGAGGTTGACGTTCACATAGGGTGCCAGATCGCTCTTGTTGATGATCAGGAAATCCGAGCGCGTGATGGCCGGCCCCCCCTTGCGCGGGATCTCCTCGCCCTGGCAGACCGAGATGACGTAGAGGGTCAAGTCGGCAAGGTCCGGCGAGAAGGTGGCGGCGAGGTTGTCGCCGCCGGATTCGATGAAGATGATGTCGAGGTCCGGGAATTTCTTATTCAGCTCGGCAATGGCGCGCAAATTGATCGAGGCATCCTCGCGAATGGCGGTATGCGGGCAGCCGCCGGTCTCGACGCCAACGATACGCTCTTCCGGCAACGCCTGCAGGCGCGCCAGCATCATCGCATCCTCCTTGGTGTAGATGTCATTGGTGACGACGGCGATGGAGAAATCGTCGCGCAGCGCCTTGCAGAGCTTTTCGGTGAGCGTCGTTTTGCCGGAGCCGACCGGGCCGCCGATGCCGATGCGAAGAGGACCGTTTTTCGATGTCATGCCGGAAACTCCGTGATGGCAAGGATTGCGAAGCCTGCCCCGATCAAGAGGCAAAGCGGCGAATAAAGGCTTTGGTCAAGCCGCGCGAAAGGCTGTTCGGGCGCAAGCCGGCGCCACCAGGGCGTGAAGCCGGCAATGCCGCGACCGAGGAAGACGAGGCCGATCATCAACGCCGTGGCAGCCAGGCCTTCCCGTGGAAAGGGCGTGGCGAACACGCCAGCGAGCGCCAGCGGCCAGAGCGTCGCGAGCGCGAGGCAAGCGGCGACAGCAAAACTCGCAAAGGACGACGGCATCTCATCGACGCCGCGGAAGCCGACGACGGCGCGGGCGCAGGATGCCTGGTCGGTGCCCGGCCAGATCCCGCCTATGCCCCAATAGACATGCAGCGTAGTGATCAGGAGCAGGACGAAGGAGAGGATGACGGCAAGCACGATCATGAGCGGAAAAGCCTGGAGTATTGCGTCTCGTGCTGCATCGCCATGATGTCCGACATGAAGGCCGCGCCACCCAGATCATCAAGCGTCGATGCGGCGGCACGCGACGCAGTCGCAAGCGCCAGCGATTCGAAGCCGGCTAACAATGCGACGGCATCGACCTGGCCGGCGACGCCCAACCTGATTGCCGCCTGCACGAGATTGGAGAAGAAAGCCTGCAGGAAGGCGGAAAGCGCATCCGAAAGGCTGATGCCGCTGCTGCCTGCAACGGCACCGACTGCAACGCAATAGGGGCAATCGGCCGGCAAGCGGTGCAGCACCGGAGACGACCAGGCGGACGCCGCCTGGAGAAAAGCCGTGCCCTGCAGCATGGTTTCGAGATGACGCTCCCGCGACCCGGCGAGCGCCTCGGCCAGCGCGGCAACCTCGCTGAGATCGCCGCCGTCCCGTCCGCGGCGCCAGCTTTCGGCGAAGAGCACGGCATCGTTCCAGCCCGAGCCGATCTCGACCAGCGTCTCCAGCCAGCCCGCAAGATCTTCGCGATCCGCGATCAGCCCATCTTGCACGGCGCGTTCGAGGCCGTGGCTGTAAGAGAAGCTGCCGACCGGAAAGGACGGCGACAGCCAGGCCATCAGCCGCAGGAGCGCGACGCTGGAAAGCTCCTCAGTCATGATGGTGGTGGCCGTGGTCGTGGTGATGGTGATCGTCATGATCGTGATTATGGTGGTCGTGATCATGCGAATGGCCGTGATCGCGGCCATGTCCGGAATAGGCGCCGCGCACCGGGCTGAACGGCTGCGAGACCTCGCTCACCGTGGCGCCGAGGCCTTCCAGCATCGCCTTGATGACATGATCGCGCAGGATGAGGATGCGGTCCGTCTCGATCGCCGCGGCAAGGTGACGATTGCCGATGTGCCAGGCGAGTTCGGTGAGATGAACCGCGTCGCGGGCGCGGATGTCGTAAACCTCCTCGGGTGCTGCGACGATTTCGAGTTGGCGGCCGTCTTCCAGCACCAGCCGGTCGCCATTGTTCAGCGCCACCGGTTCGGGCAGGTCGACCAGCACCTTTTCGCCGGCCACGGTCTCGATGGCTCGGCGACGCAGATGCCGCTCGTCATGCGGCAGCACGGCTTTGTCGTACGGTGCGGTCAAAGCCGGATCGCCGGCGGCAAGCACCGCGAGGGCGCGCGAAAACTTGGTGAAATCGGTGTTAATGTTGAGCTTCATTTCATGGCTCCGCCATTGGCTTGCGCCCTTGCACGGGCGGGGCGCTGAAGGACACGGTCGAAATAGGCGTTGACGCGCTCGGAATCGATCGGGAAACGCCCGGCACGCGCCCAGCCGCCGATATCGCCGAGCAGGACATCGACAGCGGAGAACCGGTCGCGCAGCGCAAAGGGCTTGTCGCCAAGCCGGCGATCCAGTGCTTTTATTTCGGATGCGAAATCATAGGCCGCGGCCGGGCCGACATCGACGCGCACGTCCCTGGGCAGCAGGAAGCGGTGGCGCAGCTTGTTCCAGAGCGGCGCTTCCAGCTCGCTCTGGGCAAAATGCATCCAGGAATCCATCTCGGCGCGGCCGGCGAGACCGGGATTGGCGCCCATGCCCTTATCGGCATGCTTATCAGCCAGATAGACGCAGATCGCCGCTGAATCCGTGACCTTGAGCTCGCCGTCGATCAGGATCGGCACCTTGCCGGAGGGGTTGAGCGCATAGGCCTCCGGCGAGCGCAGCTTCACCTCGACGAATTCGTAGGGCTGCCCGAGCTCCTCGAGCATCCAGAGCACCCGGCTGACCCGGGATCCGCGCGATCCGATGGCCTTGTACATGGTTAACCTTGCTTTTCCGAAACCTTAGACCATCGCCCGCATCAGCCCAATGGCGCTCAGACGATGGTGTCGAAGAGCCGCAGGATGAACGATACCTGGTAGACAAGCGCAGCCGCGACGAAAGCGACGTGGAAACGGCGGTCGCGAACCAGGATCGCCACCAGGCAAAGCGCGACGAAGACCGGCGTGCGGATCAGATATTCATTGCCGAAGCGGGCGAAATGCTCCGGACCTTTGAGCAATGTGTCGACCACGTCGAGCAGATAGGTCGCCGCCAGCAGCCCGAAGAACCAGGCGCGGCGCGAGTAAAAATAATCCTCGTAGCTGGTGTAATCGAGCATCGAATCCGGAAACAGCAGCGCACAGAGCAGGAACAGCGTGATGGCGTAGAAGATGATGAAAAGATATTTGCCGAAGGTCCAGTTCTCGATGGCGTAGAGGCCGAACTCCCACCACCAGAAATGCACCAGCATCAACAGCACCGAAGCGACCCAGGCGAGATGCACCGCGTAGAGCCGGTACTGGCCGGGGTGCTGGACGATGCGGGCAGTTCCCGAAAGCAGCCGCGTGACGCCGAGGCCGATCACCATGCCCATGACGATTCGGATATGCGGGAAGATGTCGTGCGGGGAGGCGATTTCGGTGGGCATGCGTAATCACAATGCGGCTGCTGCTTTGCCGCATATTGCGGTCTGCGCGCGCGAGCCGCAACGATATTTGCCCATTCGCCGATCAGCCGCCTGTCAAAACAGGAAATACCGTTGCGCCATCGGCAGCACGGTCGCGGGCTCGCAAGTCAACAACTCGCCGTCGGCCCGCACTTCGTAGGTTTCGGGGTCGACCTCGACATGCGGCGTGGCGTCGTTGAGCACCATGGAATGCTTGCCGATGCCGCCTCGCGTGTTCTCGACCGCGATCATCGCCTTGTCGACACCCAGCCGGCCCTGCAGGCCGGCATCGAAGGCGGCCTTCGAGACGAAGGTCACCGATGAATTGGTCAGCGCCTTGCCATAGGCGCCGAACATCGGCCGGTAGTGCATCGGCTGCGGCGTCGGGATCGAGGCGTTGGGGTCTCCCATCGGAGCCGCGGCGATTGAGCCGCCGACCAGCACCATCTCAGGCTTGACGCCGAAGAAGGCCGGGTTCCACAGCACCAGATCGGCGCGCTTGCCGACGGTGATCGAGCCGATCTCCTTCGACAGGCCGTGCGCGATGGCTGGATTGATCGTGTATTTGGCGATGTAGCGGCGGACGCGGAAATTGTCGTTGTCGCCGGTTTCGTCCGGCAGCGCGCCGCGCTGGCGCTTCATCTTGTCGGCGGTCTGCCAGCAGCGGATCGCCACCTCGCCGACACGGCCCATGGCCTGGCTGTCGGAGGAGATGATCGAGAAGGCCCCGATGTCGTGCAGTATGTCCTCCGCCGCGATCGTCTCCTTGCGGATGCGGCTTTCGGCGAAGGCAATGTCCTCCGGGATCGACGGCGACAGATGATGGCAGACCATCAGCATGTCGAGATGCTCGGCCAAGGTGTTGACCGTGTAGGGCCTGGTCGGATTGGTCGAGGAGGGGATGACGTTGGGCAGACCGCAGACCTTGATGATGTCGGGCGCATGGCCGCCGCCGGCGCCCTCGGTATGGAAGGCATGGATAGTGCGGCCTTTGATGGCCGCCACCGTGTTCTCGACGAAGCCGGATTCGTTCAGCGTATCGGTATGGACCATCACCTGCACGTCGTAGGCGTCGGCGACCGACAGGCAGCAATCGATGGCGGCCGGGGTCGTGCCCCAATCCTCATGCAATTTCAGCGAACAGGCGCCAGCCAGCACCATCTCTTCCAGCGCCGCCGGCTTTGAGGCATTTCCCTTGCCCGACAGGCCGATATTCATCGGGAACGCGTCGAAGGACTGGATCATGCGCGCCATGTGCCAGGGCCCGGGCGTGCAGGTGGTGGCCAGGGTGCCATGCGCGGGGCCCGTGCCGCCGCCCAGCATCGTCGTGACACCGCTCATCAGCGCTTCCTCGATCTGCTGCGGGCAGATGAAATGAATGTGCGCGTCGAAGCCGCCGGCCGTGAGGATCTTGCCTTCGCCGGCGATGATCTCGGTGCCGGGGCCGATGATGATGGTGACTCCAGCTTGCGTGTCCGGATTGCCGGCCTTGCCGATCGCGGCGATGCGGCCATCCTTCAGGCCGATATCGGCCTTAACGATGCCGGTAAGCGCATCGACGACCAGCGCGTTGGTGATGACGGTATCGACAGCACCCTCGGCCCGCGTGACCTGGCTCTGGCCCATGCCGTCGCGGATGACCTTGCCGCCGCCGAATTTCACTTCCTCGCCATAAACGGTGAGGTCTTTCTCAACCTCAATGAAGAGCTCGGTGTCGGCAAGCCGCACCTTGTCGCCGACCGTCGGTCCATACATCTGCGCATAGGCGGCACGGCTTATCCTGGCCATCAGCAATTGCTCCCGAAATTCAGGTCGCCAAAAGTAAGTTTGTTTGAGCGCGGGGCACACATTGTCGCCATCCAATGGTCATGCAATGACCCACCCGGCGACACTTTGAGCGCCCATTTGGGCGTTCCCATCGGGCCGTTGAGGCGGGCGGAATCACTCCCAAGCCGATGGAAGGAATATCCATGCGCAAAGCGATACTTCTCGCCGCGACCGCCACCCTGATGATGGCGGGGGCTGCCAGCGCTCAGCAGCAGCCGACGCCGCAGCCAAGCCCGGCGCCCACCGCACCCGCTGCACCGAAGGCCCAGTCGGCGGCGCCGGCGATCCAGAGCGTCAACGTCGTCGACATCACCGAACTGCCCAAGGACGCGCAGACGCAGGTCAACCAGATCGTGGCGCAGCGCGGCGATGCCGGCCTGCAGACATTGCGCAAGTCGATCGACGCCACGCCCAAGGTGAAATCCGCGCTCGAAGCCAAGGGCATGAGCTCGGCGCAGGTGATCGCCGCCAGCATGCAGCCCAATGGCGCGCTGACGCTGATCACCAAGAAAGCGAGCTGATTGCGCGCCTTGGCGGGCCGCCTTGCGGTCCGCCTGCCGGCTTTTGAAGGGAACCTGCGGCCAGACAGGACCGTTTCGCTGTTTTCGCCCCGCCACGAGTTCAGTCAGGAGCGAGCGATGGCGATTGCCCCGCGTTTTGCAAAATGGAGTCCCGTGGCTGCTGCCACGCTTTTCATGGCCGTGACCCATGCGGCGCCCGCGGCGCAGCCGCTGGACAACGGCCGGCCTGCCGCAGCAATCGTCGATTCCGATGTCCGGCAGGAAGAGGCGCTCTCCACGACGGAGGCCGGAAAGGTCATCACAGCCATCGACCGCACCCGCGAGAATATCGGCGCGGTGCGCAAGATCACCAAGCTCGACATGGTCGACATCGTCTTCCTGACCGACGCGGCGCGCAGCGAAGGGGGGCCACCGCCGGCTATCGAGAACAAGGTGAAGCAGCATCAGGAGGATGTCGCCGAATTGCGCAAGGAGATCGAGGCGAACGCCTTGCTCTTCAACGCGATGGATTCGCGACGCGTGCAGGCCGAGGACGTGCTCGCCGTAGAGTTCGACAATCCGGGGAAAGTCGTCATCTATGCCGCTGCCAAGCCGCCGAAGTGATGTGAGCGCGCCGGACCTCACAACTTGCCCATCACCTTCTGCTGGAAACCGTAGACCTCGCGCTTGCCGCCCAGCGGCACCAGCGTAACGTCGCGCTCCTGTCCTGGCTCGAAGCGCATGGCTGTACCTGCGGCGATATCGAGCCGCATGCCGCGCGCGCGCTCGCGGTCGAATTTCAGGCCCTCATTGGTTTCGAAGAAATGATAGTGGCTGCCGACCTGGATCGGCCGGTCGCCGCTGTTTGCGACCTTGAGCGTCACGGTGGGCAGGCCCTTGTTCAGCTCGATGTCGCCTTTGGCCGTGATGACTTCGCCGGGGATCATCTCACCCTCACAACACACCGAAGGCAAGGCCGACGCCAATTGCCGCGCAAGCTGCGCCGGCAGCACGCGCCACGCCGCGGAAGCGCGAGCCCAGGCCGAGACCGGCCGCGATGCCGACGCCGTGGAGCAGCGCCGTGGCCATCGCGAAGCCGGCCATATATTCAAAACCACCGGCATTTTCCGGCACTTCGGTGCCATGGGCATGGCCGTGGAACAGCGCGAACAGGCCGATGATGGCGATCCCGGTCGAGACCGGCAGGTCGATCGCCACTGCCAACAGCAGGCCAAGCGTCACGACGGAGGCGAGGATAGCCGGCTCAACGAAAGGCACCGGCACATGCAGCATGCCGAGCGCGCCGCCGGCCAGCATCACGCCGACGAAGGCCAGCGGCCAGGCCCAGACGGCCTTGCCGCCCTTCATCGCCGCCCAAAGGCCGACGGCGATCATCACGCTCATGTGGTCGAGCCCGGACAGCGGATGCGCGAACCCGGCTGCGAAGGAAGAGGTCGTGCCGACGCCGACATGGGCGTAGGCGGGCATGGCGGCCGCCAGCAACAGGACGACGGCGAGCGTGCTGCGTTTCGTCGAAGCGGGGATCATCTTTCTGCCCTTTCCAATTGACCCGGTTAAGCGGCCTTGCGCGGACCGCAGCCTTCGGCCTTGAGCACGCGCCTGGTCGAAGGCGGATATTTCGCCAGCTTGGCCGCCGGCCGGATCGGCCGCGGCGCGAAATTGCCGCCGCAATTTGGGCAGACGCCGCCCAGCACATTATCCACGCAGTCGGCGCAGAAGGTGCATTCGAAGGTGCAGATCAGCGCATCGGTCGCCTCCGGCGGCAGATCCTTGTCGCAGCATTCGCAATTGGGCCTGAGCTCCAGCATCGTCTTCCTCCTCACCGGATCGGTTCGTGCACGGTCACCAGCTTGGTGCCGTCGGGGAACGTTGCCTCGACCTGGACGTCATGGATCATCTCGGCGATGCCCTCCATGACCTGGGCGCGGGTGACGACATGGGCGCCCGCCTCCATCAAATCCGCGACAGGGCGGCCATCGCGCGCCCCTTCGACGACGAAGTCCGTGATCAGGGCGATGGCTTCGGGATGGTTAAGCTTGACGCCGCGCTCCAGGCGCTTGCGCGCCACCATCGCAGCCATGGCGATGAGCAGCTTGTCTTTTTCACGCGGCGTAAGATTCATGCAATATCCCGGTATTTCAGATCAGAGTGACCACAATTTGGGCAGACCCGCCCGCCCATTGAGCAGTTCGACGAGCGGAATCAGCCGCTTGCGGAGCTGGTAGCCGTCGCCGGCACAGAGCCTCGCAAGAAGCTTGCCAGATCGGCGGACGCTCCAGAAGCTGGCGCCGCCCCAGCCGTCGATGCCAGGATCGCCGATGATGGCCCGGACCTTGTCCAGCAGATCTTCCGCTTGCGGCGAAACGAAGAGCACCGTGGCGACGGCAAGCGCGCCGCCGGTCGCCGCCCGCCGCTGGAGCGTTGCCGCGATGTCCGGGCCGAGCCTGAAATCCTCGGCATGGACCAGCGCACCGCCCTGGCGGACCCGCCACCGGTCGTGAAAACTGCCTTGAACCGTCCGCTCGCCCATCGCAAGCCGGCCGAACAGTGTGGCTTCGAGCATCAATGCCTCGGCATCGTCGCCAAGCTCGACATCCAGCGTGCGGACGAAGGCGGCGCGGTTGAAAACGATGGTTTCCTGCGGCAGCCAGGCGATGCGGCCGCCCGAACCGACCCGCAGGCCGACGCTTATCTCGGCCCTGTCGGCGGCGGCACGATAGACCTTCTCGCAGGCCTGGGTGGTGATGGAGGCTGAGGCGCCGGCGCCGACCTCGATCGTCCAGCCGAGGCGGTCGCCGCCGGTCATTCCGCCGGCCGTGTTGATGAGCACCGCCTCGAGCGGATCGCCTTGCACCGCCGGCAGGCGGATCTTGGCCGATCCGTCCTGGTAGAGCCGCTGCAAGCGCGTTCGGCCATCGCTCTTGCCGCAGAAAAGCCTGGCTCGCCCGGCAACACGTTGCGCGGCAGGCAAAGGAGCGGCCGCTGGAGGCAAGGCGGGCCGGGATGTCAGGGGGTTCTCGATCGTGTCCACGATTCCAGGTTAAGCACTCCGGCGGCTTTGTCGATATATCGCTTGTTGCTTGACATCGTTTTGGTTTCTATAGAGGGAAGCCACCCTGGAGCGGTCGCGCGGTGTCTGGCGAGGTAAGGGCAACGGCGTTTGTTGGGTCCGGGGATAAAAAAGGCGCTGATCAGTTGGCGTCGGGAAACGACAGGGAAGGAACCGAATGGCTGACCAACTGACGACCGAGATCATCGAAAAGATCAAAGCGCATGCCGACACCGGCGGCGAGGAAATCACCGCCAGCACCGATCTCGGAACGCTCGGCATCCATTCGCTGGAGTTGACCGAGATCATCTTCGATCTCGAGGAAAAATACGGCATCGAGATCGAAATGAACACGGTCGATGCCTGGAGCAATCTCAAGAACGTCGGCGACATGGTCGAGGCGGTTCGCGAACTGATCGCGAAAAAAGCCTGACTGCATGCAAAAACGCGTCGTCATCACCGGTATTGGCGGGATTTGCGGGCTCGGCAACGATGCGGCGGCGATATGGGACGCCATGCGCGCCGGCCGCTCGGGCATCGGCCCCATCGACAATCCGTCGCTGCATGACCTCAAAGTCAAGACCGGTTGCGAAATCAAGCAATTGCCGGACCATGGCATCGACCGCAAACAAGTGGTGTCGATGGACCGCTTCAGCCTGCTGGCGGTGATCGCGGCGCGGGAAGCGATGCGACAATCGGGCCTGACCGCGCATGCCGACAACACCTACCGGATGGGCGCAGTCGTCGGCGTCGGCGTCGCGGGCTTCGAGACCATCGAGGAGAATTACCGCGCGATCCTGCTCGAAGGGCGCAACCGCGCCGCCATCTTCACCGTGCCGAAAGTGATGCCGGGCGCGGCCGCCGGCCAGGTCAGCATGAATCTCGGGCTGCGCGGTCCTGTTTTCGGCGCCACTTCGGCCTGCTCGTCCGCCAACCATGCGATTTCCTCAGCCGTCGACCAGATCAGGCTCGGCCGCGCCGACGTGATGGTCGCCGGCGGCACCGAAGCGCCGCTGGTGTGGGGCGTGCTGAAGGGCTGGGAGGCGCTCCGGGTGCTTTCGCCCGACACCTGCCGGCCGTTCTCGGCCGACCGTGCCGGCCTTGTGCTCGGCGAAGGCGCCGGCATGGCGGTGCTGGAAAGCTACGATCATGCGATGGCGCGCGGCGCCACGATTCTGGCCGAGATCGCCGGCGTCGGGCTTTCCGCCGATGCCTCCGACATCGTCGCGCCGACCGTCGAGGGACCGGAAGCGGCCATGCGTTTCTGCCTGGCGGATGCCGGGCTCAATCCGGAAGACGTCGATTATCTCAACGCGCACGGCACCGGCACCAAGGCCAATGACCAGATCGAGACAGCGGCGATCAAACGCGTCTTCGGCGACCATGCCCGTTCGCTTTCGGTGTCGTCGACAAAGTCGATGCATGCGCATTGCCTCGGTGCTTCGGGCGGACTGGAGATGATCGCCTGCGTTATGGCGATCCGCGACGGCCTCGTGCCGCCGACCGCCAACTACCGCGAGCCGGACCCGGAATGCGATCTCGACGTAACGCCGAACACGGCGCGCGAGCGCAAGGTGCGCGCCGCGCTCAGCAACAGTTTCGCCTTCGGCGGAACCAATGCGGTGCTGGCCTTCAAGGCGGTCTGACCGGCCGAAGCCTACCGGTTGACTGTGTGTGCACGGCAAGCCGGCTGGCGGCATATTGATCCCGGCTGGCCGGGGTCCTAATTCTCCCTGGCCCGCCATAAGCGCCGCCCCGCGCCAATCCGCATCCGGAGTTTGCGATGACCGACCTGTCCGCCTTTCCGATCGCCAAGCGCTGGCCGGCCAAGCAGCCCGAGCGCCTGCAGCTCTATTCCGCCACGACGCCCAATGGCGTGAAGGTCTCGATCGCGCTGGAGGAGATCGGCCTTGCCTATGAGCCCCATTATGTCGATATCGGCAAGAACGAGAGCTGGACGCCGGAATTCCTGTCGCTCAACCCGAACGGCAAGATACCGGCGATCATCGACCCGGACGGCCCGGGCGGCAAGCCGATCGGCCTGTTCGAGTCCGGCGCCATCCTGCTCTACCTGGCCGACAAGACCGGCAAGCTCATTCCCGCCGATCCGGCGCGCCGCTACGAGGCGATCCAATGGGTGTTCTTCCAGATGGCGGCGATCGGCCCGATCTTCGGGCAGGTCGGCTTCTTCCACAAATTCGCCGGGCGCGAGATTGCCGACAAGCGGCCGCTGGAGCGCTACCGCGACGAATCGCGGCGGCTGATCGGCGTGCTCGAAACGCGCCTGAAGGGGCGCAAGTGGATCATGGACGACGACTACACAATCGCCGATGTCTCGATGCTGGGCTGGGTGCGCAACCTGATCGGCTTCTACGAGGCGCGCGACCTGGTCGGCTTCGACGATTTCCCGACCGTCGCCGAGTGGCTGGAGCGCGGCCTGGCACGACCGGCGGTGAAGCGGGGGCTCACCATTCCAGCGAAGGGCTAGGGCGCTTATTTCGACTTGGCGCTGGTTCCCCTGCCAAGCACAGACGCGGCCAATCTTGCAGTCGCTACCACCGCGCCGGTTGCAACGCTTGCAACCGTGCGGATCGGACCCGGCCTGCTTGCGGCTGGTTTATGGGGCTTCTGCGCCTTGGCCGCGACCTTGTGACCGGCGCCGGGTGTCACTTTCTTCGGCGCTGCCTTACCGAAAGCCGGCTTGGCGTCCTTCGATCGTTCGGCCGCCGCGGGGCCGGCGCCGGCTTGGGCTTGCGTGGTCCTGGCTTGGCTGGCCCTGACCTTCTTGGGCGCGGTTTTTCTGCTGTTCGTTGCCATCTGACGGCTCCTGCATTCTCGGTCGCAGTTTCGGAGGGAAAGCGTTCGCCCGCCTTCCTGGAATTGCTCCGGCGCCGAACAATTCGGGATAGGATCATAACGGCGCGAAAACCTTAAGGTTCCCGCCCAAAACTATTGAAAATTGAGCAGGTTAACCAATAACCAAGGAACCAACGACCATGTCGGCAGGCCGGCGCCGCGCCAGCACCCGCTCGATGTTGGGCATGTCGTTGGAGGCGATCCATGCGCGGGCATCCTCGTCGGACTTGCCATGTTCGCGCCAGCGCTCCATCAGCCGGCGCTCGAGCTCAGCCCGCGGCACGTCGACGAAGATGGTGAAATCGAACAAAGGCGCCAGTCGCGACCAGGGCTCCTCGTCGAGCAGCAGGTAGTTGCCCTCGACCAGGATGAACTTGGTGTCGGTGCCGATGATTTCGGCCGCTGCGCGCGACAGTTCCATGCTGCGGTCGAACACCGGGATGGCGATATCGGGTTCGCCGGAGCGGATGCGCTTCAGCAGCGTCTCGAAGCCGGCAAAATCGAAGGTTTCCGGCGCGCCCTTGCGCGGGCGCAGGCCGCGGCGGTTGAGAATGATGTCGTCATAGTGGAAGCCGTCCATCGGCACGACCTCCGAGCTGCCCTCCGGCAAAAGCTCATGCAATGACGCGGATATTGTCGACTTGCCGGCGCCGGGCGGACCGGCGATGGCGACGACGAAGCGCTTGGCCTTGCCGGCGCGCTTGAAGATGGCGGCTGTGATATGAGCGATCTCGGACATCGGGCTCTTTCCGGTGCTGTTCGGCCGACATTTTGGCGGCACCGAGCGGAAAATTCAAACCTTAGGACGTCGTTTTAGACTGCAAGGTGGCAGTCGCATGCTGCCGGCTCATGCAGAAATCCAAACGCCGGCGGGACAGCACCCCCCTCTGTCCTGCCGGCAGGCCAGAGGGGGTGTGACGGAACTCGGCGTTATAGAGCAACTTAACCGTCTTTCCTTAGAGCTCGCCCTGGAATGGCGAACTCTCAGGCGCTGGCCGACCTCTCAAGCAGGAACCGAGCGGCCGATGCGCAGGAACCCCCCGTCGAACGGCAGTTCCCGCGCTGCCCCGCCGGCAGCGAGGACACGCAGGCGGTCGGGCGCGGTTTCCAGACTCCCCGGCGGTTCGGTGTCCGCGAACGGCACCGCGCCGATGACATGGCGAAAGGAGACCGACCGCCCCTCGGCCAGCGCAAAGGCCGTCGCCACGCCCTCATGCTTCAGCCAGTTGTCGCCGAGCGAAGCGGCATGGCCGATCGCGGTGCGGCCGTCCTCGATGCCGAGCACGCCGAGATGGCGGCCGCTCCAGGGCGCGTAGTCGCGGCCGCCATTCGAGAACCACAGCATGGTGACCGGCAGTTCGGCCGGGTTCTTCAGCACAAGAACCAGATCCCGCTCGGCGCGCCGCGCAATCGCCGTCCAGCCCGGCCTGCCGTGATCCGCCTCCACCAGGGTGATGAAATCCTCGCGCTTGTTTTCGATGCGGTAGTCGGTGAGATCGGTTGTGCCGCCGGCGGCGAGCGGAAACTGCGTGAGATCGCTGGCGCGGGCCGGATAGGCCAGCATGAAGCGGCCGCGCGCCGGATCGGGCTCGAGGGGCGTGGCCGGCGTCACCGCCACGCGCTTCGGCGAGAAGGCCAACCGGCCGCCGCCTTGCATGACCGTCATCGGATGATGGGCGACGGAGATCGCGCCCGAGCCGCCGGAAAAGATGTGCTCCTGGTAGAGGAACGGGTGGCCGTCGCGCAGCGTGAAGACCTTGTCGACCGTGGCGCCCATCACCTTGCGACGCAGCCGGAAGACGGCCCGCCAGCCGCCGGCAATGGCGGCGCTTTCGACGACATCCCATTCGCTGTTGGCCGGCCAGCCATGCAGGGGCGCCGCCTCGACGTCGCTGGCCGAGAAGGGCGCGCAGAGAAAATCGCCTGAGAGCCGCACCGTGCCTTCGGGGAGGGCCTCCGGCAGGCTCTCGCGCGGCGAGCCAACCCACGGCGCGCGATGCAGCGGTTTCAGAACACGGCCATCGGCTTCGATGTCCATGGCGGCGATATGGCCGACGGCAAGATCGAGAGAGACGGAGATGCCCTTTGCGCCAATGGTAACCGTGTCCATGAATGCCTCCCGCGAATCTTTTTCTCGCGGCAGCAAAGCCTGTCCAGCACCGGGTACGCAAGCGTGATGGCAGGCAATTCGCATCAGGCGGCGTAGGAGTCCTAAGCACGAGGAGACCACTTTTCCGACTGTCGGCGCCGCCCCTCATGGTCCTGCCCATCCTTCGCAGCAGCTACGGAGGGTGAACCGGGCATTTCTCCCCGTAAACAGGGAGAAAGAAGCTCACTACTGCCTCTTATATTCCCTGACCGGCGACTTGGTGCCGTCGGTATAGGTCACCTGCACCGCCATCGATTTCACGTCGTCGTTGACCTTGAAGTAAGGCTGGTAGTTGGACGGAATGGCGTAGGGGTCCTTGGCGTCGCAGGGCGGCATCTTGATCTCCTTGTCGAGCGCGGTGCCGTTCAGGCTGTAATGCACCGCCTTGATGGCGCAGCGGAAGGAGAGCATCTGGGTGAAATAGACCAGGCCGCGATTGCCGCCGGCGTCGAAAGCGATCCAAGACGTCCAGAACTGGTCGAGGATCTGCTTGTTGCCTTGCTGAAGCGCCGAATCCGGATCGAAGCGGATGTCGAACGGACCGGTCTCGCGTCCGCGGATGTCTAGATATTTGATGGCGATGATGGCGGCGGCGGTGCTGTCCGGCAATTCGAAGCTCGGATTGGGCATCGGCTTGCCGGAGCGCTGGTCGTTCACGGCCATCAGGCCGGTGTCGGTGAACGGACCGCTATTGCCGAGCCGCCAGGAAATCGCAGTCGCCGGCTCGGGCAGCGAGATCGTCATCGACCAGCCGGCGTTGGAGCGCGTCGGCGTCAACGTTGGCACGAAGCGCGAGGGATCGAGCACGTCGCCCAATGCCGCGAGACGCGTGCGGCTGCGGTCGAGCCAATCGGCCAGTTGCGTCTGGTCGACGAAATATTTGAGCAGGCCGCCATCCTTCTCGTAAGAAGCGAACTTGGTCAGCGCCTGCGCTTCGCTGCGCTTGTCGGCGAGCGTCTGGCTGCCGAGACGATCTTCGGAGAATTCCTGCGCCAGGAGAAAGTAAGCCGGCGCGTAATCCGGGCTGGCGGCGATGAAGGCGTTGAGCTTGTCGAGCCGCTGCGTGTCGTCGAACTGCAAGAGATGGACGAGCTTGATCGAGGGCGCCTTGGCCTTTTCCGCCAGCGTTCCGAACACTTCGCGGGCGCCGGCCTTGCCGTCCTGGACCCTGAGCAGCGTGGCAAAGCGCGTATAGGGGTCGATCGCATCGACATCGAAGCCGGCAAAGGCAAGATAGGAACGGCGGGCGTTGAGCATATCGCCGGCCAGCTCGTAGACGCGGGCATTGTGATAAAACTCGTCCGGGCGCTTCGGATCGGCGATCGTCCCGCCTTGCGCCGCAAGCTGCGCAAAACCCTTGGCGATCGTGTCGATGGAAGCGGCGATCTGCTCGGTCGTCGCCTGCAGCTTTTCCACCTGCGCCTGCTGCTGTTCTTGGCCTGCTGCCAAGCTGTCGGTGGTCTGCTTGACCGCTTCGACCGTTTTCTGCGTCTCGGCGCCTTGCGCGGTCTGCTTGGTCTGCGTCTGCGCTATCTCCTCGGTCGTCTTCGCCACCGTATCGGTGGACTTCTTGACCTCTTCGACCGTCTTCTGCGTCTCTGTGACGGTCTTCTCGATCTTTGCCACTTTCTGCGAGACGATGCCCAGCGACTGCTGCAGCTCGGCGACCGCCGGCACGAGGCTGGCGATCACGCCGTTCTGCGAGTTCGTTTGCTGCTGGATGCCGTAGACGCCGCCGGCGATTGCCGCGGCGCTGGTGGCGAAGATCAGCGCCGGCATGGCTTTTGCCGCCAGCACCAGGCGCAGCACCATGGCGATGGCGATGATCAAGGCCGCGACCGCGGCGCCGAGCGCGATATAAGCGGCAAAGGGTCCGAGCGGGTTGAGCACGTCCCCGACCGCGCCGCTGATAAAGGCGAAGCTCGCCGCCCATTTGCCGGTGCGGCTGAGCGATGCTCGCAAAAGCGAGGTCGTACCCCTGGCGATTTCCGACATTGCCGATTCCCCCCAAACCAAGCCGCACGCATATTAGCGGAAAGGTGGTGGGGAAGGCAAAGCGTGGACATCCTGCAACGCTGGCGATTGGCGAAAGCCTGCGCGACATCCGATCTCCCCCGCAAGGGGGGAGATTGGCAGCGTCGCCGCCAGCGCGAACCCCCGAAAACCTGGGCAAATGCCTTGCTATCGCCGTTAACCAGTTGGACGCGGCACATGCGTTACGTTAGCTTCGCCGCAACTCAGCAACAGCTTTAGAATCGTCTTGCCCCGTCCCTTTCCTTTCCTCCAGAAACTCATCGCCGCGATGGCCCTGCTCCTGCTGGTGGCCGGCTGCACCACGGCCGCGCCGCCTGAAAGCGTGCTTGCCGTGCCGGCGAAGCCGCAGAAATATGCGGCGATCGTGGTCGACGCCTTGACCGGCAAGACCTTGTTCGAGGTCAATTCCACGGCGCAGCGCTATCCCGCCTCGCTGACCAAGATGATGACGCTCTACATGCTGTTCGAGGCGCTGGAGAGCGGCCGCGTCACCAAACAGACGCAGATCCCGGTTTCCGACCACGCCGCCTCGCAGCCGCCGACAACGCTGCGTTTCCGCCGCGGCGAGACGATCGACGTCGATTCCGCCATCCGCGCCATGGTGGTGAAGTCGGCGAACGACGTGGCGGTGGCGGTGGGCGAATATCTGGGCGGCGGCTCAGAGGACCAGTTCGCCGCCATGATGACCGCCAAGGCGCGCTCGCTCGGCATGACCGGCACCAATTTCCGCAATGCCTGCGGCCTGCCCGACGATGGCCAGGTGACGACGGCGCGCGACATGGCGGTACTGGGCATGGCGCTGGAAAAGCGCTTCCCGCAGCACTTCCACTATTTCTCCGAAAGCGACTTCATGTTCCGCGGCCGGCTGGTGCGCGGCCACAACGACATGCTGGGGCGCGTGCGCGGGGTCGACGGCATCAAGACCGGCTATATCCGTGCCTCCGGCTACAACATCGTCACCTCCTACAATGCCGATGGGCGGCATCTGATCGTGGTGGTGATGGGCGCCGACAGCGCGCGCCAGCGCAACAACCATGTCGAGGCGCTGATCCAGCGAAGCCTGGGGCCGACGATAGCCGATGCCGGCCAGCCCAGGCTGATGTATTCCGGGCAGCAGCCGGCTTCGCCGCCGCCTGGCTTGCAGCCGCCGGACTCGGCATTGCCCGGCCTGTCGATGCCGAATCAGGCGACGCCTGCATCGACGCTGCCGGGCCAGCCGGCGTCGGATCTGCCGTTGCCGGATCTGGCGTCGCCTAGTTCACCGCTGCTGCTGCCGGCGCAGTAGAGCGGCGCCTTTCGACTTCGTCATGTATGGACGGCCCCTTTTGGCAAGTGGCAAAATGGCGACGACGGCCCGGGGTCTGTCGAGATTCAGGTCAGGCCGCGCCGAGAATGATGGTTTCCGAGAACCGGAGCGGAGCGTATTTTAAGTACGTGAGCACCGGAAGCGCAGGAAACCATCGTTCGCAGGCCGGCCTCACCTGAATATCGGCGGACTTACCGAACTACCAGCACCGGGATCTGCGTCAGCGACACCACCTCCGCCGTCTGGCTGCCGAGCACAAGGCGCCCCAGCCCGCGGCGGCCGTGCGAGGCCATGACGATGAGGTCGCAGGCCTCAGCGGCAGCCACCTCGAGGATCGCCTCGGCGGGCGTGCGGTTCTCGATGTGCAGGGTCTTCGCACCGATGCCCTTCGCATCCGCCTCGGCCTTGCATTTGTCGAGCATCTCGCGGGCATATTTGCGCGCGTTTTCCTGGTAATTGGTGAGCTCGTCGGCGGCGACATAGCCGGCCATGGCGCCGCCCCAGGCCAGCGTCGGGAACGGCTCGGAGACGGTGACGAAGATGGCGGTGGCGCCGAGCCCTTTGGCCAGCTCAAGCCCGTGGGCGACGCCCTTTTGGGCGAGTTCCGAACCGTCGGTAGCAATCAGGATTGTCTTGTACATGGTGGCGATCCCTCTTTTGCGGGGCGCTGCGCGCGGCCCAGGTGGCGGGAGCCTGAACGGTCAGGCCTGATCTCGATATAGTCAGCCTGTCAGGCCCGCCACAGGGGCGAGCTTGATCTCACTCAAGGCCAGGGGGCGGAGACGATTGCTCCAGGGGTGGTGAGAAATTGCCGACGGCGCTCTCCTCTCCGTCTCGGCTTCGCCGAGCCACCTCTCCCCCGCCTCCGGCCGGGGCGAGGAACCTAGGATTGCGAAGGCCGCGCCCTTGACGGTTGGCGTTTCCTCGCCCCCATGAAACGGGGGAGAGGTGGATCGGGCGAAGCCCGAGACGGAGAGCGGGCTGCGCCGCCACGTGCGATTGCAGCGCGAAGGTCGGCGGAGAAAGCAACGCCCACCCCATCACAAGAACTTGTTCCGTCACACACTTTTCACACTGACCATGGATATGCCGCCGGCTTGGCGTATCGTATCGCAAAGCCTCGAACAGGAGCACCGAGCATGGCAGGCGACCCGAAGGCATCCGCGCAGCCCGACGACGAGAACGACATCGCCGGCGAGTATCTCGAGGCGGAAACCGTGCCGGAGGATGCGCAAGCAGCCGCCGACGAGATCCTGGAAGCGCCAGAAGTGCCGGATTCCGAGCCGCACGCCGAACCGCATGTTCCCGGCGCCGCCAGGGTCAAGCCGAAGAAAAAGCCCTCGGCTATATCGGGGCGCAAATTCCGCAAGCGCGACCTGGTGCGCATCGACGACCTCAGGCCCAGCCTCGCCGACCGCATCCGCTCCGACCATCCCGACCTGCCGCGCGGCGCCCGCATCAGCCGCGAGGAGCTCGGCCGCTACCGCATGCGCTACATGGAGGAATTGCTGCAGCAGGAGCATGGCGAATTCTCCGAGCTCGACCGCCAGGTGGTGGAATCGATCGCAAGGCAGGACACGATCTCGGAAAACTCGGAAGAGGAATTCGAAGAGCACCGCTCCTTCGCCGACCGCGTCTCCGACGGCATGGCCGAGTTCGGCGGCAGCTGGTGGTTCCTGATCTCGTTCGCGGCGGTGCTGTTGATCTGGATCGGCCTCAACCTCGTCCAGGGCGAATCCAAGGCCTTCGACCCCTATCCGTTCATCCTGCTCAACCTTCTGCTCTCCTGTATCGCCGCCATCCAGGCGCCGGTGATCATGATGAGCCAGAAGCGCCAGGAAGCCAAAGACCGACTGCGCTCCTTCAACGACTACCGGGTGAACCTCAAGGCCGAGCTGGAAGTGCGCCACCTGCACGAAAAGCTCGATTACCTGATCTCGCGCCAATGGCAGCGCCTGGCCGAAATGCAGCAGATGCAGCTGGATGCCATGCATGAGCTGGCAAGTGCGAAGAAGCAGAAGCACACCGCGCGGGCGGTGCGGCGGAAGACGGCGAAGGTCGAGGCAGAAGGTTAGGCCACCGGAGCTTCGGTTCCTCGCCCCCGCCAGAGCGGGGGGGAGGTGGCTCGGCGAAGCCGAGACGGAGAGGGGGAGCGCCCTATCCGGCAGCCTATCAGTCGGACAATCACCCAACAGGCCGGCGCACAATCGCCAATTGCCCGTTGAAGCCCGCAGCGGCTTCCGCTAAGAAGCCGTGGCTGGCCGGCTCATCGGCTGGTTCGTTTTCCGGGTCCCGGGAAGCACCCGTAGCTCAGCTGGATAGAGCGCTGCCCTCCGAAGGCAGAGGTCACAAGTTCGAATCTTGTCGGGTGCGCCACGTTTGTCCTAGCGCATTGAAAAGCCAAAAGGTATAAGGTTCAGGGCCTTAGATAGAGCCGCCTTGTACACAAAGAGGCCCCACAAAGGCGGTTCACCATGGCGGCTTTGAGCTACATGCAGCGGCGCACTTCCGGCATCTATTAGTTTCGCAAGCGGCTCCCGCAGGAGCTTGCCGCCAAGCCCGTGCCTCCTCACCTGAGGGCCAAACTGTCCGAGTTGCTCAACCCCGCCACCGGTCTCTTCAAGCGGGAGCTTACAGTCTCCCTTAAGACTGCGGACTACCGGCAGGCTAAACGCAATTTGTGAAGCTCCCAAGTTGCATCTGCATCTGGCAGACTGCCATTACGATTGCGTAAAGTGAAAGACCATGCGACCAATCCTTTCCGAATTGCGGGGGGTCGTTGCTTTGGTCTCTCAAGACCTTCTGGCTATGGTCGACACTTTCATGGCCGAGACGAAGACTATAGTTGGCGCTGACGGGCCATACAATTGGCGTCCGGGCTACAGCGCTCACGAACGCGCGACGGATTTCCCGCTTCAGGTCGAAGGTGAGCAGCGGGGCGCAAAGCTTTTGATAGTTGGGTTCCCTAGGGCGAAAGAGCTGAAGTTCAGGCTCAGCATCTGTTTCAACGCGGCGATTTGCCGACTTGACTATACGGACGAATATCACCCTAACTCGCTTCACGCGCCGGCAGGGTTGCCTCCCTTCGTACAAGGTCCGCACTACCATTCATGGCCGCTCAATAGACAGTTCTTTCGTGGCACGCTGACGCCTCCCGACCTTCACCTTGCCGAACCATTCACCAATCCGGCCAGAACATTTGATGCCATCTTGCGTTGGTTCTGCGCTGATACGAAAATTGTCGGATTGCCGCCCGATCATCTAATCGAGCTGCCAAAGTCGGATCTACTGATATGAGTTGGACACCTTCGAGCGCATTGGAAATGGCGGAGTATTTGGCCAATTCCCTTCCGGCTACGCGAGAGACATCGGAGGGTTTGGTTGTAACCACCCACTGTATGTACCCGTCAAATGGGCTTGTGCGAGTGCTAGTGCGCACCGGGCGGGAAACCGTAGTCGTATCCGACGAGGGCGAGGCTTTAGGGCAGGTGCTGGCCGCAGGCATCGAAGTGGACGCTGCTGACAGGCTCGTTAGGCACATTGTGCAAGAGCAAGGATTGCTCATTCAAGGCGGGGTCATTCGCACACCGGGGATGCCAATCCAGTCCGCGCCGCTGGGCGTGCTGCTTGTAGCCAATACGGCGCGGGATGTGGCCCATTGGTTGTACGATCACAAAAAGGTCAAGCGCGGACGGGATTTCAGGAAAATGTTGGCTGACTATTTGCAAGCAGCATTTACCAAGCAAGTGGCACAAACCGAGATCATCGGAATGAGCACGAAGCAACACAAGTTTGCCAACGTTGTGAGCTTTGCCAATGGCCGCAAGCTAATCATCGACGCTGTTGCGAAAGACCCATCCTCAATCAACGCCCGTGTTGTTGCCAACCTTGATGTGAAAGCGAGACATGATCCGACGCTAATCCAGCGGATTATTTATGATGACGCTGAAAGCTGGTCAGCATCAGACCTCAATCTACTTCAAGTCGGAGCCGATGTAGTGCCATTCTCGGAAGCGAAGACGGTCATCCAACGTCTCGCCCAGAAAGAGCTGGCGGCGTAAAAAGAGGCCTAGCGGGTTCAGTCCCATTGGGGGGAAGGTCTGTTCCGCCCTTTCGTGAAATAGGCGGCGGCGGCTTCACGTTGCGCCCAGAGGCCAAGCCCAGAGGCCCCTTGGCGGCCTGTTGAGACGCGGAGGTATGGATTGACGTACTTACTGCGGAACTCGAAAGTCTGGCTACCCAGCTTTGCGCATGACGGGTCCCATCTGCCCCCCCCCGGGGGGAGGTGCCCCAGTGCTCTCGTAACATGACCTCTCAAATTCCCGACCCGAAATTTTAGACTGAGACTGCGAATGGCTACCGTCAAGGAATACTTCTTCAAAGACGCCCACGCTCTCACCCAGCACGCCGAGTTCCCGATCTCGGATCGCGACGGGAAGGAGTTAATGAAGGTCATCTCCAGGGTTCACCTCAACTTCGAGGCCAATGCTTTCTACGTGTCGTTCTACATCCCGGCTCGCAGCGGGGTCGAATGGCCCGAACTGTTGTGCCTGAATTCGCTCAGGGAACTCTTCGAATGGAAACGCAATCTGCATGTCACCATGCGGCTGTCCAACTTGCAGGAGGCGACCTCCGACGATCTGCGCTTCACGGGGCGCATATTCCTGTATTCAGAGGAGCCTGTACCGGACCACCTCAAGGAACAGATTTGGCGAGAAGGGAAGCAGCAAGGCCACTTCATCGAATTCCGGAGCGTCGAATACATGGAAGCTCGCAACCGCAATGAGAAGCCTCTTGCGTTCATTTCACATGACAGCCGCGACAAAGAGGAGATCGCTCAGAAGCTGGCGTTGGCATTGAGCAGCCGCATGTGCCCCGTATGGTACGACGAGTACAGCCTCAAGGTTGGCGATAGCCTCAGGGAGAGCATTGAGAAGGGGCTCAAGCAATGTAGGAAATGCATCTTCATTTTGACCCCCAACTTCCTCGCCAACGGCGGGTGGGCGAAAACCGAATACCAGTCGATCTTCACCCGTGAGTTGGTTGAGCAACAGAAGGTCATCCTTCCCGTTTGGGCGGGGGTTACGTCCAAAGACATCTACCAGTATTCGCCTATCCTAGCCGACCGCGTGGCTGCCCAATGGTCGGATGGCCTTGACGCTGTCGCGACAAAGCTGATGGCTGCTATTGGCGCCTAGCCCCTTCCCCAGAACCCGCAGCGGTGGTACACAAGCGCTACATGGCTGCTTAGAAAGCCTTTTCTTTTCAAGCGCTTTGGCGACTTTGCGGCGTTTCTTGTGCGCCAAGCACTACAGGGGACGCAGCAGCCCCTCACCCCAGCACCTCCCTTATCGCCGCCGCCAACCGCTCCACCCCATCCCTTGTCTGCGCCGCGTCACACGCCGCATAGCCCAGCACCAGCCCTTGGGTCGGCGCGGTGTTCTGGAAATATTTCGACAGCGGCGAGACGTTGATCGCCTTTTTTGCTGCGGCCTGGCTGACCTTGATGTCGTCGATGCCATCCTTGAGATAGCCCACCACCTGGATGCCGGCTTCGGCGGGGGACAGCGTGATCTCATCGCGCAGGCGCTCGGTCACGATCTCGCGAAAAAGCTGGCGGCGCTGGGCGTAAATGCGGCGCATGCGCTTCAGATGCCGGCTCATATGGCCTTCGGTGATGAAGTCGGCCAAGGCGGCCTGCAGCAGCAGCGGCGCGAACTGGCCGGTGGTGGAGAGCGCGTTGACGATGCGGCCGGCAAGCTCCGGCGGAAGCACCATGAAGCCGAGGCGCAGCGCCGGGAACAGCAGCTTGGCGAAGGTGCCGACATAGATGACGCGGCCGGAGCGGTCCATGCTCTGGATCGCCGGCACGGGGCGGCCTTGAAAGCGGTATTCGCCGTCGAAATCATCCTCGATCACCCAGGCATTCGCGGTCTCGGCGATATCGAGCAGGCGCAACCGCTCCTCCATGCGCATGGTGATGCCGAGCGGATGCTGGCAGGCCGGCGTCACATAGATGAGACGGGGCGAGAAGTTTGGAGCATCGAGCCGCCAGCCGCGCTCCTGGTCGACGGGGATGGGCAGGATCCTGGCGCCGGCCACGGTGAAGGCGGCCTTGGCGCCGTAATAGCCGGGCTCCTCCATCCACACCGTGTCGCCGGGGTCGAGCAAAAGGCGAGCGAGAAGATCGAAGGCGGCCTGCGCGCCGGTGGTGATGACGATCTGCTCGGGACGACAGCGCACGCCGCGCGCGGAATAGAGATAGCCGGCGATCGCTTCCTTGAGCGCTGGATGGCCGGTGACGTCATAGGTGCCGAACAGCGTCTCGCCGCCATGGCTGGCGCGGCGCGCGACCAGCCGGCCCCAGACGCCGAAGGGAAAGCTCTGCGCATCCGGCATGCCGGGGTGGAAGGCGACATGCCCCGGCCGGCCGTGATGATAGGGCTGGCTGAGCAGCTGCTGGCCGCGCAGCGAGGGCTGGCGCAGCGGCACGGGCGGCTCCTCGGCCGCTGACTCGCGCGGGCCTTCGGGCAGGTCGACGATGACCGGGCGGGCGCCCTGGCGATTGGCGAGATAGCCTTCGGTGACGAGCTGGTCGTAGGCGGCGACGATGGTGTTGCGGCCAAGGCCGAGCTCGGCGGCCAGAGCGCGGGTGGACGGGAGCTCCGAGCCGGGGGGAAGCCCGCGGCTGCGGATGATGGCGACGAGGCCGTGATAGAGCTGGCGCGAAAGATGCTCGGGGCTCGAGCGGTTCACGGCCAGCATGTCGAGGGGGAAGGCTTGGGGCTTGGGGTGGGAGCGCATCGGTTATGCCCTGGCGTTGGAGGGGAGGTGCGGGTGACGATGCGCTTTTGACTCGTGGCAGGGAATAATCGCGTAGGGCGCTCCCCCTCTCCGTCTCGGCTTCGCCGAGCCACCTCTCCCCCACTTTGTGGGGGAGAGGAACCCAAACTTGCAAAGGCCGAGCTCCCGCCCACCCCCCTCTGGCCTGCCGGCCATCTCCCCCGCAAGGGAGGAGATCAGATGTCGCCGTCGCCTTCGCCAATCGCAAACGTTGCTGGAGAGGTGCCGCCGGCGAAGCTGCCAATCTCCCCCCTTGCGGGGGAGATGTCCGGTAGGACAGAGGGGGGTGCCTCGCGCCGACGGTAGACGCTTAGTTCCATAGTGCTGCGTGGATGCTCTTGGATTTCCCATCTCCCATCCTGCCACACCCACCCCCCAACACAAACTGGTTCCTTCATTTTCCGGAAAACTGGCCCTCGTGATGGAGACAGAGCGGCGTAGACTTCGCTCAATGACGTTGGGGTAAGACGTCGACAAACATGTGAGGCGCGGCGCTGGGAGGGCGTCGTGCCGAACGAACGGCAGGGTTTCGCCCCGCCGCCGGCAACCGCAGCATCTCCTCCCGAGACAGGACACCCCGCAGCCATCATGGCTGCGGGGCGGAAAGCGAGCAATGACGACAGTTCGACTTGGCATCAACCCGATCACCTGGACCAATGACGACGTGCCGGAACTGGGTGGCGACACGCCGCTCGAGACCTGCCTCAGCGAGACGGCGGAGGCCGGCTATGCCGGCACCGAGCTTGGCGGCAAGTTTCCGCGCGACAGCCGCGCGCTTCGGCCGATCCTCGACCATTACGGGCTGGCGCTGGTCTCCGGCTGGTATGACGGGCGCATCTGCGAGAAGGAGGTGGATGAGGAATTCGAGGCCATCCGGCCGCATCTGACGCTGCTTCGCGATCTCGGCGCGAGACGCGTCGTCTATGCCGATACTTCGCGCGGCCGGCATGGCGCGATCCACGATCCGATCTCGCAGCGGCCGAAGCTGATGGACGAGGAGTGGAAGGCCTATGGCGCGAAGATCACCCGGCTCGCGGAGCGGTTTTCCGATTTCGGCGTCGGCATGGCCTTCCACCATCACATGGGCACGATCGTCGAGACCGACGCGGAAATCGACAGGCTGATGCACACCACCGGCGAGGCGGTCGGCCTGCTCTACGACACCGGGCACTGCGCCTTTTCGGGCGGCGACCCGGAGCAATTGCTGCGCCGGCATGTCGAGCGCGTGGTGCATGTCCATTGCAAGGACGTGCGCCCGGCCATCCTGAAGAAGGCGCGCGAGGCCGACATGAGCTTCATGGGCGCGGTGATGGAAGGCATCTTCACCGTGCCGGGCGACGGCGCGATCGACTATCCGACGCTCTTAAAAATCCTCGCCGACCAGGGCTATTCCGGCTGGCTGGTGGTGGAAGCCGAGCAGGACCCGACCAAGGCGCATCCCTTGACCTATGCCACGATGGGCTATCGCAATCTGAAGAAACTGGCGCAAGGCGCGGGCTTCTACGTGCATGAGCGCGCCAAGGAGGTCCGCCATGCCGGCTGAACGCAAGGTCGTCATCAACATCGACGATGTCGGCATGTGCCATGGCGCCAATGTCGCCTATCTGAAGCTGAAGCGCGCCGGCGCGGTCGACAGCGGCTCGGTGATGGTGCCCTGCCCGTGGTTCCTGGAGATCGCCGAGGCGGGTGCCGCAGACCCCTCGCTCAATCTGGGCGTCCACATCACGCTGACCTCTGAGAAGAAATACTATCGCTGGCGGCCGCTGACCAAGGCAAGCCAGGCGTCCGGCATCGTCGATGGCGACGGCTATCTGTTCCGCTCCGTGCCGGAATTGCGCGCCAAGGGCGAGCCGGAAGCGGTGGAGGCGGAGATGCGGGCGCAGATCGACGCGGCCAAGGCCGCCGGGCTGTCGCTCACGCATATGGACGGCCACATGGGCGCGGTGTTCTCGCCGGAATTCGTCGAGCGCTATGCGGCGGTCGGCATCGACTACGGCCTGCCGACGCTGTTCCCCAAAAGCATTTCCGTCTACGGGCCGATCCACAATCTGGGCAAGCTGGACGACAGCATCTATGCCGCGCCGGGCAAGCGCCTGGAGCAGGCCGGCGAGACGCTGGCAAGCGCTGTGCTGGAAACGCCATGGCACCGCAACCAGCCGGCCCGGGCGCGCTATGAGGGTTTGTTCAACCAGATCAGCGAAGGGCTCAACTTCCTTTGCCTGCACGCCAATGCGCCCGGCGAGATCGAGGTGATCGAGCCCGACTCGGCGCAGATCCGCATCGACGAATTCGAACTGCTTCCAGACCCGGACTTCATGGCCTTCGTGGAGGGCCTGTCCATCCGCCGCGGCTCGCTCCGGGATTTCCGGGCCGCGTCGGCAAGGGCAGGCCTGGAGGCGACGAGAACGGCCTGACCGGGAGGGTCGAGGCCAGGACTTTGGGAACACAACAACAACTGAGGAGAACCACCATGAGTGCCTTATTCTCGATCCGAAACCTGCTTGGCGCAGCGGCGCTCTCGCTCGCCTTTGCCGGCGCCAGCATCCTGCCTGCGCCGGCCCAGGTGAAGAAGGAGAGCGATGTGCGCATCGTCTTCGTCACCCACGGCCAGGCCAACGACGTCTATTGGAGCGTGGTGAAGAACGGCATGCAGGCCGCCGCCAAGCAGCTCGGCGTCAAGGCCGAGTACCAGGCGCCGGAAACCTTCGACGTGGTGCGCATGGCGCGCATGATCGAGGCGGCGACCGCGTCGAAGCCCGACGGGTTGGTCGTCTCCATTCCCGACATGGACGCGCTGAAGGCGCCGGTGGAAGCGGCCAAGGCGGCGGGCATTCCGGTGATTGTGATCGACAGCGGCGAGGAAGCGGTGGAGCCTTGGGGGCTCGACCTCTTCGTCGGCGGCGGCTCGGAATATGACAATGGCGTCAAGGCCGGCGAGATCATGGCCAAGGCCGGCGTCAAGAAGGGCGTCTGCATCAACCACGAGGTCGGCAATGTCAGCCTCGACAAGCGCTGCGAGGGCTATAATGACGGGCTGAAGAAGAGCGGCGGCTCCTCCGACGTGGTCGCGGCCACCATGGATCCGACCGACGTGACGCGCCGCGTCGAAGGCTATGTCAGCGCGCATCCGGACGTCACCGGCGTGCTGACGCTCGGCCCGACCGTCGCGGCGCCCCTGCTCAAGATGTTCGAGGACGCCGGCACGATCGGCAATTACAAGATCGGCACGTTCGACCTGTCGCCCGAGATCCTCGATGCGGTGGCCAAGGGCACCATGATGTTCGGCATCGACAACCAGCAATATATGATGGGCTACTATCCGGTCGTCTTCCTGACAAACAAGGCGATGTACAAGACCTTCCCGACAGCCGCCGTGCGCACCGGTCCCTCCTTCATCATGAAGGATGATGCGGCCGCCGTGCGCGATCTCAGCAAGGGCGGCATCCGCTGATGCTATAATGGCCCGCCGGCGAAAGCGCCGGCTGGGCCATTGTCGGACGCCGAGCCCGCCGCTGCGGATCTGCCTGGGGTGCCCTGGACGCTTATTGGGATGACGATCGTGACTGATGCACTGAATCCGGCTCATCCGCCCGAGCCGAAGCCCGTTTCGCGACGTCTGGTGCGCCTGATGCGGCGGCCGGAGCTTGGCGCCATCACCGGCACCATCATCGTCTTCCTCGCCTTCGGCATCACGGCCGGCAATAGCGGCCTGTTCTCGATGGCTGGCATCGCCAATTTCCTGCAGGTGTCGGCGCAGCTCGGCATCCTTGCCGCGGCCGTCGCGCTGTTGATGATCGGCGGCGAGTTCGATCTTTCCCTCGGCTCGATGATCGGCTTTGCCAGCGTCACCATCGGGCTCTGCGTCACCCAGTTCGGGCTTTCGATCCCCGTGGCGGTGGCGATCGCCTTCGTCATCGCAATCATTGTCGGCGCTTTGAACGGCATCCTCGTGGTGCGCACAAGGCTGCCCTCCTTCATCGTCACTCTGGCGGGCCTCTTCATCCTGCGGGGGCTGACGCTCGCCATCACGCGCACCGTCACCGGGCGCACGCAGATCCCCTATATCACCGACGGCCAGGAAGGCAGCTTCGTCGTCTGGCTCTTCGGCGGAAAGTTCGGCGCGCCGGTCTTCGCCTGGCTCGCCGCGCATGGCGTGATCGCCGCGCGCCCCGACGGCTCGCCGATGGTGCAGGGCCTGTCCATGTCAATCCTGTGGTGGGTTGCGGTGACCGCCTTCGCCACCTGGCTGCTGATCAAGACGCGCTTCGGCAACTGGGTGTTCGCCGTCGGCGGCGACGACCGCGCGGCGCGTAATGTCGGGGTGCCGGTCGACCGGGTGAAGATCCTGCTCTTCATCGGCACGGCGCTGTCGGCGACGCTCTTCGCCGTCATCCAGGTGCTCGAAGCCGGCTCGGCCGACACGCTGCGCGGCACGCAGAAGGAATTCCAGGCGATCATCGCGGCGGTGATCGGCGGCTGCCTGCTTACTGGCGGCTACGGCTCGGCGATCGGCGCCATGTTCGGCGCGCTGATCTTCGGCACGGTCGAGATGGGCATCTTCTACACCGGCATCGACACCGACTGGTTCCAGGTGTTCCTCGGCTCGATGCTTTTGATCGCCGTGCTGGTCAACAATTACGTGCGCCGCAAGGCGACGGAGGCACGCTGATGACTGACGCCGTTCCGCTGATCGAACTGCGCAACGTCACTCGCCGCTTCGGCTCGGTGACGGCGCTGCGCGACATGTCTTTCGCCGCGCATGCCGGCGAGGTGCACTGCCTGCTCGGCGACAACGGCGCCGGCAAGTCGACGCTGATCAAGACGCTGTCGGGCGTGCACACGCCGAGCGAAGGCCAGATGTATGTCGACGGCAAGCCGGTGACGTTCAGTTCCCCCAGGCAGGCGCTCGACGCCGGCATCGCCACGGTCTTCCAGGACCTGTCGATGATCCCGCTGATGAGCATCACCCGCAACTTCTTCCTCGGCCGCGAGCCGGTGAAGGGCTGGGGCCCCGCCAGACGTATCGACATGAAGGCGGCCGATGCCATCGTCTATGACGAGCTCGGCAAGATCGGCATCAATGTGCGCGATCCGCAGCAGGCGGTGGGCACGCTTTCGGGCGGCGAGCGGCAATGCGTGGCGATCGCGCGTGCTGTCTATCACGGCGCGCGAGTGCTGATCCTGGACGAGCCGACCTCGGCGCTCGGCGTGCACCAGGCCTCGATCGTGCTGCGCTATGTGGCGCAGGCGAGAGCGCGCGGGCTCGCCGTCATCTTCATCACCCACAATATCCATCACGCCTATCCGATTGGCGACGTCTTCACCATGCTCAACCGCGGCCGCTCGCTCGGCACCTTCCGCAAGGGCGACATCAGCGAGAAGGAGGTGCTGGACATGATGGCCGGCGGCCGCGAGATCCGCGAATTGCAGCAGGAACTGGAGCGCTTCACCAAGCCGGGTTCCGGCGCGGAAGCGGCAGCCCACTAGAGCATGATTCCGAAAAGTGGGAACCGGTTTTCGGAAAAGATCATGCTCCAACAAAGAGTTAGAGCAGGATGACGATTCAATGAAATGTCGTCCTGCTCTGAGGCATTTCAGAAGGTAGAAAAATGATCGACGCCGCATTGTTCGGCGCCGGGCTGATCGGCTCGGTGCATGCGAAAAATCTTGCCCGCCATCCGGGGGTGCGCCTGCGCACCATCGTCGATCCGCGCCGCGACGCGGCCGAGCGGATCGCAGCCGGAACCGGCGCCGAGATCGCCGACGCCGCGACGGTGATGAACGACCCGTCGATCAAGGCAGTGGTGATCGCGTCAGCCACCCGCACCCATGCCGACCTGATCATCGAGGCCGCGGCCAAAGGCAAAGCGATCTTCTGCGAGAAGCCGATCGATCTCGATATCGCTCGCACCGACCAATGCCTGGCAGCGGTCGAGAAGGCCGGCGTGCCGCTGCAGATCGGCTTCAACCGGCGCTTCGATCCATCCTTCGCCGCTGTTCGCAAACGGATCGACGCCGGCGAGATCGGCGCTGTCGAGCAGGTGATCATCACCAGCCGCGACCCGGAGCCGGAGACCGAGGAAGCGCTGGCCGGCGGCGGCGGCGTGTTCCGCGAGATGACCATCCACGATTTCGACATGGCGCGCTTTTTGTTGGGCGAGGAGCCGGTGGAGCTCTTCGCAACCGGCTCGTCGCTGGTCGAGCCCTATTACGCCAAGCTCGGCGATTACGACACGGCGATGTTCATCCTGCGCACGGAGTCCGGTCGGCAGTGCCACATCAACAACAGCGTGCGCGCCGTCTATGGCTACGACCAACGCGTCGAGGTGCATGGCTCAAGAGGCATGCTGCAGGCCGGCAACCGCACGCCGACCTCCGTCAGCCTCAGTGGCGAGAACGGGATCGCCACTGAGCGGCCGCTCTATTTCTTCGTCGAGCGCTATGCCGAATCCTACGAAGCCGAGCTCGACCATTTCATCCAGTCAGTCGGCGCGGGGCAGAGGCCTGCGGTCGGCGCGGCGGACGGGCGCAAGGCGATGATCCTATGCGAAGCGGCACTTGCCTCGGCCAAATCCGGCCGCTTCGAGCCTGTCCGGTTCTGAGGCGTGACGCGTTGCCTGCCCTATCTCACATCGACCCAGCGCTGCTCCTGGAACGAGCGCGCCATGGCATGCACGGTGCGCTCGATCTCCAGCCCCTCGTCGAAATCGATGATGCGCGCCGGCTTGCCGGCGATGCGCATCAGGAGTTCGCGGCATTCGATCATCTTGAGGTCGTTGAAGCCGAGGCCGTGGCCGGGCGCCGGCAGAAAGGAATCGTACGGCTTGTGGTGCGGCGCCACCAGGATGGTGCGGTAGCCCTGCTCGGTCGGCCGGTCGGCGGTGAGGTAGAGCTGGAACTCGTTCATCCGCTCCTGATCGTAGAGGATCGAGCCCTTCGAGCCGAAGATCTGGATGGCGATGCGGCCCTTGCGGCCCCAGGCCGAGCGGTTGACCAAAAGCGTGCCGGCAACGCCGTTCTCGAGATGCATCAGGACGCTGGCGATATCATAGGTCTCGACCGCGCGGCGGGCGCCGGACGCGGTCTTGCGGTCGGCATAGGGTTTGACCATGTCGCACATGACGCGGGACACACGGCCGAACAGCGCCTTGATCAACGACAGCGGATGCACGGCGAAATCGTCGAGCGCGCCATAGCCGGACGACGCCTCGTGCTTCCAGAAGAACAGCGCCTCGGGGTCGGCCATGAAGTCCTCGTCCATCTCGATGCGCAGGAGGTTGACGTCGCCGATGATCTTTTCCTCGAGCAGCGCGCCGATGTGGCGGATGGCGGGGTTCTGGATGTAGTTGTAGCCGAGCGCGGCGACCTTGCCGGATTTTCTTGCGGCCTCCGTCATCGCCTCGGCCTCGGCGAAACTCGGCGCCATCGGCTTCTCGCACCACAGATGCTTGCCGGCTTCGAGGATGGCGATCGCCATTTCCGGGTGGAACTGGTTTGGCGTGGTCAGCGAGACGATTTCGACGTCCGGATCCTCGACCACGGCGCGCCAGTCGCCGGAGCCTTTTGCGAAGCCGAACTCGGCAGCTTTACGTTTGGCAAGCTCGTCATTCACCTCGCCCAGATGCACCAGCCTTGGCTTGTCGACATCGGGAAAGACGGTGCCCACCGCGTTCCAGGCGATGGCGTGGCACTTGCCCATGAAGCCCGTGCCGATGAGGCCCACTCCGACCATGTCGATTGTCTCCAAAACAAAGGAAAGTTCGCATGGATGAATTAGTCCATTTTAGTAGAGAATGGAACATCTAAATCATTTTTTATGGTGTTCTTGCGCGAACTTGCTATGATGAGGCAGGAGAGGGACAAACCTTATGAGCGTGGGCGGAGCGACGATGGACGAACGGGTGCCTCGCGATTTCGAAACACTGCGCGCGACGATCCTGGACAGGCGCGCGAGCCTGCCCAAGCGCATCGCGCAGATCGCCGCCTATGCGCTCGACAACCCTGACGACATCGCCTTCGGCACGGCGGCGAGCATTGCTGCCTCGGCCGGCGTGCAGCCCTCGACGCTGATCCGTTTTGCGCAGCAGCTCGGCTTCGACGGCTTCACCAGCCTGCAGCAGGTTTTCCGCGAGCGTCTGCGCGAACGCAACTCTTCCTACGACGAGCGGCTGGCGGCGCTGCGCGCCAAGGCCGAGGAAGGCGGCGGGCACCGGGCGATCTTCGACGGCTTCGTCGCCGCCGCCAGCACCTCGCTGGGCGACATTTCGCGCTCGCTCAACGATGCGCATTTCGAAGAGGCCGTGGCGCTGCTGGCGAAAGCCGAGACCATCTATGTGCTGGCCAAGCGCCGCTCCTATCCGGTCGCGTCCTACATCGCCTATGCGCTGGGCAAGCTCAAGATCCGCAACCAACTGGTGGAATCGGCCGCCGGCCTGAACGCCGAGATGATCGGCTTCGCCACGCCGCGCGATGCCGTCATCGCCATCAGCTTCTCGCCTTACGCGCCGGCGACCATCGAAGAGACGCGTTCGATCGCGGAACAGGGCGTGCCGATCGTGGCAATCACCGACTCGTCCTTCTCGCCGCTGGCGCAATTTGCCAAGGTCTGGTTCGAGGTCGCAGAGGCCGATTTCGGCGGCTTCCGCTCGATCTCGGCGACGATGGCGCTGGCCATGGCGCTGACCGTCGCCGTCGGCGAGAAACGCCGCGAGGCCGGGCGCCGGCGTAAGGGCTGAGCCTCGCCGGCGGGCAGCTTTTCGCCGTGGGAACGCTCATTCCATATTGACTGCGAATTGGAATTAATATTTCATATTGACGACACCACGCCGTCGCTGGCGCGCGCTGTCCAAAACGACGCTGCTCTGCACAACAAGGCCGATGGGAGGTTCGAATGGGCGAAGCCGTGGAAGGGAAATACCCGCCGCTCGACGTCATCACCATAGGCCGCGCCTCGGTCGATCTCTATGGCCAGCAGATCGGCTCGCGGCTGGAGGACATCACCTCTTTCGCCAAGTCGGTCGGCGGCTGCCCGGCCAATATTTCCGTCGGCACGGCAAGGCTCGGCCTGCGCTCGGCGCTACTCACCCGCGTCGGCGACGAGCAGATGGGCCGCTTCATTCGCGAGCAGCTTCGGCGTGAAGGCGTCTCGGTCGACGGGCTGAAGACCGACAAGGAGCGGCTGACGGCGCTGGTGCTACTTTCGGTCGAGAGCGAAGGCGTCTCACCGATGATCTTCTACCGCTCCGACTGCGCCGACATGGCGCTGGCCGAGGAGGATATCGACGAGGCCTTCATCGCCTCGGCGCGCTCGGTGGTTGTCACCGGCACGCATTTCTCGCGGCCGAATTCCGATGCCGCACAGCGCAAGGCGATCCGCCTGATGAAGGCCAAGGGCGGCAAGGTGGTGTTCGACATCGACTATCGCCCGAACCTCTGGGGCCTTGCCGGCCATGCCGAAGGCTTCGAGCGCTACGTCAAATCCGACCGGGTCTCGGCGCAGCTGAAGACGGTGCTGCCGGATTGCGATCTCATCGTCGGCACCGAGGAAGAGATCATGATCGCGTCTGGCGCCGACGATTGCCTGAGCGCTCTGAAGACGATCCGCGCCCTGTCCTCGGCGACCATCGTGCTCAAGCGCGGTGCCAAGGGCTGCATCGTCTATGACGGCCCGATCAGCGACGATCTCGAGGACGGTATCGTCGGCAAGGGTTTCCCGATCGAGATCTACAATGTGCTCGGCGCCGGCGACGCCTTCATGTCGGGCTTCCTGCGCGGCTGGCTCGGCGGCGAGAGTTTTGCGACAGCCGCGACCTGGGCCAATGCCTGCGGCGCCTTCGCGGTGTCGCGCCTGCTCTGCGCGCCGGAATACCCGACCTTCGAGGAGCTGCAGTTCTTTTTAAAGAACGGCAGCAAACACCTGGCGCTGCGCAAGGACGAGGCGATCAACCACGTCCACTGGGCAACGACGCGGCGGCGCGACATCCCCTCGCTGATGGCTTTAGCCTGCGATCATCGCGTGCAGCTTGAAGACGTTGCCGCCAAGGTCGGCGCAGATGTTTCGCGTATTCCCGACTTCAAGGTGCTGACCGTGAAGGCAGCGGCAAAGGTCGCCGCCGGCCGCGACGGCTACGGCATGCTGATCGACGAGAAATATGGCCGCGACGCCATGTTCCAATTCGCCCGCCATCCCTTCGCCTGGCTCGGCCGCCCGGTTGAATTGCCCGGGTCGCGGCCGCTGCGTTTCGAATTCTCGCAGGACATAGGCTCGCAGCTCACCGAATGGCCGGTCGACCACTGCATCAAATGCCTGTGCTTCTATCACCCCGATGACCCGGAAGCGCTAAAGACCGAGCAGCAGCAGAAGCTGCGCGCTTTGTTCGAAGCGGCGCGGAAAGTCGGCCGCGAATTGCTGGTCGAGATCATCGCCGGCAAGCATGGCAAGCTCGACGACACCACCATTCCGCGCGCGCTGGAGGAACTCTATGCGCTGGGCATCAAGCCCGACTGGTGGAAGCTCGAGCCGCAGGCTTCGGCAGGCGCCTGGGCCAAGATCGAACAGGTGATCGTCAAGAACGATCCATGGTGCCGTGGCGTGGTGCTGCTCGGGCTGGAAGCGCCGCAGGACGAGCTGGTCGCGGCGTTTGCCGCCACCGCCAATGCGCCGATCGTCAAGGGATTTGCCGTCGGTCGCACCATCTTTGTCAACGCCGCCGAACGATGGCTGGCCGGCAGGATGTCGGATGACGAGGCGATCGCCGACATGGCCGCGCGCTTCGAACAGTTGACCGAGGCATGGCTTGCCGCACGCGGCCGCAAGGCCGCATAAGAAGACCGCTGAAGGACTGCGGAGGAGACATCATGAGCAAGACAATCCGCCTGACGATGGCGCAGGCGCTGACCCGCTTTCTCAGCCGGCAAATGACCCAGATCGACGGGAAGAAGGTGCCGATCTTCGGCGGAGTCTGGGCGATCTTCGGCCATGGCAATGTCGCCGGCATCGGCGAGGCGCTTTATCAGGTCCGCGACGAGCTGCCGACCTTCCGTGCCCATAACGAGCAGGCGATGTCGCATGCGGCGATCGCCTATGGCAAGGCCAATTTCCGCCGCCGCTTCATGGCCGCGACCTCGTCGATCGGCCCCGGCGCGCTCAACATGGTGACGGCCGCCGCGCTCGCGCATGTAAACCGGTTGCCTGTCCTGTTTTTGCCCGGCGATATCTTCGCCAACCGTCTGCCCGACCCGGTGCTGCAGCAGGCGGAGGATTTCTCCGACGGTACGGCGAGCGTCAATGACTGCTTCCGCCCCGTATCGCGCTATTTCGACCGCATCACGCGGCCGGAGCAGATCATCCCGGCGCTGAACCGCGCCATGCAGGTGCTGACGGATCCGGCCGAATGCGGCCCGGTGACGCTCTCGCTCTGCCAGGACGTGCAGGCCGAGGCCTATGATTACCCCGAAAGCCTGTTCGCCGAGCGTGTCTGGACACCGCGCCGGCTGCGCCCGGATCGCAATGAGCTTGCCGCGGCCGTCGCGGCGCTGAAGGGCGCCAAGAAGCCGCTGGTGATCGCCGGTGGCGGGGTGCTGTATTCGCAGGCTTCGGACGAGCTCGCCAAGCTGGTCCAAGGCGCAGGCATTCCCGTCTGCGAAACGCAAGGCGGCAAATCCTCGTTGCCCGACGACCATCCGCTCAACATGGCGGCGGTCGGCGTCACCGGCACGTCGGCCGCCAATCGCCTGGCCGAAGAGGCCGATGTCGTGCTCGCCGTCGGCACCAGGCTGCAGGATTTCACCACCGGCTCCTGGGCGCTGTTCAAGAATGCCGGCCGCACCATCATCGGCCTCAACACCCAGGTTTTCGACGCCGGCAAGCATAGGGCGCTGCCGTTGGTCGCCGACGCCGCCGAGGGCCTTGCCGAACTATCCGCCGCGCTGAAAGGCTGGAAGGCCCAGAGCGCCTGGACCGATAACGCGATGAAGGGCAAGACGGACTGGCAGACCGCCGCCGCCAAGGTGACCGCGTCGACCAACGCCGCCTATCCATCCGACGCGCAGGTGATCGGCGCCGTGCAGCGCGCCATGGGTTCGGGCGTCACCTTGCTGCATGCCGCCGGCGGCCTTCCCGGCGAATTGCACAAGCTCTGGCAGGCCGGCGCGCCGGGCTCCTACCATGCCGAATACGGCTTCTCGACCATGGGCTACGAGATCGCCGGCGGGCTCGGCGTCAAGATGGCGAAGCCCGACCAGGAGGTGGTCGTCATGGTCGGCGACGGCTCCTATCTGATGCTCAATTCCGAGATCGCCACCTCGGTGATGCTTGGCCTGAAGCTCACCATCGTGCTGCTCGACAATCGCGGCTATGGCTGCATAAACCGGCTGCAGATGGCGACCGGCGGCGCCAACTTCAACAATCTGTTGAAGGACGCGCGCCACGAGGTGATGCCGGACGTCGACTTCGCCGCGCATGCGGCAAGTCTGGGCGCCGTCGCCGAGAAGGTGGCGTCGATCGCCGAGCTGGAGACGGCGCTCGCCAAGGCGAAGAAAAACGACAAAACCACGGTGCTGGTCATCGACACCGACCCGCTGGTTTCGACCGAGGCCGGCGGCCATTGGTGGGACGTCGCCGTGCCGGAAGTCTCGTCGCGGCCGCAGGTCAATGCCGCGCGAAAGGAATATGAGGAGAAGAAGCAGAAACAGAGCGTTGGTGATTGAAGCCGGCGAGGCGATGCTCCCTACCTCCCCTCGTGGGGAGGTCGGACCGAAGGTCCGGGTGGGGGCAGCGCCGCCCCCCACCCCGCTGCTTCGCAGCGACCCTCCCACAAGGGGGGAGGGTAGGAACGAACCGATATTGGAGTGACGACTTGAAAGCCAAACTGGGCATGTCCCCCATCGCATGGTGGAACGACGATCTCGTGGAACTGAGCGATGACGTGTCGCTGGAGGAGTGTCTGCGCCAGTCGCGCTCGGCCGGCTTCACCGGCATGGAGATGGGCCGCCGCTTCCCCAACGATCCGAGGGTGATGCTGCCGATCCTGAAGGAGGCCGACGTCACGCTCTGCGGGGGCTGGTTCTCCGGCACGCTGGTAGATGAGGACCTGGCGAAGAACAAGGATCGCATCCAGCCGATGATTGACCTGTTCAAGGCGGTCGACGCGCCCTGCATCGTCTATGGCGAGGTCGGCCGGTCCATCCAGGGCGACCGCTCCAAGCCTCTGGCCACCAAACCGAAACTTTCAGACGACGAGATGAAGGCTTACGGCCGGCGCGTCACCGAGTTCGGCGAATGGTGCGCCGAGCAAGGCATGCCGCTTTCCTACCATCATCACATGGCGGCGGTGGTCGAGACCGAGCTGGAGCTCGATGCCTTCATGCGCAACTCCGGCGAAGGCATTCCGCTGCTGCTCGATGCCGGCCATCTCGCCTTTGCCGGCGGCGACGTGCTGCGCGCCATCGACAATCACCACAAGCGCATCAACCACGTCCATGTGAAGGATGTGCGCATGGGCGTGATCGACGGACTCGACCGGACAAAACAGTCCTTCCTCGACGCTGTGGCGCTCGGCGCCTTCACCGTGCCGGGCGACGGCTCGCTCGACTTCGGCGCCATTGTCCAGCGTTTCGCCGATTACGGCTATGAAGGCTGGTTCGTGGTCGAGGCCGAGCAGGATCCGAAGAAGAACCCGCCGCTCAAGATGGCTCAGCTCGGCCACAAGGAGCTGATGCGGGTGATGACCGCCGCCGGCTATACGGTCGAAACGCAAGGTTTTCCGGCCTGAACGGTGGATTCGTCATGAATGATGGATTAGTCGGGGCGCCCGGTCTATCTGATGCGCTTTGGGCAATCCTGGATTGGCGCGATGAAAGACTATGAGCATCCCTTCTTCCGGCCGCTGTGGCGGCGCATCGCGGTCGTCGCCGTCTGCCTGGTCTGGTCGGTGATCGAGTTCGCCTCCGGCACGCCCTTCTGGGGCGTCATCGCGCTCGGCTTCGCCGGCTACGCGGTGTGGCAGTTTTTCTACCTCTACAAGCCGGCCGAGGAGGCGAAGCCTCCGGCCGAGCCGAAGGAATGATCAAAGGAGCTCCCATGTCGAAACTGCTCGTCAAGGCCGACAAGGGCCACGGCCATGTCGCTCACGTCACCCCGCAAAGCGCCGGCTGGACCTATGTCGGTTTCGATCTGCATCGGCTACGGCCAGGCGAGACAGCGTCCGGAAAGACCGGCGAGCGGGAGGTCTGCCTGGTCTTCGTCACCGGCAAGGGCAAGGCGTCGGCCGGCGGCAAGGACCTCGGCCTGCTCGGCGAGCGCATGTCGCCCTTCGAAGGCAAGCCATGGTCGGTCTACGTGCCGCAAGGCTCGGACTGGTCGGTGACCGCCGACACCGAGCTGGAGCTTGCCGTCTGCTCGGCGCCCGGCTTAAGCGGCGGCCTGCCGGTGCGTGTCATCGGGCCTGACGATCTCGGCCAGGAGGTGCGCGGCAAGGGCACCAACACGCGCTACGTCACCAACATCCTGCCCGAGGGCAAGCCGGCGGATTCGCTGCTGGTGGTCGAGGTCATCACGCCCGGCGGCCATACGTCGAGCTATCCACCGCACAAGCACGACCATGACAACCTGCCGGCCGAATCCTATCTCGAGGAAACCTATTACCATCGGCTCAACCCGCCGCAGGGCTTTGCCTTCCAGCGCGTCTACACGGATGCCGACCGCAACGGCGTGCGCGAGCTGGACGAAGCGATGGCGATCGAGGACGGCGATGTCGTGCTGGTGCCCAAGGGCTATCACCCCTGCGCGGCCTGCCACGGCTACGACCTCTATTACCTCAACGTCATGGCCGGACCGAAGCGGACGTGGAAATTCCACAACGCGGCCGAGCACGAATGGCTGATGAAGGCCTGATCGGCAGGCCGGCAAAGCCATTGGTCCAGCCCGGAAAAATCGTCGGCTAACGAGTTCTGCGCTGGACTTGCCTTCGAAAACCCATGAAAGCTTCGTCAATCCGTCATGGAAATCACCTATGGCAGCGGGTCTGATGCATGTCGCCGCAAGCGCTCCGGCGTTTTTGGGCCCCGACTTGCCGAAACAATGACTTGAAGCGCGTCGCATAATCCTTCGGGGCGCGCAGCGCGCTTGACGAGGAACGCCCATGCGCTACGCCATCTACTACACCCCGGGGCAGGACGAGAAGCTGGCGCGCATTGCCGCCAACTGGTTGGGCCGCGACCCGTTCGGCGCGGCGACGCGGCCGGTCGAGGCCGTGGGCGATCTGTCGGCCGCGGAAGTCGCCTTCCACACCGCCTCCGCCCGGCGCTACGGATTCCACGCCACGCTGAAGGCGCCGTTCCGGCTGGCACCGAACCAGACGGAAGCCTCGTTGCGCGCCGCGCTCGACGCTTTCGCCGCGGCGACGCCGCCGGTCGTCATCCCGCGTCTGGTCGTCGGCCAGATCGACGGCTTCTTCGCGCTGGTGCCGGAAAAGCCGTTTGCGCCGCTCAACGATTTCGCCACCGAGGTGGTGCGCGCCTTCGATCCGTTCCGCGCGCCGCTGACCGAGGCCGAGATCGAGCGCCGCAGCCCCGATGCGCTGAAGCCAGACGAATTTCGCAATCTCTGCCAGTGGGGCTATCCTTACGTCTTCGACACGTTCCGCTTCCACATGACACTGTCGGGGCGCGTCGGGCCGGAGGAAAGCCCACGTCTTCGCGCAGCGATCGACGGCCTGTTCGCCGACGTGCTGCGGCAGCCGGTGCCGGTGGATTCGCTGACCTTGTTTGTCGAAAGCGAGCCCGGCGCCCCGTTCATGGTGCTCTCGCACCATGCGCTTGGCCGCAGCCCTGCCCGCAAAACAGCTTGATTGATATAGGACCGCCCGAGATGACCGCCGAAACCGTTCTCACCAATGCCCGCATCGTGCTGCCCGACGAAATCGTCGAGGGCTCGCTTTTGTTGCGCGACGGCCTGATTGTCGCCGTCGAGCCGGGTGCTGCCCGCACCGGCGAGGACATGGGCGGCGACTATATCATCCCGGGCCTCGTCGAACTGCACACCGATCACCTCGAGGGCCATTACGCGCCGCGTCCGAAGGTGCGCTGGAACCCGATCGCCGCCGTGCTTGCCCATGACGCCCAGGTCGCGACCGCCGGCATCACCACCGTGCTCGACGCCTTGCGCGTCGGCATGGACGAGGACGCGGATCTGAAATCCGACGATGTCCGCAAGCTGGCCGACGCGATCGAGGACAGCGTGCGCCAGGATCGGCTCAGGGCCGACCATTTCATCCATCTGCGCTGCGAGGTCTCGGCGCCGGACTGCCTCGAGGCCTTCGCCAATTTCGAGACCGACGAGCGGGTGAAGCTCGCTTCGCTGATGGACCATGCGCCTGGACAGCGCCAGTTCGTCAATCTCGAGACCTATGCCTACTATTACCAGCGCAAGTTGAAGCTGACGGACCACGACTTCCAGAAATTCTGCGAGAAGCGGATGGCGGAATCGGCCCGCAATTCCGGTCCGAACCGCGTCTTCATCTCGGCCGCCTGCCATGAGCGCGGCATCGTGCTGGCCAGCCATGACGACGCGACCGCCGGCCATGTCGACGAAGCGATCGAGCAGGGGGTGCGCGTCGCCGAGTTCCCGACGACGGAAGAGGCGGCCAAGGCCTCGAAGGCGGCGGGCCTCGGCGTGCTGATGGGCGCGCCGAACGTCATGCGCGGCGCCTCGCATTCCGGCAATGTCTCGGCGCGCACGCTCGCCGCCGACGGCCTGCTGGACATCCTTTCATCCGACTACATCCCCTTCAGCCTGATCCAGTCGGCCTTCTTCCTCGGCGATGTCGTCGAAGGGATTTCGCTGCCGCAGGCGGTCGCGATGGTCTCGAAGAACCCGGCCGAAGCAATCGGCCTTGCTGACCGCGGCGTCATCGAGCCCGGCCGCCGGGCCGACCTTGTGCGGGTGCGCGTGGACGACCACGTGCCGGTCGTGCGTACCGTTTGGCGCCAGGGCCGCCGGGTCGCATGATGGTGTCGGCCCTCATCGAGCGCGAGCTGGCCGACAGCCTGCCGATCCGCAACGGCGTCTTCGTCGCGGTGGTCGGCCCGAGCGGCGCCGGCAAGGATACGCTGATCGGTTACGCCAAGGCGCGGTTTGCCGGCGAGACGCGGCTGGAATTCGTGCGCCGCGTCATCACCCGACCAAGCGATACGGCAAGCGAGGACCACGATACGCTGGCGGACGCCGCCTTTGCCGAGGCGGAGGCCGACGGCGCCTTCTCGCTATGCTGGGACGCCCACGGCCTGCGCTATGGTCTGCCGGCCGACGTCGACTGGGCGGTCGCCAATGGTCATGTAGCCGTAGCGAATGTCTCCCGCGCGGTCATCCCGGCGCTGCGCGAGCGCTATGCCAATCTGGCCGTGGTCGAGATCACCGCCACGCCGGAGATCCTCGCCGAGCGGCTGGCGGCGCGTGGCCGAGAATCGCGCGGCGAGGTGCTTGCCCGCCTGGCGCGCAGCACCAGCCTCAGGCTGACGGGACCGGACGTCACCTCGATCGACAACAGCGGCGACAAGGACATCGCCGGCGAACGCTTCGCCGAGGTGCTGCGCAAGGCGATGGCGTTCTCGGATCTGTCGAACATGATCTAAGATGTGCTGATATTCAGGTGAGGCCGGCCTGCAAGTGGCGGCTCCCCTGCGCTTCCGGTGCTCACGTACTTAAGTACGCTCCGCTCCGGTTCTCGGAAGCCACCACTTTCGGCTCGGCCTGACCTGAATCTCAACACATCTTGGCGCCGGGCGGCTCTGTCTTCACTTGTTGAAGTTGGCGATGAACTGCTTGAACTGCGGCGTCGGCGGCTTGGCGAACATTTCCTTCGGTTCGCCGACCGTATCCACCTCGCCCTTGTGCAGGAACATCACCTTGCTCGACACGTCGCGGGCAAAACCCATCTCATGCGTGACGACTAGCATGGTGCGCCCTTCTTCTGCCAGCGAGCGCATGACGCGCAGCACCTCGCCGACCAGTTCCGGATCGAGCGCCGATGTCGGCTCGTCGAACAGCATCACCTTAGGATTCATCGCCAGCGCCCGGGCGATTGCCGCGCGCTGCTGCTGGCCGCCGGACATGTGGGGCGGATAGTAGTTGCGCCGCTCCCATATGCCGACGCGCTTCAGCAAGGCCTCGGCCTGCTCCAGGCACTCGGCGCGCGGCCGCTTGAGCACATGCGTCGGCGCGGCGACGAGGTTTTCCAGCACGGTCATATGCGACCAGAGATTGAAGCTCTGGAAAACCATGGCGAGGTTGGCGCGGATCCGCTCCACCTGGCGCATGTCGGCGGGCATCTGGTGGCCGTCGCGACCCCGCTTCATCTTGATGAGCTCGCCATCCACCCGCACTTCGCCGGAATCCGGGGTTTCCAGAAGGTTGATGCAGCGCAGCATCGTGCTCTTGCCGGACCCGGAGGAGCCGAGAATCGAGATGACGTCGCCCTTGTGCGCTTCGAGCGAAATGCCCTTGAGCACCTCATGATCGCCAAAGCACTTGCGCAGGTCCTTGACGCTGATGGCGGGCGTCTCATCGGAGGACGGTGCGGCTTTCGCGGCAGCGGCGACATTTGCCGACATCACAACACCTCCGGGACGGGTTTGACTAGCTGGCTCTGCTCAGGCGGGGGACGCAGATGCGGTGAAAGCCGGTGTTCGACCCAGGCGAACAGCCGGGCGATCGACAAGTTGAGCAGCAGGTAGATAACACCGGCGCAGGTCAGCACCTCGATCGGCCGGAACGTGTCGTGCTGGATCTTCTGCGCCGTTCCCATCATCTCCATGATGGTGACCACGGACGCCAGCGCGGTCGCCTTGGTCATGAGGATGATTTCCGTCGAATAGGCTGGCAAGGCGAGCCGCAGCGCGATCGGCAGCGTGACGAGGCGGAAACGGGTGAAGGCCGACATGCCGAATGCCTTTGCCGCCTCGATCTGGCCGACAGGCACCGCCCGCAGCGCGCCGCGGAAAATCTCGCTCTCATAGGCGGCTGTGTTCAAGGCCATGGCGACGATCGTGCAATACATCGGATCGCGCAGGATAGGCCACAGGATCGGGCTGTGGCGAACGAAGTCGAACTGGGAGAGCCCGAAATAGATCAGATAGAGCTGCACAAGCAGCGGCGAGCCGCGGAAGACGAAGACATAGGCGCGGGTGAAATATTCACCCAATTTGTAGCCGGAAGCCCGCAGCCAGGTCAGGCCGGTGGCGATGATGAGCCCGAAGGCGATGCCGAAGAACCAGATCTCGAGCGTCAGCGGCAGCGCCTTCAGCACGCTCCATATGGTCGAAAGGTAGAAATCGAACCCCACCGCCACCTCTCACTTCGGCCGCGTGAAACTGCGCGAGGTGTAACGCTCGGCCTTGTCGAAGATCGGCGTCGAGATCGACGTCATCACCAGATAGAGGATGCCGGCGAGCGTGTAGAAAAGCAGCGAATGATGCGTCGAACGCGCGGCCTTGTTGGCGGTGAGCATCAGCTCGGCGACGCCGGTGACCGAGATCAGCGCCGAATCCTTGATGGTCAATTGCCAGACATTGCCCAGCCCCGGCACTGCGAGACGCAGGACCTGCGGCATAATCACGAGGCGAAACCGCAGCCAGGCCGACATGCCGTAGGCACGGGCCGCTTCCAGCTCGCCGCGATGAATCGCCAGGAACGACCCGCGAAAGACCTCGGCCTGGTAGGCGCCGGAAATGATGCCGACCGCAAGCACGCCGCCGAGGAAGCTCGGCATGTTCAAGATGTCCGTCGAGCCGATCGAGCCGGTCGACCGCGCCACACCGGTCAGGACCTGCGTGCCGCCATAGTAGAACAGGTAGATGATCAGGAGTTCCGGTTCGCCGCGGAAGACGGTGGTGTAGCTCTCGCCGATGAACCTCAATCCGCCGCGATGTGAAAGCTTGGCCGCCGCCACCAGCGAGCCCAGCACGGCACCAATCAGCATCGAAACGACGGTGACGGCGAGCGTCCAGCCGATGCCCCAGAGCAGTTGCACGCCCCAGCCGGCAGCCAACAGCTCATAGGCCGTCGACACCTGGTCTTTCAGATCGTTGAGAAACTCCACTTTTACGGCTCCTGTGGGCGCCGAGATAGGTATCGACGTATACTTCTCAATGCAAAACGGGAGCAGCCTTGGCTGCTCCCGTTGCGACATTACTTGGTAATGTCGATCTTGAACCATTGCATGGAGTATTTCGACACCGAGCCGTCATCGAGCGCGGCCTTGAGCGCCTTGTTGTAGATGTCCTGCAGGTCCTTGTCGGTCTTGCGGAAAGCGGCGCCGATACCCGGTCCGAGGATCGGGCCACCCTTGAATTGCGGGCCGACGAATGCCAGGTCCTTGGCATCCGGCTTGGCCAGCGTGCCGAGGAAATAGGTGGTGTCGGCGAAGGCGACGTCGATACGGCCCGCCATCAGGTCGAGGTCGTGCTCGTCGGTGGTCTTGTACTCATGGACGTTGGCCACGTCCTTCAGATACTTGTCGGCGAACGTCGCCTCGGTGGTCGAGACCTGCAGGCCGACATTCTTGCCGGTGAGCTCCTTGCGCAGCGTGTCGATCGCCGCCTTGGCTTCGGCGTCGTCCTTCGACAGATCGATCATCTTGCCGCTGTTGGACAGCTGCGCCAGCGGACCGTTCTTGTCGGCCAGGAAAGCCACCGGCGACGAGGCATAGGGGATCGAGAAGTCGATCGTCTTCATGCGCTCTTCGGTGATCGACATGCCGTCCATGACGATATCGAACTTGCCGGCGGTGAGCCGGGAATGACGCCGTCCCAGTCCTGCGCCACGATGTTGCATTCCAGCTTCGCGCGGGCGCAGACGTCGTTCAGGATGTCCACCTCGAAGCCGACGATCTTGCCGCTGGCATCCGTCTGGTTCCAGGGGGCATAAGAACCCTCCATCGCCACCGTCACGGTCTTCCAGTCCTTGGCCATAGCCGGGGTCGAGCAGGTCAACGCCAGCGCGGCGAGCGCGATCCAACGTGATGATGTCACGGTCATTTCTCCCATATTTTGTTCTTGGAACCCTCAGATGCCAATTGCTTAGCCCAGCCCCGATTCTGCGACAAGGGCTGTTTTCCGGTTCACGCTTTGTTGCAATTCGTCCGCGAATCCGGACTTGCCCGCGGCTTCACCGCGAGCATCGATCCAATCGGAACCCGGTCCGGGAGTGGGCGGAAGAGAGCGAGGCTACTCCGCCGGCGCACCGGCGACGCCCCTGCGCGACGCCTCCAGCATCCGGCGCCGGGCGCGGAAGACGCCCCATTGTTGGTCGACCAGCACGCCGATCAGGATCACGCCGCCCATCACCGCGAAATTGAGCGACGAGGGGATGCCGAGCAAATTGACGAGATTCTGCAGCTCCTGCAGCAGCACGGTGCCGAGGACGGCGCCGACCAGCGAGCCCTCGCCGCCGCGCAGCGAGAAGCCGCCGAGCACCGCCGCGGCGATGGCATAGAGCTCGTAGAACTGACCGTGGCTCGCCGGCGAGATCGAGCGCGTGTACATGGCGAAATAGATCGCCGACAGCGCCGTCAGCACGCCGCAGATGACGTAGGCGGCGATGATTACCCGGCCGGTGCGGATGCCGGAATATTTCGCCGCTTCCTCGTTTTTGCCGATGGCGTAGAGATAGCGGCCGAAGACCGAGCGGTGCAGCACTACCCACATGACGACGGCGATAACGATCAGCGCGATGAAGCTGTTCGGTAGGCCATAGGAGCGGCCGGCGGTCAGGAATTCGAGCGTCGGAAAATTCTGCCCGAAGGCGAAGCCCGCCGTGCCGTCGGCGGTGTAGAAGCGCGCCACGCCGCGATAGATGAGCAGGCCGCACAGCGTCACCACGAAAGGCTGCAATTTGAGCCGCGTGATCAGCCAGCCATGCACGAAGCCGATGACGGCGCCGAGCGCGATGATCAGCACGAAGGCCAGCGGCCAGCTCACCTCGCGCACCGCGATGAAGTCGATGAACAGCGTGCCCAGCAGCGCAATCACCGAGCCGACCGACAATTCGATGCCGCCGGTGATGATGACGAAGGCCTGGCCGATCGACAGGATGCCGAACAGCGCGACCAGGTTGGAGGTGTTGGCGAGATTGATCGCCGACAGGAAGCGCGGATTGATGGCCGTCACCACCGCGCCGACCACCAGGATCAGGATCAGCAGGCCGAGATCTTTCTTGCTCATTGCGCTGCTCCCGCCGCTTGCAGCAGTTTCGGCTTCTTGCCGACCGCCAGCAAGAGCACGTTTTCCTGGCTGAAATCGTCCTTGTCGAGGATGCCGGAGATCTGCCCCTCATGCATGACCGCGATGCGGTCCGACACGCCGATCACTTCTTCCATGTCGCTGGAGATCATCAGCACGGCGACGCCGGCATCGGCGAGCGCCCGCATCAGCCCGTAGATCTCGGCCTTGGCGCCGATGTCGATGCCCCGCGTCGGCTCGTCCAGGATCATCACCTTGGGGTTCATTGCCAGCCATTTGGCCAGGACCACCTTCTGCTGGTTGCCGCCCGACAGGGTGCCGGTGCGGGTAAGCACCGACGGGGCCTTTATGCCGAGGTTCTTCTTCTGCTTTTCCGCCGTCGCGAGCTCGGCGCCGACCGAGACCAGCGAGCGCCTGGCATGGGCCGGCAGGTTGGGCAGCGAAATGTTTTGCGCGATCGAGAGATCGAGCAATATGCCGGTCAGCTTGCGGTCCTCCGGCACGAGGAAAATGCCGTTCGCCACCGCGTCGGCGGCCGATGTCACATTCAGCGGCTTTCCGTCGAGCGTGACGCTGCCGGCCAACCGCTCGTCGATGCCGAACAGCACGCGCGCCAACTCCGTGCGGCCGGAGCCGACCAGGCCCGCCAGGCCGAGGATCTCTGCGCGCCTCAGTTCGATGCTGACCGGCCTATCCGGATAGGTGCCGGTGCGGATCGCGTCGGCCGACAGCGCAACGCTGCCCGGAGCCCGCGCGGCTTCGCCGGCCTTCTCGCGCTCCTTCAGCATGCGGCCGATCATCAGCCTGACCATTTCGTCGTGGTTGATCCGGTCCTTCGCCAGCGTGCCGGCCAGCGTGCCGTCGCGCAGCACCACGACGCGGTCGGCGACGCGCTCGATCTCATGCAGCCGGTGCGAGATGAAGATGACGCTGATGCCTTCGGCCTTCAGCCCCTTGATGACGTCGAGCAGCTTTTCGGTCTCGGCGATCGGCAGGCTGGAGGTCGGCTCGTCGAGGATCACAAGGCGTGCCTTGATCGACAACGCCTTGGCGATCTCGACCATCTGCTGCTGGGCGAGCGACAGCGACGCGACAGGGGCGTCGGCCGAGAAATTGGCGCCGACGCGCTTCAGCAGTGGCGCCACCATCTCGCGCAGTTTCGCGCGGTCGACCAGCTTCAGCGGTCCGGCGCGCAGCGGCTCGCGGCCGAAGAAGATGTTGGCGGCGACGTCGAGATTTTCGAAGAGGTTGAGTTCCTGATGCACGAAGGCGATGCCGGAGCCGATGCTGTGCTCGACGGTCAGCGCGTCATGTGCTGCGCCATCGACGGTTATGGTGCCGCTGTCCGGCCGCGTCACGCCGCCGAGGATCTTCATCAGCGTCGATTTGCCGGCGCCGTTTTCGCCGACCAGACCGATGACCTCGCCGGGCCGGACCTCCATCGAGAACCTGTCCAGCGCGACGACGCCCGGATAGGTCTTGCGCACGGCATCCAGGCTCAGGAACGGAGCAGTGATCGGTTGAGTGGTGTCGGTAGAGGTCATCGCGCCTAAGTTTACCGCACGGGGCAACTGCCGGTGGCCACAGACTGACGGGCCTTGGCGGGTCCGTCAATACGAACGCCGGCTCAAGGCGAACCTTGAGCCGGCGCAACAGTGCTGAGCTTACTTGCCCTGCATCGCCTTGAGGTTGGCGGCGTAGGCGTCCACGTCATCCTTGCCGATGATCTTGGTCGGGATGATGATCAGGTTGTTGGCCGGGATGCCCGACTTGTCGCCCTTGAGATAGGCGGCCATCAGCTTCATGCCCTGATAGGCCCATTCGAACGGCTGCTGCACCACGGTCGCGGCGACCGTGCCCTCCTTGACGCCGCCCAGCGTGATCGGATCATCGTCGAAGCCGACGACGGTGATCTGGCCGAGCTTGCCGGCGTCGCGCAACGCTTCATAGATGCGCGGCGTGTTGTACGAGTAGAAGCCGACCATGCAGGTGATGTCGGGGCTGGCGACCAGCGCGTCCTCGACATTCTTCTTGGCGCGCGCCTGGTCGATGTCGTCGCCGCGCACATCGACCAGCTCGATCTTGCTGCCCGCGAGCCCGTCCTTCATGCCCTGGATGCGCTCCTTGGCGTTGTCGGCGCCGAGCAGGCCGACGAAACCCAGGCACTTGCCGCCGTTGGGCATCGCTTTCTTGGCGATCTCAGCCGCCTGCTTGCCGGCATCGACGTTGGACGAGCCGATATAGGCGACGCGCTTGGTCTGCGGCGCATCCGAGTCGGTGGTGAACAGCGCGGTTTCCGACGCGATCTTGTTCAGCCCGTCGGTCGAGGTCTTGGGATCGACGGCCGAGACCATGATGCCCTTGACGCCTGCCGTCACCAGATCGTCCATCAGCCGCTGCTGGATGGCGACCGAGGACTGTTCCGGATATTTGAGCTCGAGATTGTAGTCGGGCAGTTCGCCCTGCGCCTTCTTCACGCCGGCTTCCGCCGCCTTCCAGAAGTCGGACGCGCCGTTGACGACGAAGGCCAGCGTCGGCTTGTCGTCCGCGCGGGTTACCGCTGTGGCCGCAAGCCCGATGAGCAAGGCCGACGCGGCGACAGATGCATTACGGATCATGGATTTCATAGTTCAACCTCCCTTGTAGAACTTGCCTTGTAGAACTCGTTGCCGATGTCTCGGCTGCGGCCCGGACAACCCTCCTCCTCAAGGGTACGGCGCAAAGGTCCGCCGACTTAAGAACGGTGCCGATCCGGCCGCGATGGGGACACTAGACACTCATGTGACGTTCGTAAATAGTCCGATTTGTCTGACATTTTCGTGAAGATGGGGCGCGAGCCCGGACCGGCGATCCCGCCGGGTTTCGAGCGAGCGTCCCTCACACCCGCCGTCACCCAACGGAAGCCCGGGCGGTGACGACGAGTTGACAGTAGAACGCTGACGGCTATTAGTAAAGAGTATTAGTTATAAGACCAAGACGCGCGCTTTCGAAGCGCAGGAGTTGCTGGTCGAAGGACGCGCGGGGAGCGAGGAGAGTGAGCGCGGCAAGTCTTGCAGCCGCGCAGAAAACACAGGAATTGTCAGCATTGCTGACCTTGTTTGGCCGGTTTCGTCGCGAAGCGGCGCAGCCAGCGATTTGCATGTTGCGCTTGCTAATATATATAAGCCAAGGCGATCGCAGTAACGTACGGACCTTGACCATCTGGCCATTGCCGGCCTTTGCTTTAGGGCCGGCTGGGTTTTGGGAAACGACCATGAGCGAACCGACGGAACTGCGCGATCCTCCCGGGGCTTCCAGGCGCCGCAAGCCGGCCGCCAAGCCCAAGGGGCGCGTCACCATGACCGACATTGCGCGCGCCGCCGGCTGCTCGCAGGCGACGGTCTCGTTCGTGCTCAACAATTCGCCGGGCATCAGGCTGTCGCAGCAGACCCGTGACCGGGTGATCGAGGCGGCCAGGGCGCTGGGCTATTCGCCACCGGTCTTTTCGGCGTTGCGGCCGCCGGTGACGCCGTTCGAAAGCCTGGACGGCGTCATCGGCTTCGCGGTCGACCAGCTCGCCACCAGCCCCGAGGCGGTGGTCGCCATCGAGGGGGCACGGCAGGCCTCGTGGAATGCCGGCAATGTGCTTCTGGTGGCGCAGACCATGGGCGACGCAGTGATGGAGCCGCGCGCCATCCAGGCACTGACAAGGCGCGGCATCTCGGCGCTGATCTATATGACCATCTTCACCCGCGAGATCGCCGCGCCCGATTTTCTCTACAGCCTCGACATCCCGGTCATCCTGCTCAACTGCTATACCGCCGATTATGCCTTCCCGGCCGTGGTTCCCTCCGAGATCGCTGGCGGCCAGAGCGCGACCAGGCATCTGATCGCCCACGGCCATCGCCGCATCGCCACCATCACCGGCGAGCCGTGGATGCAGGCCGCTCAGGATCGGCTCAAGGGCTACCGCCGCGCTCTAGCCACCGCCGATATCCCGTTCGATCCGGAACTGGTGGTAGAGGGCGACTGGTCAGCCAGCGCCGGCTACGCCGCGACGGTCAAGCTACTCGGGCTCAAGGAGCGGCCGACCGCCATCTTTTGCCAGAACGACCGCACGGCGATCGGCTGCTACGAGGCGCTGAAGGAAGCCGGCCTGCACATCCCGCAGGACATCTCCGTGGTCGGCTATGACGATGAGGAGATCGCCCGCCATCTCTTCCCGCCGCTGACGACCTCCATCCTGCCGCATCTGGCGATGGGCCAATGGGCGATCGAGCAGCTCGAAACACCGCCGACGCCCGGCCGCGGACGGTATCCGATCACCAAGCTGGAATGCCCGCTGGTGGAGCGAGAGAGCGTGGCAGACGTGAAGGGATAGGATGTCCCAGCCCGCAAGCCAAAATCGAAATGTATTGACATTGTACCGACGGCCGCTAGATCTCTTATCCTGAGATAGGAGGGTTCGATGGTGCAGTCCGGTCATGCTGGCGGCAATCACGACGCAGCACGCAAGGATGACGTAATTCAAATCCGCGCTTCGGCGGGGACGAAGGCTATCCTCAACCGCGCGGCGAGCTTGCGCGGGCAAAAACTGTCGGAGTTCATGCTGGATAGCGCCCGCAGGCAGGCCGAGGAGACCATTCTCGACCAGCGCGCCTTCTTTCTCGATACCGACGCGCATGAGAAATTTCTTGATCTGCTTGATGCTCCGAACGAACCATCGGACGAGCTTCGGGCACGTATCACGCGCAAGCCAATCTGGGAGCGCTGATGCCCGCCGGGCAGCCGCAGGGATTGCGGGTATGCGCTCCGGAACGGCTGAGCGTCAGCCATGACGTTTCCGAATTTCAAAATGGCAAGCATTCGTCTCTCGATGACTGGCTGCGAAACCGTGCCTTAGTTGGCGAAGGGCTGTCCGCGCGAACCTATGTCGTTTGTGACGCGGGCACGAAAAATCGTGTTGTCGGTTACTATGCGATCTCCACGGCGATGGAAGAACGGATCGCGCTGCCAAGCGCCAAGCTGCGCCGGGGCATGCCCGAACAGGTTCCCTTGCTGCTGATAGGCCGTCTGGCGGTCGATCAGGCGTTCCAGGGAATGGGCCTCGGGGGCGACCTGCTTTCCGATGCGCTGCGGCGTTGCCTCGCGGTTTCGGATATTGCCGGGGTTCGTGCCGTGGTGGCACACGCCATCGACGACGGCGCCGTTGGTTTCTACCAGCGTCACGGCTTCATTATGTCTCCGCTGGGCGAGCGCGTCATGCTGATGCCGATCGAGACGATACAGGCGCTGTTCTCGAAAACTTGAGGCGAGCTGTGCAGGCCACTGCAATGACGAGGAGATCGCCCGCCATCTCTTCCCGCCGCTGACGACCTCCATCCTGCCGCATCTGGCGATGGGCCAATGGGCGATCGAGCAGCTCGAAACACCGCCGACGCCCGGCCGCGGACGGTATCCGATCACCAAGCTGGAATGCCCGCTGGTGGAGCGAGAGAGTGTGGGGAGCGTACCCGCACAATTCCGGTGACCCGGCCCCGAGACCGGCTTATGATGGGTGGGCGTGTGTTCCTTCCCAACAGGAAAAACGCTCATGTGGCCGAACCGCCGCTTATGCGATCTCTTGAAGATCGAGCATCCGATCATCCAGGCGCCAATGGCGGGCTCTGCGACGCCGGAACTCGCCGCCGCGGTGAGCAATGCCGGTGGGCTGGGGTCGCTCGGATGCGCATCGATGCTGCCGGATGGCCTGCGCAACGCTGCGCGCCAGATGCGCGCCTTAACCGGGCGTCCCTTCAACCTCAACTTCTTTGTTTTTCCCAGGCCCGACACCCGCGACGCCGTGCTGACCCGGGTCATCGAAAGGTTGCGGCCCTACTACGAGGAGCTGTCGCTCGACGAACCCTCGCGGAGGCTTCCGCCGATCGGACCGGGTTTCGACGAAGAAAAGCTTGAACTGCTGCTCGAGATCCGCCCGCCGGTCGTGAGCTTTCATTTCGGCATTCCGGATGCGGCTGCCATTGGCAGGCTGAAGCATGCCGGGATCGCAATCATCGGCACCGCGACGAATGTCGCCGAGGCGCGCAAGCTCGCCGACGGCGGGGCCGACGCGGTCATCGCCCAGGGCTGGGAGGCGGGAGGTCACCGCGGTTCGCATGCTCCCAATGGTCCTGGCGACGGCGTTGGAACGATGGCGCTGGTTCCCCAGGTAGTCGATGCCGTCGAGCTCCCGGTCATTGCCGCGGGAGGCATCGCTGATGGCCGCGGCATAGCGGCCGCTTTCGCGCTAGGCGCCAGCGGCGTGCAGATCGGCACCGGTTTCCTGTCCTGCGACGAGGCCGGCACGGACGCACCGCGCCGCGCCCTGATCCGCACCGCGACCGACATGGACACGATGGTCACCGATGTCTTCACCGGCCGCGCGGCGCGGGCGAGACGCACCCGCTACGTCCTGGAAATGGAGGAGAGCAGGGTGCCCCTTCCGGACTTTCCGCAAATGGTCGCGCTCAGCGCTCCGCTCAGCGACGCCAAAGAAGATTTCGCCTTTCATCTCTATGGGCAGGCGGCGGCGCTGAACAGGGAGCTTCCGGCCGGCCAACTGGTGCGAACGCTCGTGGCCGAAACAAGCGAAGTGTTCGACGCTCTCTCGACCGGCAAAACGACGCCTGCGTGAGCGAAGTCTCCGTCGTCGCGGTCCCCGATGAGCTTTCTCCCACGCGTCGAGGCTGGATTGCGAAAGATCAGCCGGCAAGCAGGGATGCCATACGGTCTCGATCGATGATGTTGGGATTCGGCGGCAAGGGACGACCGTCCAGTTCGGCCAGTTTTGCCGCGATATGCGGTCTGGCGACGACATCCTGCTGCAGCGAAACGCACATGGCGATCTCGATCACGCCGCGAAACACGTCGGCATCCTCGCTTGCGGCAGCGAAAAGCCGGGCCATGACCGGATTCGGCGGCGGAACAGGAAGGCCGTCCGCCAGGGCGTTCATCTCCGCGATCCGGGCACGGTCGGCGGCGATCTGGTTGCGATAGAACGGCCCGACCTGGCGCTCGGTCTCGGCATCATATTCTCGCGAGAATCCGGCAGGGTCGTCGATGTGCCGGCGAGCGACGTTCCTGAGCACCTGCGCGTGCAGAAGGCCGACGCTCAACCCCCGCCCGGCGGACGGATTGGTGCAGGCCCAGGCATCGGCCACAGCCGCAAACCCGGTGACGACAGGCTGGCCGTTGACGACAAACCGCCAGTAGCGGTCGAGAACACCCGCCATCAGCAGGACATGCGTGATCGGCTCGCCGTCAAGCCAATGGGCCTGCATCGGACACGCCATGACGACACGGCGGAACGTGGCGGTGTCGCGCAAAGCCCGCATGGCCTTGTTTCTCGCGGAGGTGAACAGGGTGACCGACCAGGTGTCGTTGTCGCCATCCAGGGTGAGAATCGAGAACAGCCCCATCGGAGTGAGCAGGCGGCCCTTTCGGCGCGGCCGCTGCTTGCCCGTGAAATAGCGAGTGAAATAGACGAAATTGCTGTCTTCAGCTTCCTCGCTCGGACTGCGGCCTCCGGCGGCAACGATCCATTCGCAGGCAGGGCTTCGCCGCCCCATCGCATCGATCACCAGGTCGGCACGAATCTCCTCGCCGGACGTTGTGCGAATGCCCGCAATATGCGGCACGCCGGGAATGGCTGAGGCTCCGGTGATCAGCTCGCGAACCTTGATTCCCCGCCGGACCGTCACATTGGGCGCAGCTTGCGCCATCTCGGCTACGGCCCACTCGATCACCGGCCGCCTGCCGGTGACGAAGCGCATGGCTTCGTCGCCCGGGCGGGGCGCCCTGTCCGTTATTGTCGGGGGCAACGATCGAGGGTCGAAGAAATCCATCCAGACGCAGCCGGCGCGCAGCAATTTGTCCGTCAGCCCCGGCAGCTCCTGGTCGGCGACCATCCGGAAACGCGAGCTGAGGTTATGAGGCTGCCTAAATTGCGCAACACCTGGGCGCTCCCAGTCCCATCCTTGAATGGAACTCGAAGGCCGATCCGCTGGATCAGCCTCGAGGACCGTCACGTCATGACCGTCGCGGCCAAGCATGGCCGCTGTGCACAACCCGATTACGCCTCCACCGCAAATCAGGATCTTGCTCACCCCGTCCCCCAATTTTCGCGAGGGTCCGGCGCTATATTAGCTTCTGTACACATTCCCAGCAACGTGCCTGGCCGGCGGCGCCCACCCGCTCCAACCCTTGTGTGCGACCACGGAACGATCAGCTGCTTTCGTTGCTTGGCATGGCTTCCGCGCAGGTCTAGGCTGAAGCCAGCGAAGGGAGGGCGGGATGACATCAAGCTTCACCGTTCACGCGGCGTCCGGCTATGAGCAGCTCATGGGGCGATGGAGCAGAAGACTCGCGCCCAAGTTCATCGACTTCGCAGGTCTGGCCGGCGGCGAAAAAATCCTCGACGTCGGCTGCGGCACCGGCAGCCTCACCTTCGAACTGGCGAAATCAGGCGATCTCGGCGAGATCCAGGCCATCGACTTCTCGCCGGTCTTCGTCGCGGCGGCGAAGGAGAGGAACACCGATCCGCGTGTCACCATTCAGCAGGCGGATGCCACCGCCCTGCCGTTCGCCGACGATGCGTTCGACCGCGCGCTGGCGCTGCTGGTGCTGCACTTCGTGCCGGAGGCCGGCAAGGCGGTGGCCGAGATGCGCCGCGTGACGCGGCCGGGCGGCGTGGTCGCGGCCGTGGTCTGGGACCATTACGGCGGCATGACCGGCATGCGCATGATAATCGACACTGTCGCGGCGCTCAGCGAAAGCGGACGCCAGATGCGCAGTCGCTATTGCTTCCAGCCCATGATGCAGCCGGGCGAGATGAAACGGACCTTTGTCGAGCAGGGTCTGGTCGATGTCAGCGAAGTCGAGCTGATGATCCGCATGGACTACGCGGATTTCGATGACTTCTGGGCGCCGATCGGCGCCGGCGAAGGCCCGCTCGGTAAATACATGACCACGCTGGACGCGGCCGAGCGAACCAGCACGGAGGCCGCAGTTCGCGATGCCTATCAGGCCGGCCGGCCCGACGGCCCGCGATCCTTCGCCAATGTAGCCTGGGCCTGCCGCGGCATCGTGCCCTGAAATCGCATCGACCGCGGCGGGGTAGCGGCTCAGTTGCCGCCGGCGGCCGCGGCATTGATCTCCCAGCCGTCGACCCAGACCTGCCGCAGCCGGTCGCCTTCGCCCTTGAACCACAAGCCGGTCTCTCGGCAATCCTCAATGCGATCGCTGCGGAAATTGCGGATGGCCTGCCGCAATTCGCACCAGGCGACGATGTTGGCGGTCTCGGCATAATAGATCAGCGCAACCGGACGGATGATGCGGTCGCTCGCCCGCCCCGCTTCGTCGCGATAGGAGAGGCTTAGCTTCTCCTCGTCGCGGATGGCGCGGCGGACCAAAGCGAGGTCGACAGCGGAAGCGGAGGGTGCGGCAAAGCCCCAGGCATGGAGCGCGTTGGCGTCGAGCGTCTGCCGTAAAGGCGGCGGCACGGCGCCGGCGATCTTGGCGCCGACGCGTTTGGCGGCCTGCTTGAGCTCCTCGTCGCCGGTGCGCTCGAGCAGCGCCAAGGACAGCACGATCGCCTCCATCTCCTCGATGGAAAACATCAGCGGCGGCAGGTCGAAGCCGGGGCGCAGGATGTAGCCGATGCCGCGCCCGCCCTCGATCGGCACGCGCATCGCCTGCAGGGCCGCGATGTCGCGATAGACCGAGCGCACGGTGACTTCCAGCTGCCCGGCGAGCATCGCCGCCGTCACCGGCTTCTTGGCCAGCCGCAGGACCTGGATGATCTCGAACAGCCGCGAGGCCTTGCGCATTTCCTTGGCCCGATCAGAACGCAACTGACACATCCTCGTCAGTTGGAGTGACCTATAGAGTCGCCTACCCGCTTGAAAAGCAACCGATTCCCTTTTCGCGCAAGCGGATAATGCGACAGGCAACTGACATGAGCTATGCCGAAAACCTCTGGCTGTTCTTCGTGCTTGTGTTCGGCATCATCGCCGTTCCGGGCATGGACATGCTGTTCGTGCTGGCCAATGCGCTGGCCGGCGGCAGCAACAGGGGCCTGGCCGCGACCGCCGGCGTCATGCTGGGCGGTGCAGTGCACACGCTGAACGGCGCGATCGGCGTCGGCCTGCTCATGCATTTCGTGCCGATCCTGTTCACGCCGCTGCTGGTCGCCGGCGCCGCCTACATGGCTTGTATCGGCATTTCGCTGATACGCAGCTCGATCACCGTCGGCGATGACGGGCCTGCGGGGAGCCGCTCGGCCTGGAAGGCGTTTCGCCAGGGCCTGGTCACCTGCCTGATCAATCCGAAAGCCTATCTCTTCATCCTTGCCGTCTATCCGCAATTCCTGAAGCCGGCTTACGGCCCGATCTGGATGCAGGCGGCGATCATGGGATTGCTGACGGTCGCCACGCAGGCCGCGATCTATGGCGGGCTCGCCGTCACCGCCGGCCACAGCCGGAGCCTGCTGGTCGACAATCCGAAGGCGACCATATTTGCAGGCCGCGCAGCGGGGCTGCTGCTGTTTGCCGTTTCGATATTCACGGCCTGGGAGGGGTTGAGGGCGGCGTGATCGCCGCCCTCGCCTTTCCGCTCAAGCCGCGCCCTGACGGCTGGCGAGCATCTCGCGCCTCGCCGACCGGCGCCATTCGACGGCGCCGGCGAGGCCGTGCAGGACCGTCTCGGTGGTCGCCCAGTCGATGCAGCCATCGGTGATGCTCTGGCCGTAGACGAGCGGCTTGCCGGGCACAACATCCTGGCGGCCGGCGACGAGATTGCTCTCGATCATGACGCCGATGATGCGCTCTTCGCCCGCTGCGACCTGGCCCGCCACGTCATGCGCGACCTTCGGCTGGTTCTCCGGCTTCTTGGCGCTGTTGGCGTGGCTGACATCGATCATCAGCCGCGGCGCGACGCCGATGCGGCCAAGTTCGGTAGCGGCGGCATCGACGCTTGCGGCATCATAGTTCGGCGTGATGCCTCCGCGCAGGATGACATGGCAGTCCTCGTTGCCGGTGGTCGCCGCGATGGCGCTGCGGCCGCCCTTGGTCACCGCCATGAAATGATGCGGCTGGGCGGCCGATTTCACCGCCTCGCCAGCGATCCTGAGATTGCCGTCGGTGCCGTTCTTGAAGCCGACGGGACAGGAGAGGCCCGAGGCCAGCTCGCGATGGATCTGGCTTTCGGTGGTGCGCGCGCCGATCGCGCCCCAGGCGACGAGGTCGGCGATGTATTGCGGCGTCGTCATGTCGAGGAACTCGGTCGCCGCCGGCAGACCGAGATTGTTGACGGCCGACAGCACGTTGCGCGCCATGCGCAGACCCTTGTCGATGTTGAAGCTGCCGTCGAGGTCGGGATCGTTGATCAGGCCCTTCCAGCCAACCGTGGTGCGCGGTTTCTCAAAATAGACGCGCATGACGATCTCGAGCCGGTCGGCCAGGGCCTCGCGCAGCGCCGCCAGACGGCTGGCGTAGTCCACGGCGGCGACCGGATCGTGGATGGAACAAGGGCCGACGATGACAACAAGTCGATCGTCGGCCCCCGTGAGGATGGAATGGATGGCGTTGCGCGAGGCGGCAACGGTGCGCGTCGCAGTGAGCGAGCGCGGTATCTCGCGCATCACCTCGTCCGGCGTGGTCAGTACCTTGAGTTCCTTGACCCGAAGGTCGTCTGTGGTGGTCAACACGGCTTTCTGCTCCTGGTTTAGGAGACCTGCCGGCTTGAAACAAAAAAGCCGCCAGGTCTGGCGGCTTGTCGGATTTTTTGATCTGGAGTTTTCAGATCGAGCGCAATCCTCCCGCCGCCAGCGAGCTGTCATAAAAGTACCAAAACGAGGCGGTCAGGTGGATCATGCGGCCCATATAATCGATGCGTGGGCGTTTGTCACGTGCCGATGATGCTGCCTGAAGGTGATCGCCTGAAAGAGCGACGGCCGCGCTTGGAAGTGCCAATTGTCAATACTGGCGCTACTGGCGCTGCCCTCGTTGCCCTGCCGGGCATTTCTCCCCTTATAGTGACGGGTAGAAAGGGGTGGCCGCAGCGCGGTTCTTACTCTCCGACCACGCCGGCGATGTTCTGGTCGTAATCGACCAGAGAACCGGTCATGACGCCGGCTTGGGGGCTCAGCATATAGGTGATCAGCCGGGCGAGTTGCGCCGGCTTGACCAGTTGGCCCATGGGCTGCGCGGCCTCGGCCTTTTCCAGCCAGTCGTCCGGCGCGTCATGCCACTTCTTCTGCACGATCGCCTCGCCCTCGGTGTCCATCCATCCCGGCAGCACAGCATTGCAGCGGATGCGGTTCTTCCGATAGGAGCTCGCGACATTCTTGGTCAGCGTCATCAGCGCGCCCTTGCTGGTCGAATAGGGCGTGAGGAAGGACTGGCCGGCATGCGCCGACATCGACAGCACGTTGACGATCGAGCCCGGCGCTTTGCGTGCCAGGAGATGCGCGACCAGACCCTGCATCAGGAAGAAGGGGCCGCGCACATTGGTGTCGAATATCTGGTCGAAGAGTTCTTCCGATGTCTCCACCAGCGAGCCGCGCGCGGAAGTGGCGGCCGCGTTGACCAGCGCGTTCAGCGTTCCGAAATGCTTGATCGCGGTCTCGACGGCGCGCTTGCAGTCGGCGACCTTGGCAACATCGGCGCTGATGAAGATGGCGTCGACGCCGTTCTTCTTCAGCGCCGCGACCGCCCTGTCGCCCTTTTCCTGCGAGCGCCCGATCAGGGCCAGCGCGCGGCAGCCCTCATCGGCCAAGGCTTCCGCAACCGCGAAGCCGATGCCCTGCGCGCCGCCCGTGACGATGGCGCGCGTTTCTGAATTGCGACCGGCCAAACCGTTCATCGCTGTGCTCCTCAATCCGTATTCAAATTTCAATCGACGCGGATGGTCTTGCCCGTCTTGGCCGACTGCAAGGCCGCGTCGGCCAGCTTCAGCGCGATCAGCCCGTCCTTGCCGCTCGGCGCCGCCTTCTTTCCGGCAGTTGCCGCGGCGATGAACGCCGCGATCTCGTTGGCGTAGGCCTCGATGTAGCGCGTCATGAAGAAGTCGTGCAGCGGCGGACGGGTGTAGCCCTTGTCGTTGGCCAGTTCGATCGACACCGGCCGCTGGTTCTCGGCCGCGACCATGCCCTTGGAGCCATGCACCTCAATGCGCTGGTCATAGCCATAGGTGGCGCGGCGCGAGTTGGAGATGACGGCCTGCTTGCCGGAGGCGGTTTCGAGGATGACGCTGACGCTATCGAAATCGCCGGCTTCGCCGATTTTTTTGTCGACCAGCACCGAAGCGTGCGCGCTCACCGCGACGGGCTCCTCGCCGAGCAGGAAGCGCGCCATGTCGAAATCGTGGATGGTCATGTCGCGAAAAATGCCGCCCGAGCGGGCGATGTAGTCGAGCGGCGGGGCGCCCGGATCGCGCGACGTGATGGTGACCATCTCGACGGTGCCGATGGCACCGTCGTCGATCGCCTTGCGCACGGCGGCGAAATGCGGGTCGAAGCGGCGGTTGAAGCCCACCATCAGCGTGGCTCCGGTCTGCTCGACCACCGCAAGACATTTTTCGACGCGCTTGACGTCGAGGTCGATGGGCTTCTCGCAGAAGATCGCCTTGCCGGCCTTGGCGAAACGCTCGATCAGATCGGCATGGGTATCGGTCGGGGTGCAGATGATGACGGCGTCGATGTCCTTGGCCTGCTCGATGGCATCGACCGTGCGGACTTCGGCGCCATAGGCGGAGGCCAGTTCCGTCGCCGCTTTCTCGAAGGCGTCGGCCACGGCCACCATTTTGGCCTGCGGGTTGGAGGCAACGGCGCGGGCATGCACCTTGCCGATACGGCCGGCGCCGAGAAGAGCGAAGCGTAGTGTCATGGAATGTCCTTCGAGATGGTGTTAAAGGCTCGCCCGCGCCTTCCGGCGCGGACAATTGGTTGGTCCCGTCGCGACGCGCCGTCAGGCGGCCTGGAGCTCCGCCTGTCCGGTCTTGGCGCCGGTGATGTAGGCGACGATGTCGTTGCCGTCGGTGTCCTGCTTGCGCAGATTGGCGACGATGCGGCCGCGGCGGAAGACGACGATGCGGTCGACCAGGTCGAACACCTGGCGCATGTTGTGGCTGACCAGGATCAGCGGCTCGCCGTTCTCCTTCAGCGTGCGGATGATGTTTTCGACCTGCGCGGTCTCCTGCACGCCGAGTGCCGCCGTCGGCTCGTCCATGATGATCAGCTTGGAAGCGAAGGTCGCGGTCCTGGCGATCGCCACGCATTGGCGCTGGCCGCCCGACATGTGGCGGATGGTGCTGGACAGGTTCGGGATCTTCACCGCCGTGCGGACAAGCGCTGCCTCCGTCGCCTTGCGCATCGCCTTGCGGTCGAGGATGGAAAAGGGGCCGAGGTTGAACAGCACCTTCTCGCGGCCGAGGAACAGGTTCGACGGCACGTCGAGATCGTCGGCCAGCGCAAGGTTCTGGAACACCGTCTCGATGCCCGCCTCGCGCGCCTCGATCGGGCCGGCAAAGTTCACCTCCTTGCCGTCGAACCAGATCTTGCCTTCGGTGCGCTGCTCGACGCCGGTGATCTGGCGCACGAAGGTCGACTTACCGGCGCCGTTGTCGCCCATGATGGCGACATGCTCGCCCTTGCGCAGCTCGAAATTCGCCTCCTGCAAGGCGTGCACGCCGCCATAATGCTTGGTGAGGTTTTCGGTCTTCAGAACGATGTCGGACATGGTCATGCTCCTATCGCGCGGCGGCGCTGGCGCCATTGATCGAGAACGACCGCGCCGACGATGATCACGCCCTTGACCATCTCCTGATAATAGGCGTCGAGGCGCAGGAAGGTGAAGCCGGAAATGATGACGCCGAAGATCAGCGAACCGATGACCGTGCCGATGATCGAGCCGCGACCGCCCGACAGCGAAACGCCGCCGATGACCGCCATGGCGATGGCGTCGAGCTCGTACATGACGCCCATGCCGGCCTGGGCGGTGAGGTTCTTGGAGGACAGCACCACCGCGGCGATCGCGGCCAGGATACCGGCGATGGCATAGACCAGCACCTTATGGTTGGCGATCTTGATGCCTGACATGCGCGCGGCATCCTCGTTGGAGCCGATGGCGTAGCAGTGCTTGCCGTATTTCGTGTAGGTCAAAATCAGCTGGAACAGGACCGCCAGCGAGATGAAGATGACGACAGGCATCAGGCCCTTGCCGATGGCCGCGAAACTTTCGGTCGGGAACGAGATCGGCTGGCCCTTCGACCACCATTTGGCAATGCCGCGCGCCGTGACCATCATGCCGAGCGTGGCGATGAAAGGCGGAATGCGCGTGTAGGCGATAAGGAAGCCATTGATCAGGCCGGCGATCAGGCCGCAGCCGATCGCGACCAGCAGCGGCACGATGACCGGCAGGTCGGTCCAGCCAAAGTCGATGAACATCGCCTTGGGATTGGGATTGCCGTTGACGGTCGCAACCTGGGCGAAGCTCATGGCGATCATGGCGGTGGCGCCGACGATCGAGCCGGAGGACAGGTCGATGCCGCCGCAGATGATAACCTGGGTGACGCCGATGGCGATGATGCCGACGATCGAAACCTGCAGGATGATGATCTGCAGGCGCTGCTCGTTGAAGAGCCCGGAGACGTTCTCGCGGGTGTTGAACAGGAAGCTGTCGCCGAGGAAGACGCGGCCGATCAGCTCGAAGGCACCGACCAGGATGACCAGCGCCAGGAACACGTTGAACTCGGCCGGCCACGGGCGCTTCTTGGCGTCATAGCTCAGCCCGCCAATGCCATGCGATGTCTGTGACACGTCTTCTTCCTCCGAATGACCACGCCCGTCCTCCCGCTCGGTCGGGCGGGAGGGGAGAGGAGCGGCGCCGCTTCGTCAGCAGCCGATTTCAGCCAGTCCGATGCGTCGCAGCACCACTCCGCGGTTCGTTCTCGCAATTCCGTACGGAAAACCGCTGCGCGATTTTCCCCGGAATTGCGCGGGCGCAGCTCAGTTCTTCTTCAAGAACCTGTCGATGTTCGCAGGGGTGACGAGCTGGAACGGGATGTAGACCTTGTGTTCCACCTTTTCGCCCTTGGCGAGCTTCAGCGCGGCGTCGAGCGCGCCGGCGCCCTGACCGGCCGCGTCCTGGAAGACGGTCACGTCGAGATCGCCCGCCTGCATCGCGGCCAGCGCATCCTGGGTGGCGTCGACGCCGCCGACGACGACCGACTTCATGTCGATGTTGGCCGCCTTCATCGCCTGGATGGCGCCGATGGCGCTTTCGTCATTGTTGGCGATGACGCCGTCGAACGGCTTGCCCGACGACAGCCAGTTGGTCATCAGGTTCTGCGCTTCGTCGCGCTTCCAGTTCGAGGTCTGCTTGTCGATGATCTTGATGAAGCTGCAGTCCGGCGTGGCGATCACTTCCTCGATGTCCTTGGTGCGCTGCACCGCGGCCTGGTTCGAGAGCTCGCCCATGATCACATAGACATTGGCTTCCTTCTTGCCGGCTTCCTTGAGCAGGCGGCAGGCTTCCTTGGTCTCGAGCGTACCGGATTCGGCCTCGTTGGAAGCGACAAAGGCCTGGTTGTCGGGCAGTTTGTCGACATTGACCGGCTCGCGGTTGACATAGACCAGCGGGATCTTGGCCGCGGCGGCCGCGTCCGACATGGCCTGCGTGGCCGAGGTGTCGACCGGGTTGACGATGATGGCGTCGACGCCCGAGGCGGCGAAGTTCTTGATCTGATCGAGCTGCTTGGCGACGTCGTTCTGCGCGTCCTCGACCTGCAGCTCGACGCCGCTCATGCCCTTGGCCTGCGCGATCATGCCGTTGCGCAGCACGGTGAGGAAGTTGTCGTCGAAAAGAGCCATCGAAACGCCGATCTTGGCGGCGAAGGCGGATGAACACATCAGCGCCGAAAGCGCGACGCCCAAAAGAAGTTTCTTCATTTTATTCTCCTCCACTTGGTGTCCGGCTGCACCCATTGAACCGGAATCCCCGGTTTGCCCGAGGAATCTCCCTGCGGCCATGCGGCGTCGCCAATTCGATTGGACCGCCTCTTCCTCCGTTCGAACAGGCGTTCCGGAACGAAAGAACCAAAAAGCCTAGTTAGTGAAATATTTATTCCATTTCGTTTGGGAAACGTCAAGGGCGATTCCGACCGGGGCGGCCGGTTTTCGATCACTATCGACGTGACGAAGACCAAAAATCGTCGAAACTTGCACCCGAATCCGAATGAACCGCGATGAAAGAATCCATCAGCCTGATAAATTCCATCACACGGGTTACATCGCTGTAGGCGCCTAGATGTTTTCCGGCAGATAGATGTCGAAAGGCAGGAAGGTCTGCCCGGGCGCATTGGCAGCACCGCTTTCGATGGCATGCGCCATCAGCCCGACGAGTTCCCGGCAGAGCGCCGCGAGCGGAGTCGAGATCACCATGGTGAGGATGTTGTCGGCAAGCGCCGCGCGCGAGACGGCGTTGATTTCGTTGCAGATGACGACCGGCATCTCGGCCGGGCGCGCCGTCCGCAGCGCCGAGACCGCGCCTTCCATGCCGCCGCCAGCGACATAGCAGCCGGCAAGATCGGGATGGCGCGCCAGAAGGTCGAGCATGGCGTCATGCGTCACGTCGTTGGCCTCGAGGTTGACCAGCGTCTCCATCACAGTGAAGTCCGCCGCATGCTCGCGGAAGAAAGAGCGGAAGCCGATCTCGCGCAACTCATGGCCGTGGAAGCGGTGGCTGCCGACGAAGAGCGCGACCTTGCCGGGCTTCCTGGCGGCCTTGGCGATCATCCAGGCCGCGCTTCGCCCGACCTTGCGGTTGTCGAGCCCGACATAGCCTTCACGGATGCCGGCGGCAAAATCCGACAGCAGCGAGAAGACCGGCTGGCCCCTCGCCTTCAGCGTCTCCACGACCGCCGTCAGCGTCGGATGATCAGGGCCGACGACGGCGATGGCTCTCGACTTCGCCGCCAGGCTGCGCATCTGGGCGGCGATCTCGTCGGGCGCCAGCGAAGCGACGAAGTCGACCGTCGCGACGCCGCGAAAGCGTTGCGATTGCGCGACCGCGAGTTCAAGCTCCCTGGCGAAATCGCCGTAGAAGACATCATTGCCCCTGAGCAGCAGGAAGCCGAGCCGGTATTCCGGCAATTCCTGGCGCATGCGCTGCTTGATCAGCCCGGCCGCGTGATAACCGATCTCGGTGGCGGCGTCGTAGACCCGGCGCGCCGTCTCCTCGCGCACCGGCAGGCGGCTGTTCAGCACCCGGTCGACGGTGGCGACGCTGACGCCGGAGACGCGCGCGAGATCGGTGATGGTCGGCCGCTTTGCCATGAATGCTTCCTCGCTTGTCCGACTAACGATATCTCATTCTGATAGGAAATGATAGAAACTATCTTTGTGATGTTGAAGCTATCAGACCTTGCGGCTATGCTGAAGTCGAAAGTCAGCGATGCGCGAGCCCCGCAGGGTCGGGGCGGTCGCCAAGGCGCTGGCGGAGGAACCCCAATGACGGCAATCACGTCTTCGGCGGCGTCGCCGCGCGACTACAGCCTGACCGGTCGCGACGCCAGGCTCGCGGTCGAGAACGGGCTGGCTGCGGCCGAGTGGTACCACACCGAAGTCCCGCGCAAGCAGATGAAGGCGCTGATGCAGCGCTCGGACCAGCCGGCGATCCGCGACACCATCATCTGGCTGACCGCGTTCATCGTCAGCGCCGCGGGCGGCATCTGGTTCTGGGGCAGCTGGTGGTGCGTGCCGTTCTTCTTCGTCTACGGCACGCTCTACGGCTCCTCGACCGATTCCCGCTGGCACGAATGCGGCCACGGCACGGCCTTCCGCACGCAGTGGATGAACGATGCCGTCTACCAGCTCGCCTGCTTCATGATCATGCGCAACCCGGTGACCTGGCGCTGGAGCCATACGCGCCACCATACCGACACGATCATCGTCGGCCGCGACCCGGAGATCGCCGTCATGCGCCCGCCGGACCTTTTGCGCGTGGTGCTCAACTTCTTCGGCATTCTCGACGCCTGGCATGCCATGGTCGACATGGTCCGCAACGCCGCCGGAATCATCAGCGCGGCGGAAAAGACCTTCATTCCCGAGCAGGAACAGCCGAAGGCGATCCGTGTGGCCCGCATATGGCTCGCCATCTATCTCGCGACCATCGCCTTGGCGCTCTATCTGCATTCGTGGTTGCCCCTGATGCTTGTCGGCCTGCCTCGCCTCTATGGCGCCTGGCATCACGTCATGACCGGCCTGCTGCAGCATGGCGGCCTCGCCGACAATGTCATCGACCATCGGCTCAACAGCCGCACCGTCTACATGAACCCGGTAAGCCGCTTCATCTACTGGAACATGAACTACCATGTGGAGCATCACATGTTCCCGATGGTTCCGTACCACGCGCTGCCTAAGCTGCATGAGATGATCAGGCACGATCTGCCGGCGCCGACGCCGTCGATCCTGGCCGGCTATCGCGAGATGATCCCGGCCTTCCTGCGCCAGCTGCGCAACGAGGACTATTTCCTCAAGCGCGCGCTGCCGCCGACGGCGAAGCCCTACCGGGAAGAGCTGCACAACGACAATCCGGTGGCGGCAGCGGCCGAATGATCTGCCGAAGAGCCTAACCAACCGATTTTCGCGGAGGACGAGATGAGCGACTGGGTCGAGGCCTGCGCGGCTGGAGACATCGACGAAGAGGACGTGATGCGGTTCGACCATGGCGGCCGCACCTTCGCCATTTACCGCAGCCCCGACGACGAATATTTCGCGACCGACGGCCTGTGCACGCATGAAAAGGTGCATCTGGCCGACGGGCTGGTGATGGATGACATCATCGAATGCCCGAAGCACAATGGCCGCTTCAACTACAAGACCGGTGACGCGCGCGGCGCGCCGGTCTGCGTCAATCTCAACACCTACCCGGTCAAGGTCGATGCCGGAAAAGTGCTGATCCAGATCGGATGAGACCATGCAGGCGGGGATGGTGATCATCGGGGCGGGCGAATGCGGCGGACGGGCCGCGCTCGCTCTGCGCGATCTGGATTTCGAAGGGCCAGTGACGCTGGTCGGCGACGAGCCGCATCTGCCCTATGAGCGGCCGCCGCTGTCGAAGGAAGCGATGACCGGCGAGGCTCCGGCCATCAAGGCGATCGCCACCGACGCGCTTTTCGCCGAACGGTCGATCCGCCACATCCATTCCGTCCGGGCCGTCGCGATCGATCGTGCCGCGCATGTCGTGCAGCTGTCGGACGGATCCTCCCTTTCCTACGACAAGCTTTTGCTGGCGACCGGCTCCGTGCCGCGCCAGCTGCCGATGTCGGGCCTCGGGGGCCGTTGCGTTTATCTCAGGACCTTCAACGACGCCTTGGCCATCCGCGCCCATCTCAACGCCGGCAACCGCGTCGCCATCATCGGCGGCGGCTTCATCGGCCTGGAGCTTGCCGCTTCGGCGCGCAAGCTCGGCGCCACGGTCGCCATCATCGAGGCGCAGCCCCGCATCCTGATGCGCGGCGTGCCGGCCGAGATCGCCGAGATCATCCACAAAGCGCATGCGGCCGAGGGCGTTACGATCCGCACCGGCCAAGGGATCGCGGCGATCGCCGACGACGGCAACGAAGTCGCCATCACACTGGCCGACGGGCAGACGATCGTCGCCGATCTCGTGGTGATCGGCATCGGCGCCGTGCCGGTGACCGCGCTTGCCGCCGAGGCAGGGCTTGCGATCGACAACGGCATCGCGGTCGACGAGCATTTGCGCACCGCCGACCCGGATGTCTTCGCCGCCGGCGATTGCTGCTCGTTCCCGCTCGCCGTCTATGGCGGGCGGCGCGTGCGCCTCGAAGCCTGGCGCAACGCGCAGGAACAGGGCGCCTTGGCCGCGAAGAACATGCTGGGCGCCGGCGAGGCGCATGCCGCTGTGCCGTGGTTCTGGTCGGATCAGTATGGGCTGACCCTGCAGATCGCCGGGCTGTCCGATGAAGGCAAGAGCATCGTGCGGCGCGACCTCGACGACGGCGCCTTCATCCTGTTCCACCTGGCCAAGGACGGCAGGCTGGTCGCCGCCAGCGGCGTCGGTCCCGGCAATGCGGTGGCGCGCGACATCCGCCTGGCGGAAATGCTGATCGCTAAAAGGGCGAGCCCGGCGCCGGAAGCGCTCGGCTCGCAAGCGGTCAAGCTGAAGTCGCTGCTGGCGGCGTGAACTGTCGCGCCAATTGTTGATCGCGGCGCTGCCCCTCATCCGCCTGCCGGCATATCCTTCGTCATTCTAGGGTCTGCGCGCGTCGCTTCGCTCCTTGCTCCGCCCTAGAATGACGAAGGGATAGGGTCGCGGGCCTTGAGGGGCAGCGCGAATGTGACGCGCCTAAAACAGCGCCTTCAGCTCGTCCAGCTTATCGTTGACCAGCCAGCCGTAATAGTTCTCCTCGGGCAGCTTTTCCGGCTCGCCGGCGGCGCGGCGCTTTTCGTTCTCGGCCTTCAGCGCATAGGCGCGCTGTTCGGGGTTGCCGACATTGTAGAGTGTGGCGGTCAGGCCCGGATTCTTCGAGATGTCGACGCCGGCGATGCTGCGGTAGGCGTCGATCGACTTCTTGATGGTCGCGGCGACGTAAGGCAGCGTCAGGTCGGGATCCATGATGGTCTTGTAAACGGTGTTGGGGTCATCGACATCAAGCCTCGGCAGGCCGGAGACCTTGTGCACCAAATCGCTCATCTGCAGCGCGGTCAGTGGGTTCAACTGGCCGAGACCGAAGGTCTGGCCGGCATAATAAGGCTGGAAGAAGGTGGCGCCGAAGCGGTCGTTGGGGAAATCCTCGCCGCCGACGGTCTTGCCGCGGAAGGAATGGTTCCAGACCTGCTCGCGGCATTCCCAGAGATCATAACTATCGTCCACGCCGGCGCATTTCTTGAATTCCGGCCGCTGGATGAAATCCGAGATGTCCTCGCCGTGATAGGCGAAGGAAAGCTTGCTCGACAGGTATGAGATCGCCTTGACGTAATAGGTCTGCAGGCGGTCGTAGGCATCGACATTGTAGGTATGCTCGCCGACGATGGCGCCGACGATGTGCATCGGGTCGATGCCGTAGGCAGCCGCCACCTTCCTGATCTTGCCGCGCAATTCGGCATCGTTCTGCAAGAGCGCGTAGACCTTGCGGTACTTGGCCTGGAAGGTGGTGTTGGTGGCCTGGGTGCGCCGGCTGGAGGCGCCGGGGATGTCCGGCTGCACGCTGTTGCGGTTGCCTGGAGGCACGATGGTGGCGGCGTCGGCGGTTGCCACCGCCGCCGCCAAGGCCATGCCGAGAAAAAGCAGGATAAGTTTCTTCATACGCCGCCGCTTTCGAATGCGCGGCAAACTAGGTAAAGCGCATGGCAGAGTCGAGAGAAGGCTTCGAGCGGCCACCAAAAATCGTGGCCAGATGCTTCCATTTGGCCACACTTTGGATTGGGGAAGGGCGTTTCAGGCCGGCTTGAAGGCCAGCCCGAAACCCCGATAGAGCTTAAAGGATGAACCGCGACAGGTCGGTGTTGCGCGACAGGTCGCCGACATGCTTCTCGACATAGGCGGCGTCGATGGTGACCGCCGTGCCGTGGCGGTCGGGTGCATCGTAGGAAATCTCGTCCAGCACGCGCTCCATCACCGTCTGCAGGCGCCGCGCGCCGATATTCTCGACGCTGGCGTTGAGATCGACGGCGATGCCGGCGAGCGAATCGATGGCGTCGTCGGTGAAGGTCAGCTCGACGCCTTCGGTCTTCATCAGCGCGATGTACTGCTTGATGAGGCTCGCTTCGGTCTCGGTGAGGATGCGGATGAAATCCGCCTTCTCCAGCGCGCGCAGCTCGACACGGATCGGCAGGCGGCCCTGCAGCTCGGGCAGCAGGTCCGACGGCTTGGAGACGTGGAAGGCGCCCGACGCGATGAACAATATATGGTCGGTTTTGATCGGCCCGTATTTCGTCGCGACCGTGGTGCCTTCGACCAGCGGCAGCAGGTCGCGCTGCACGCCTTCACGCGACGGGCCGCCCGAAATGTCGCTCCTGGCGGCGATCTTGTCGATCTCGTCGAGGAAGACGATGCCGTCATTCTCGGCCGATTCCAGCGCCCTGCGCACCACCTCGTCCTGGTCGAGCAGCTTGTCGGACTCGTCGTTGACCAGCAGCGCATAGGAATCGCGCACCGTGGTCTTGCGGGTCTTGGTCCTGCGGCCACCCATCGCCTTCGACAGCATGTCGTTGATGTTGAGCACGCCGACATTGGCGCCCGGCATGCCGGGAATCTCGAAGCCGGGCATGCCGCCATTGCCGGTGTCGGCCACCTCGATCTCGATCTCCTTGTCGTCGAGCTCGCCGTCGCGCAGCTTCTTGCGGAAGGAGTCGCGGGTCGCCGGGCTCGCCGTCTTGCCGACCAGCGCTTCCAGCACGCGTTCCTCGGCGTTGATTTGGGCGCGTGCGGCGACATCCTCGCGCATCTTCTCGCGCGTCAGGCCGATGGCGACCTCGACGAGGTCGCGCACGATCTGCTCGACGTCGCGGCCGACATAGCCGACCTCGGTGAATTTGGTGGCCTCGACCTTGACGAAGGGGGCGCCGGCGAGCCGCGCCAGGCGGCGCGAGATCTCGGTCTTGCCGACGCCGGTCGGGCCAATCATCAGGATGTTCTTCGGCATCACCTCTTCGCGCATCTGGCCTTCCAGCTGCTGACGGCGCCAGCGGTTGCGCAAGGCGATTGCAACGGCGCGCTTGGCGTCCTTCTGGCCGATGATGAAGCGATCGAGTTCCGAAACGATTTCGCGGGGAGAAAAGGTGCTCATGTTACTCAAATTCCACTTTGCCACTGCCTGATAAACTCGAACGGATGCAGCAGCATGATCACGTTGAGCGTCAGATTGTCCCGGATGATGTAACCCGTGCCGAGCTCGAAGATGAGCGCCAGGGCCACGATCACCCATATAGGTAGCTTTCGCGCCATCACAAATCCCAGCGCCATGAACAGCGTGTCGGACACCGAGTTGATGATCGAGTCGCCGTAATAGTTGAGCGAGATGGTTCCGGCGCGGTAGCGCTCGATGATGAAGGGGCTGTTTTCCAGGATCTCCCAGCCGCCTTCGACGAGGACGGCGAAAGCCAGCCTCAGCCCGACCGGCGAGCGCGGGAACAGCGCCCAGGACAGCGCATAGAACAGGAAGCCGTGGATGATGTGCGAAAGTGTGTACCAGTCGGCGATGTGCTGGGAATTCTCCGAGCTGTTGACCACGCCGTGCCAGAGTCTCACATAGCCGCAGGTGCAGATCGGCGGATGGCCCATGCCGTACAAGGCGCCTGCCTGGAAGAGGATCAAAGCGAGCACGAGCAGCATGCCCATGCGCCAGCTGTCCTCATAGGCCGAAAGCGTCTTGTCCTCTCCGGATGCGGTCATTCAGTCAGTCCCCAGATTTTCGTCGTCCTCGGCCGTATCGACGGCCATCAGCACGACGTCCCCATATTGCGAATGCCTGCGGCCGATCGGCCTGAAGCCGGCCTTCTCATAGGCGCGGATGGCACGGCCATTGTCGGGATGCGGATCGATGATGACGCGTGGCGCGCCTTCCTCGAACAGCTCCTCGACGAACTGGCGCACGATGGCCGAGCCATGACCGATGCCGACCAGTTCCGGTGGGCCGATCGTGAGATCGATACCCAGCGTGCCGAAGGGCTGGTCGGCATAAGGATGATGGTCCTCCATATGCGGATCATAGCTCTGCAGATAGGCGATCGGCCTGCCGTCGAGCTCGACGATCAGCGGCTCCACCGAGACCGAATCGATATGCTCGCGGATCTCGGCGATTTCCTTTTCCGGATCGTCCCACCATTGGGCGACATGCGGCTCGCGCAGCCAACCGGCGATCATCGGCAGGTCTTTTTCCGTAACCGGCCGAAAATCATATGTATCTACTGGCTCGACCAAGGGCTTGTCGGAAAACCGGCGGCCAGCTTTCGCTTTCGCGATCCTTCGGTTCAGGATCATGGTCGTTCAGGCGGCATCGAGCGTTTCGACGACAAAATTGTTGTTGGTGTAGACGCAGATGTCGGACGCGATCTGCATGGCCTTGCGGGCGATCTCCTCGGCATCCTTGTCGGTGTCGATCAGCGCGCGGGCCGCGGCCAGCGCGTAATTGCCGCCGGAGCCGATGGCCATGACGCCATGTTCGGGCTCCAGAACGTCCCCATTGCCGGTCAGCGCCAGCGAGACAGACTTGTCGGCGACCAGCATCATGGCTTCCAGCCGGCGCAGATAGCGGTCGGTGCGCCAGTCCTTGGCGAGCTCGACGCAGGCGCGCGTCAGCTGGTCCGGATATTGTTCGAGCTTGGCTTCGAGCCGCTCGAGCAGGGTGAAGGCGTCCGCAGTGGCGCCGGCAAAACCGGCAATGACGCTGCCGCCCTTGCCGATGCGGCGTACCTTGCGGGCGTTGCCCTTCATGATCGTCTGGCCGAGGCTGACCTGGCCGTCGCCGGCGATCACGACCTTGTTGCCCTTGCGCACGCTGATGATGGTTGTGGCGTGCATGGTGAGTTCATTCGACATTTGAGCTCCGATGCGCGCTATCCCTTGAAAAGGCGATTGGCGCGGTACGAGTGGGTTTGATCGGCCATATGTATGCACAAGGCCAACGATTGCAAACCACCCCAGACCGAGCCGATAGCGGCCGGAATGGCAACTGGCAATCGCCGGATCATGCTGGTAGAAGGCTTTCGTTTTCAAGCCCCGGCGCCTCCGAGCAGGGCAACAAGGACAAAGCGATGACGCGTTCGGCCGAAGTCAGCCGCAAGACCAAGGAAACCGAGATTTCGGTCTCCGTCGATGTCGACGGCAAGGGAAAATCCGACATTTCGACCGGCGTCGGCTTCTTCGACCATATGCTCGACCAGCTGTCGCGGCATTCGCTGATCGACATGACGGTCAAGGCCAAGGGCGACCTGCATATCGACGACCACCACACGGTCGAGGACACCGGCATCGCGATCGGCCAGGCGCTGAGCAAGGCGCTGGGCGAGCGGCGCGGCATCATGCGCTATGCCTCGATCGACCTTGCCATGGACGAGACGCTGACCAGGGCGGCGATCGACGTCTCCGGCCGGCCGTTCCTGGTCTGGAAGGTCGGCTTCTCGTCGCCGAAGATCGGCACGTTCGACACCGAGCTGGTGCGGGAGTTCTTCCAGGCGCTGGCGCAGAACGCCGGCATCACGCTGCATGTGACCAACCACTATGGCGCCAACAACCATCACATCGCCGAAACCTGCTTCAAGGCGGTGGCGCGCAGCTTGCGCGCGGCACTCGAGCCTGATCCGCGCCAGCCGGATGCAGTGCCGTCCACCAAGGGATCCCTGAAAGGTTAGCCCTATGGCGATCTATGTCGTGATGGCGCCGCCGGCCGGCAACAAAGCCCAGGACGTAAGGTTCGTGCGTGACAGCTTCACCTGGCCGGGTTTCCTGGTCGCGCCGCTCTGGCTCGCCTGGCACTGGATGTGGATCGAGGCGGCCCTGACCTTCATCGTCATGGCGATCCTGTCGGTGGCCGGCAAGAGGCTCGGGCTCGAAGGGGCTGGATCGCTGCTGTCGCTGCTGGTCTCGCTCTATGTCGGCTTCGAAGGCCAGGGCCTGCGCATCGCCTCGCTGCGGCGGCGTGGCTGGCGCGAATGGGGCGTGGTCGAGGCCGGCAATCTCACGGATGCCGAGACGCGCCATGCGCTGGAAACCGGCGAGGTAAGCGACGAGCAGCCAGCCCTGCCGCGCATCGTCCCGGATGCATCGCAGGCACGTCCGCCGCAGACAGGCATGGCGCTCGGCCTGACCCATACACCTGGAAGGCCCTGACATGCGGGTGGCCATCATCGATTACGGCTCGGGCAATCTGCGCTCGGCCACTAAGGCCTTCGAGCGCGCCGCGCATGAGGCGGGCCTTGCCGCGACGATCGAGCTGACGGCCGACGCCGAACGCGTGCGTTCCGCCGACCGCATCGTGCTGCCGGGCGTCGGCGCTTATGCCGATTGCGCCGCCGGACTGCATGCGGTGTCAGGCATGTGGGAGGCAGTGGAGGAGGCGGCAATCGCCAAGGGCCGGCCTTTCCTCGGTATCTGCGTCGGCATGCAACTGATGTCGCAACGCGGGTTGGAGAAGACCGTCACCAATGGCCTCGGCTGGATCGCCGGCGAGGTCAAGGAGGTCCAGCCCTCCGATCCGGCGCTGAAGATCCCGCAGATCGGCTGGAACACGATTGAACTCCAACGCAAGCACCCGCTTTTTTCCGGGATCGAGACCGGTCCGAAAGGGCTGCACGCCTATTTCGTCCATTCCTACCATCTGGATGCGCGGAAGGCGGACGAGGTGCTGGCGACGACCGACTATGGCGGCGCTGTGACGGCGGCAGTAGCGCGCGACAACCTTGCCGGCACGCAGTTCCATCCCGAGAAGAGCCAGGCGCTCGGCCTGGCGCTGATCACCAATTTCCTGAAGTGGAGGCCCTGAAATTGAGCAAGAAGGGCTATTGGATGGCGATGATCGATGTCCGCGATCCGGATGTCTACAAGCAGTATATCGAAGCGAATGCGGTCGCCTTCGCGAAATACGGCGCGAAGTTCGCGGTCCGCGCGGGCCGCTACGAGAGTCCGGAAGGAGCGACCGGCAACCGTCACGTGCTGGTGGAGTTCGAGTCCTACGACAAGGCGATCGAATGCTATCATTCGCCTGAGTATCAGCACGCCTCGAAGTTCCGGCTCGCCGCTTCGACCGGCCATTTCGTCATCGTCGAGGGCGCCTGACCCATGATCCTGTTTCCGGCAATAGACCTCAAGGACGGCCAATGCGTGCGCCTGAAGCACGGCGACATGGCCACCGCCACCATCTACAACGACGACCCCGCCGCGCAGGCCAAGGCCTTCGAGGACCAGGGTTTTGAGTGGCTGCATGTCGTCGATCTCAACGGCGCCTTCAAGGGCCAGAGCGTCAATAGCGCGGCGGTCGGCGCCATCCTGAAGGCGACGAAGAACCCGGTGCAGCTCGGCGGCGGCATCCGCACCCTGCCGCAGATAGAGGACTGGCTGGATCGCGGCCTCGCCCGCGTCATCCTCGGCACCGTCGCGGTGCGCGAGCCGGAGCTGGTCAGGCAAGCCTGCAAGGCTTTTCCCGGCAAGGTCGCCGTCGGCATCGACGCCAAGGGCGGCAAGGTGGCGGTCGAAGGCTGGGCCGAGGCCTCCGAGCTCGGCGTGATCGAGCTTGCCAAGCAATTCGAGGGCGCGGGTGTCGCCGCCATCATCTATACCGACATCGACCGCGACGGCGTGCTTTCCGGCATCAACTGGGACTCGACGATCAGCCTCGCCGACGCGGTGTCCATTCCGGTGATCGCATCCGGCGGCCTCGCTTCGATCGCCGATATCGTGCGCATGACCATGCCCGATGCGCAAAAGCTCGAAGGCGCGATCTCCGGCCGTGCCCTATATGACGGACGCATCGACCCGGCCGAGGCGCTGGCGATCCTGCGTGGCGAGCGGGCGGAGGCAAGAGCGTGAACATTTCGATCATCCTGGCCTCCTATGACAGCGGCCATTTCCACGGCGGCTGCGGCCAGGGCCCGGACGCGCTGATCTCGGGCGGGCTGGCCGAGGCGCTGAAGCTCGCCGGCCACGATGTCGAGGTGAGCGACATCGGCAAGGTGGTCGAGGACGAAGAAGAGCGCGAGATCGGCACCGGATTTGCGGTCTGCAACGCGGTTTCGGGCGAAGTCCGCATGGCGCTGGACAGGAAGCGGTTTCCAATCGTGCTGGCCGGCAACTGCCTGACCGCCGCCGGCGCAGCGGCAGGTGCCGGCGCCGACGCCATCATCTGGGCCGACCAGCATGGCGACCTCAACACGCCGGAAACCACCACAACGGGCTTTCTCGACGGCATGGCGCTGGCGACCGTGCTGGGTCTCTGCTGGCGATCGATGGCGGCGCAGATCCCGGGGTTCAAGCCGGTCGATCCGGCGCGTTGCGTTCTGGTCAATGCGCGCGACCTCGACAGCGCGGAAAAGGAACTGCTGGAGAAGCTGCCGATCATCCGGACCGAATGCCCGGACTGGAAGAGCGCGGCGCAAAGACTGAGGGCCGACGGTGCACGCCAGGTCCACATGCATGTCGATCTCGACGTGCACGACCCCGAGAAGCTGCAGGCCAATCGCTACACCACGCCCGGCGGTCCGGCGCCGGAGCAGATACGTACCGCCATGTGCGGCCTCGCCGGGCCGCTCGCCATCGCCGGGCTCACCATCTCCGCCTACGATCCGGCCTTCGATCCCAGGGGCGACGTGCCGCCGTTGGTCGGCGCGCTGGTGGTCGACCTGCTCTCGACGCTGGAGGGCAAGTGATGCTCAAGGCCCGCGTCATCCCCTGCCTCGATGTCAAGAACGGCCGCGTGGTCAAAGGCGTCAATTTCGTTGATCTCGTCGATGCCGGCGACCCGGTCGAAGCCGCCAAGGCCTATGACGCTGCCGGCGCCGACGAGCTCTGCTTCCTCGACATCACCGCATCGTCCGACAACCGCGAGACGATCTTCGACGTGGTGGCCAGGACGGCCGAGCAGTGCTTCATGCCGCTCACCGTGGGCGGCGGCGTGCGCCAGGTGGCCGATATCCGCAAGCTGCTCCTGGCCGGCGCCGACAAGGTATCGATCAACACTGCGGCGGTGAAGAACCCGGATTTCGTCGCGGAAGCGGCCGACAAGTTCGGCAACCAGTGCATCGTCGTGGCGATCGACGCCAAAAAGATGTCGGCGGCAGGCGAGGCCGACCGCTGGGAGATTTTCACCCACGGCGGACGCGAGAAGACGGGCATCGACGCCATCGACTTGGCAAGGCGCATGGTCGAGCGCGGCGCCGGCGAGATCCTTTTGACCTCGATGGACCGCGACGGCACCAAGGCGGGCTACGACATTGCGCTCACCCGCGCGATTGCCGACGCCGTGCGCGTGCCGGTGATCGCTTCGGGCGGCGTCGGAACGCTCGATCACCTGGTCGAAGGCATCCGCGACGGCCATGCGGGTGCGGTGCTTGCCGCCTCGATCTTCCATTTCGGCACCTACACAATTGCCGAGGCCAAGGCGCATATGGCCAGGGCCGGCCTGCCGATGCGGCTGGACTCGGCCGTCCAGCCGGCTTAAACGACTGTTATGGCAGACTTTTCGCTCGCCGATCTGGAAACGATCATCCACCAGCGCGCCCATTCCGGCGACGCGGAATCGTGGACGGCGAAGCTGTTCGCCAAGGGCATCGACAAGGCGGCGCAGAAGCTCGGCGAGGAAGCGGTCGAGACCGTGATCGCCGCCATCCGCGGCGACAGGCAGGCGCTCGTTTCGGAAAGTGCCGATCTTCTGTATCATTGGCTGGTCGTTCTCGGCATTGCGGGCGTCCCGCTCGACGACGTGCTGAAGGAGCTCGAGGGCCGCACCAGCCGCTCGGGCATCGCCGAAAAGGCAGCCCGATCAACGGATTGAAAGAAACGGGATAGAGCATGATGTCGCCCGAAAACCGCTTCACACTTTTCGGCATCATGCTCTAGGAGGGCAGGAAACCCGATGGACCAGCTGGCTGCGACCGAGAAGTACTCCCCGTTTCGATTCTTCTCCGCCGAGCAATGGTCGCAGTTCCGCGCCGACACGCCGCTGACTCTCAGCGGGGACGAGATCGACCGGCTGCGCTCGCTCAACGACCCGGTCGACCTCGAAGAGGTCAAGCGCATCTACCTCTCGCTTTCCCGGCTGCTTTCGGCGCATGTCGAGGCGAGCCAGCTGCTGTTCAGGCAGCGCCAGGCCTTCTTCAAGGCGCAGGACGTCACCAAGACACCCTTCATCATCGGCATTGCGGGCTCGGTCGCGGTCGGCAAGTCGACCACAGCGCGCGTGCTGAAGGAGCTCCTGGCGCGCTGGCCGTCGAGCCCGAAGGTCGACCTCATCACCACCGACGGCTTCCTCTTGCCGAACGAGATCCTGCGCCGTGAAAACCTCATGGAGCGCAAGGGCTTCCCGGAGAGCTACGATGTCGGCGCGCTGCTCAGGTTCCTGTCCGGCATCAAGTCGGCGCAAGGCAGCGTCCGGGCGCCGGTCTATTCACACCTGACCTATGACGTCATTCCGGGCGAGTTCGTCACCATCGACCGGCCAGACATCCTGATCTTCGAAGGCATCAACGTCTTGCAGCCGGGCAAGCTGCCGAAGGACGGCAAGATCGTGCCGTTCCTGTCCGACTTCTTCGATTTCGCCATCTATATCGATGCCGACGAGAAGCTGATCCATCAATGGTACATCCAGCGTTTCATGCGGCTGCGCGAAACCGCCTTCCGCAATCCGGATTCCTTCTTCCACCGCTATTCTCAGCTTTCGCAGGATGCCGCGCGCGCCATCGCGGAGGGGCTCTGGGCCAACATCAACCTGAAGAACCTGCGCGAGAATATCCTGCCGACCAGGGCGCGGGCCGACCTTATCCTGCGCAAGGGCACTAACCACCTGGTCGAGGAAGTGGCGTTAAGGAAACTTTGAGCGGCGCGTGAGGCAGCCGGTTTTTGGGTTTTTTAAGAGATTCCTGCAAAAAGCCCATCGGACAACGGGCAAGGTTTCATGCAACGGCTGCTGGCATTGCCAAAGCCATATTTGTTTGTTTTCGGGGCCGCATTTGTTGCGGCAGTGGCGCTGGGCTGGCCAATTGGGGTCGCGATCGTTGCGCCAGGGCTGGACCCGAACCTTGCCGACAAGGATTTCGCCAACTACTGGCTGGCGTCCCGATTGCTGCTTTCCGGCAAGGTGCAGGACTTGTTCGCTCCTTGGAGCGTCTATTTCGGCCACCTTCGAGAGACCTTTGGCAGCGGATATCCGTGGCACAATTGGAGCTATCCGCCACATTTCCTCTTCCTGATCTGGCCGCTCGGATTGTTCGGCTACGAGACCGCGCTCCTGCTCTTTCTGACGACGACAGGCGTCGCCTTCCTAATCGCCTACCGTGCGTTCATCGGCGAACGCAGTCTGGTTGCGTGGGTCGCTGCAATGCCCTTCATGGCTCTCAACTTCTGGGCGGCCCAGAACGGTTATCTCTGTGCGGCCCTGGCGCTCGGCGCGCTGGCGCTGCGCGAAAAGCGGCCCATCGTTGCCGGCATCTTGCTCGGGCTGCTGACGATCAAGCCGCAGCTCGGCCTGCTGTTTCCGTTCCTCCTGGTGGCCGAGCGACGCTGGAGCGTCATCGCCTGCGGCATCATGACCGCGCTGCTGCTGGTGATGGCCTCGACCGCTGTCTTCGGGCTCGAATCGTGGCGCGGCTACATCCAGAATGTCGTGCCGTACCAGAATGCGGTCATGGGGCAGCTCCGGGGGCTGTTCCTGGCGATGATGCCCTCTGTCTATGGCGCGCTTCGCAACTGGGACTTCGGTCCGGCCCTGGCGCTGATGCTGCATCTCACGGTGGCCCTGCCCGCCGCGCTGGTGGTGATCATGGCGTTCTTCCGAGTCAAAGACGCGCGCCACCGCGACATACTCCTGCTGGTCGGCACATTCATCATCACACCCTATGCCCTGACCTATGATCTCGGCTTGCTTGCCGGCGCGCTGGGGCTGATGGTGTCGAGAAATCCGTCGTCGCCTGAGAGCGGGGCACGGCTCAGCATCATCACCTTTGCGATGCTGCTTCCCCTCGCGATGATCCATTTTGGATTGCTGAAAATTCCACTCGCCACAGCCGTCCTGTTCGCGCTCTTTTTTGTGGCATTGCGCGACGCCGGTCTTACGCTTGACCTCCTGCGGCGTGGAAGCATCAAAATGGACGCGGTGTCGTAGATCTGCTGGTGCCTGAGCAGCTAAGCCAGGGACGGCTCCCCGGAGAGTTCAGCCTTCCGGCCTCTCGTCCATATCGAAATCAGCATCCAGGCGCCGAGCGAGAGCGGCACCAGAACACCTACGAAAAACCCGGCATTGTTCAGGATATGCGCGAAAAGGGGATAGAGCCAACATAGCGCGAGAAGAAGCCGGGGCGGTCTGGACGCCATTGTGAACAGCATGGCGACCGCGACCGCGACACCGATCATGTCGTAGGTGTAGCCGTAGGGCGTGGCAAGGATTGCAAGGACAGCGGTAAGCGCCACGCGTTCCCGATGCGGGACCCGGCGCCCCGGCCACCAGAGCCAGACCGTCGCGGCGATGGAAGCGATCGTCGCGATCGCCTGCACACCATAGGCCGCGGCCAGCCCAAAGCCGCTTACCCTCGCGGTGAAGAACACCGTGACCGCGTTATAGTGGTAGGGCTGCGGATAAGGTGCCTCCATGATCGCCGTCATCAAGGGACGGGTTTCGGTCAGGAACAGGCGCCAGACATCGAAGCCGAAGAACAGGCCGGTGGCGACAGCGATCACGACCGTAGTCGCGACGGCGGCGAACATAGCACGCCAGTTGCCGCTGGCGGCCAGACAGAAGGGCACCAGAATGCCGAGATGCGGCTTGATCGTCAGCAGGCCGAACAGGATACCGGCCAGCAGCGGACGCCTGGGCGCTACGGCGAGGCCTCCGATCAACAGCGCGGTGGTCAACGCGCCGTTCTGGCCGAACACCGAGTTCCAGATGACGGCGGGACTCAAGACGATCGCCAGTTCCACCGCAATCCCGAGCTTCAGCGGTCGGATTGCCCGCCGCAGACACAGAACGGTTCCAACCGTCCAGATCAGATAGGCAGGCAGGATCGGCAGGGTTGCAAGCGGAACGCCGAGCAAGAGAATGCTCGGCGGGTAGCTCCATTCCTGATTTGGAAGATCGGGCGAGAACATGGCGCGCAGCGCGGCGCGGTAGGCATCCACGTCGAAAAGGACGGCAACGTGGCCTTCCATGGCCATGCGGGAGCCGGCCCAGAGATTGGTGAAATCCCAGTAGGGAAGCTTGTGCGAGAGCAGCGACAAGCCGTCGGGACGGTAGGCCCACAATGTGCGCAGGTAAAACTCGGCCATCCAGAAGCCGATCACCGTCACGATAGTCACGGCGGCCATGTCCAAGAGGCGTCGGATCCTGATTCGGGTCGGTTCCATGGCAATCCCGGCTGTCCGATCTTTTCTTACGCTTTTGTGCTTAAGATCGCGTTGCCCGGCGCCAGGCGTGCTCAGCCAGGCACCGTCACCCGCCGCAACGTCAGATTGATGCGGCCGCCATTCTTCAGCAGCGCCGATGTCGCGGGATAGACGCGGTCGACGCCGTGGAAGGCGAGGCGCCCTTCGCCGCCAAGCACGACGACGTCGCCGCTCTTCAGCCTGAACGACTTGGTGCCGCCCTCGCGCTTGTCCTGGCCGACCCGGAAGAGGCAGTCATCGCCCAGCGAGACCGACACCACCGGCGCGTTGAAATCCTGCTCGTCGCGGTCCTGATGCAGGCCCATTTTGGCATCCGCCGCATAGAAGTTGACCAGGCAGGCCTCGGGCGGATGCGGATAGGCCGAAACCTCGCGCCACACTTTCAGCAAGGCTTCCGGGATCGGCGGCCACGGCTCGCCCGTCACCGGATGCGCGGGCTGGTAGCGATAGCCGCGCTCCTTGTCGGTGACCCAGCCAAGCGCGCCGCAATTGGTCATGCGCACGCTCATCTCCTTGCCGGTGCGCGGCATAGCCGGCACGTAGAGCGGTGCGGCCTGCACGACGCGCCTGATCTCCTCGACCAGCGCTTCCTGGGCCGGGCGCGCGAGGAAGCCCGGCATATGGCGGACGCCTTTGGGCAGAACGAGCATGGTCGATCCGTTTTATCCCCAGAGTCGGATGATTTCAGGTCGAACCGACCTGAAATCATCCGACTCTAAATCAAAGAGATAGAGCACGATGTCGTCCGAAAACCGCTTCACGCTTTTCCGCATCATGCTCTAAGCCATGGCATCCTTCAAAAAAGACGGCGACCCGAAAACTGCGGCTTGGCCGGATCAGTCGCTTTCCACCCGACCGCGCAGCTTTTTCACCGTCGACCGGCCTGCCTTGCTCTTGAGGCGGCGCTCCACGGCGCCTTTGGACGGCCTGGTCTTCTTGCGCGGCGGCGGTGGCGGCTCGGCCGCCTTGGCGATCAAGGCCGTCAGCCGCGACCGCGCGTCGGCGCGGTTCTGCTCCTGGGTGCGGAAGCGGCCGGCCTCGATGACGATGACGCCGTCCTTGGTGGCGCGCTGACCGGCTAGCTTGAGGGCGCGCTCGCGGACGCGCTCCGACAGGCCGGATGCGTTCGCCGCGTCGAAGCGCAGCTGCACGGCGGTCGCCACCTTGTTGACGTTCTGGCCGCCCGGGCCGGAGGAACGGATGAAGTCCTCATGCAGGTCGCCAGGACGGATGACCGCTTCGCCGCTGATGATGATGTCGTCGTCGCTCGCCATGCACGCAGTCATGGCGCGGCGGCGGCAAAAAGAAAAGGCCCGGCGCAAGCCAGGCCCTGGAGGTGACTGCTATTCAGCCGCTTCCTGCAGGCGCGGCGCGGCGCCGAGGATGGTGGCGTCGACGTGACGTTCGAACTTCTCGAAATTGGTCGCGAACATGTTGACCAGCTTCGCAGCCTGGCGGTCATAGGCAGCCTTGTCGGCCCAGGTCGAGCGCGGGTCGAGAATGGCGCCGTCGACACGCGGAACCGCCACCGGCACCTCGAAGCCGAAATTGGCGTCGGTGCGGAACTCGGCCGACTTCAACGAACCGTCGAGCGCGGCGCCCAGCAAGGCGCGCGTCACCTTGATCGGCATGCGGCGGCCAGTGCCATAGGCGCCCCCGGTCCAGCCGGTGTTGACCAGCCAGCAATCGACGCCATGGCTGGCGATGAGCTCGCGCAGCAGGTTGCCGTATTCGGACGGATGGCGCGGCATGAACGGGGCGCCGAAACAGGTCGAAAAGGTCGCCTCCGGCTCGGTGACGCCCTTTTCCGTGCCGGCAACCTTGGCGGTATAGCCCGACAGGAAGTGGTACATCGCCTGCGCCGGCGTCAGCCTGGCGATCGGCGGCATGACACCGAAGGCGTCGGCGGTCAGCATGATGATGTTCTTCGGGTGACCGGCGCGGCCGGTCTTAGAGGCGTTGGGGATGAAATCCAGCGGATAGGCGCAGCGCGTGTTTTCGGTGAGGCTGCCGTCATTGAAGTCCGGAACGCGACCGGCGTCGAGCACGACGTTCTCCAGCACCGTGCCGAAGCGCTGCGTGGTGGCGAAGATTTCCGGCTCCGCCTCGGCCGAGAGCCTGATCGTCTTAGCGTAGCAGCCGCCCTCGAAATTGAAGATGCCGTGCGGACCCCAGCCATGCTCGTCGTCGCCGATCAGCGTGCGCGACGGATCCGCGGAGAGCGTGGTCTTGCCGGTGCCGGACAGGCCGAAGAACACCGCCGCGTCGCCGTCCGGCCCCTCATTGGCCGAGCAGTGCATCGGCATCACGCCCTTTGCCGGCAGCAGATAGTTCAGCATGGTGAAAACCGATTTCTTCATCTCGCCGGCATAGGAGGTGCCGCCGATCAGAACGATCTGGCGGGTGAGATCGACCGCGATCACCGTTTCGGTGCGGGTGCCGTGACGCGCCGGATCAGCGCGGAAGGAGGGCAGGTCGATGATCGTCATCTGCGGCACGAAACGCTCGAGCTCCGCGGCTTCCGGACGGATCAGGAGATTGCGGATGAACAGCGAATGCCAGGCGAATTCGGTGACGACCCGGGTCGGCAGCTTCAGATCGGCGTCGGCGCCGCCGACGAGGTCCTGCACGTAGAGGTCCTTGCCGGCTGCATGGGCTTTGAAATCGGCAAGCAGCGTCTCGAACTCACCCGGCGATATCGCCTTGTTGTTGTCCCACCAGACATGCGGACCGGTGCCGTCATCGCGCACGACGAATTTGTCCTTCGGCGAACGGCCGGTGTGCTGTCCGGTCTCGGCGACCAGCGCGCCCCGCGCGGTCAGCCGTGCCTCGCCGCGCCGGATCGCTTCCTCATAGAGTTCGGCCGCGCCGAAATTGTAGCGCACCATGCCCGTGGTCTTCAGGCCGATCGCGTCGATGGCGCAGTCGGGGTTGCGTTTGCCGGCTTCCGACATCAAATTTCCTCTCTGGATTTGGCCGCATGTGACGGGAGATTTCCCGGAGCCCCGCACAGGGCTGCCAAGTTCAGAACCAGAAAAGCCGAATGATATCAAATCATTAATCGATTTAAAAAATTTGAAAGTTGTTTAAATCGTTTATATGTGCAAAAAACCATAGAGGTTGCCCAAAGGATTGGCAGGCTCGGTTTGTCCAATCCCACTATGGGTGCGATCGTGTGTAACGGCAGGCCGCCCGTGACTTCGGACACGGCCCGTGCCACATTTTGTACCCAATTTGTCCTGCAAAAGCCCCTTCTCGACGACAGAAGGGACAGCTCATGAGGGAGCCGCTTGAAATGGCAACAATCGCGCTTGTCGACGACGACCGCAACATTCTGACCTCGGTGTCGATCGCGCTCGAGTCCGAGGGCTATCGGGTCGAAACCTACACCGATGGCGCGTCGGCGCTGGAAGGCCTGGCGGCGCGGCCGCCTAATCTTGCCATCCTCGATATCAAGATGCCGCGCATGGACGGCATGGAACTGTTGCGCCGCATGCGCCAGAAGTCGGACCTGCCGGTGATCTTTCTGACGTCGAAGGACGATGAGATCGACGAATTGTTCGGTCTCAAGATGGGTGCCGACGACTTCATCCGCAAACCGTTCTCGCAGCGCCTCCTTGTCGAGCGCGTGCGCGCGGTGCTGCGCCGCACCAGCGCCCGTGAGGCGGCGGCCAAGGCGCCCACCCAGCAGGCCCGCTCCCTCGAACGCGGCCAGTTGGTGATGGACCAGGAGCGGCACACCTGCACCTGGAAGGGCGAGCCGGTGACGCTGACGGTAACCGAGTTTCTCATCCTGCATTCGCTGGCGCAGCGCCCCGGCGTGGTAAAAAGCCGTGATGCGCTGATGGATTCGGCCTATGATGAACAGGTCTATGTCGACGACCGCACCATCGACAGCCACATCAAGCGGCTGCGCAAGAAGTTCAAGGCCGTCGACGACGACTTCGAGATGATCGAAACACTTTACGGAGTCGGATACCGGTTCCGCGAGGCATAGGCAGTAGTGAGTAGGCAGCAGGGACTAGTCGGCAGTCAGTTTTGAATGGTGCTAGCGGCCGCTCAGCCACCATTTTCTCTATTCCCCTGCTGCCCCACCGCCTACTCACCAATTAAGCAGGGCCTGCTATTCGATGGCAGTGGAAGTAGAGCGAGGCAGACGGGCGGGGGCGGCAAGGCGCCCGCCGCGGATCGTGCCCGCCTTCGTATCGAAATTCACGGTGCCGATGCGCCGGTTTCTCGGCCATCACATCTTCTCCAGCCTGACGCGGCGCATCCTGTTCCTCAACATGGCCGGCCTCGCCGTGCTGGTCACCGGCATCCTCTATCTCAACACCTTTCGCGACGGGCTGATCGACGCGCGCGTCGAAAGCTTGATGACGCAGGGCGAGATCATCGCCGGCGCGATCGCGGCTTCGGCGACCGTCGAGACCGACTCGATCAGCATCGACCCGGAAAAGTTGCTGGAGCTGCAGGCCGGCGAGAGCCTTGGGCCGGGTTCCGACCAGCTCGACAATCTCGATTTCCCGATCAATCCGGAACGCGTCGCGCCGGTGCTCAGGCGCTTGATCTCGCCGACGCGCACACGCGCCCGCATCTATGACCGCGACGCCAATCTGCTGCTCGATTCGCGGCATCTCTATTCGCGCGGCCAGATCCTGCGCTACGACCTGCCGCCGGTCGAGGACGAGCAGCCGGACCTCCTGGAACGGGTCGAGAAGTTCATCTTCGATTTCTTCCGCAACAAGGACCTGCCGGTCTATCATGAGCAGCCCGGCGGCAATGGCGCGGCCTTCCCGGAAGTGGTCAAGGCGCTGACCGGCAGCCCCTCGACCATCGTGCGGGTGAGCGAGCAGGGCGAGCAGATCGTCTCCGTCGCGGTGCCGATCCAGCGCTTCCGCGCCGTGCTCGGCGTCTTGATGCTGTCAACCGAAGGCGGCGACATCGACAAGATCGTCGCGGCCGAGCGCAAGGCGATCCTGCGCGTGTTCGGGGTGGCGGCTCTCGTCACCGCGATCCTGTCGTTGCTTCTGGCATCCACCATCGCCAATCCGCTGCGCCGGCTTTCCGCCGCCGCCGTCAGGGTGCGGCGCGGCGTCAAGAGCCGCGAGGAAATCCCCGATTTTTCCGACCGCCAGGACGAGATCGGCAATTTGTCCATCGCGGTGCGCGACATGACGAATGCACTGTATGCAAGAATCGAGGCGATCGAAAGCTTCGCGGCCGACGTGTCGCATGAGCTGAAGAACCCGCTGACCTCGCTGCGCAGCGCGGTCGAGACGCTGCCTTTGGCGAAAAATGATACGTCTCGCGCGCGTCTGATGGAGATCATCCAGCACGACGTGAAGCGGCTCGACCGGCTGATCACCGACATCTCCGACGCATCGCGGCTCGACGCCGAGCTCGCGCGGGATGATGCGGCGACGGTCGACCTGAAGAAGTTCATCACCGACCTCATCGCGGTCTCGCGCGAGACGACGCGCAACAAGAAGGCGGTCGAGATCGAGCTCAAGGTGGCCAAGCTGCCGGCCGGCGCTCGAGGCTATTTCGTCGTCGGCCACGACCTCAGGATCGGCCAGGTCATCACCAACCTGATCGAGAACGCGCGCTCCTTCGTGCCCGACGAGCATGGACACATCGCGATATCATTGGCTCGCGCGGGCAAGTTCAACATCATCACCGTCGACGACAACGGCCCGGGGATCCGGGCCGAGACGATCGACCGCATCTTCGAGCGCTTCTACACCGACCGGCCGGCGGGCGAGGCGTTCGGCCAGAACTCCGGCCTCGGGCTGTCGATCAGCCGTCAGATCGTCGAGGCGCATGGCGGCACGCTGACGGCAGAGAACATCCCCGGCACCAAGCCCGGCGAGATCAAGGGCGCACGTTTCGTGGTGACGCTGCCCGCGGAAGGCTGATCGCCGAACCGAACATGCCGGACACCGCCACAAAACCCCGCAACATCCATGGGACGGCCCTCCTGATCGGCGAGCGCGGCGTGCTGATCACCGGGCCATCCGGAGCCGGCAAGACGACGCTGGCGTTGGCGCTTATCGATCATTGCCGCACCCGCGGCGTGTTTTCCCGGCTGGTCGGCGACGACCAGTTGTTTGCGACCGCGCATGGCGGCCGGCTGGTGTGCCGCGCGCCGTCCACCATCGCCGGACTCTGCGAGGTGCACGGCATCGGGCCGCGGCCGCTGGCCTTCGAGCCGGCCGCCGTAATCGATCTGGTGGTTCGGCTTGTCGAACCGGCCGACATGGCGCGTCTGCAGGACGAAGCCGCAGAGACGATCCACGGGTGCCGGCTGCCGCGCATCGATGTCGCCCGGCAAAATGTCACCGCCGCGCTGCCCATGCTGATGGCGCGGCTGTCGATCCGGCCTTTTTCGTGATCCGCCCGGGGTTTTTTGTTGCGATGCGTCAAAATGGCCCGGACCGCCGCAATTTTGGGCTTGTCAACCGGCCGTGCGTCGACAAGATAGCGCTCCCGCCGCCTGGAATGGCTGGCGAACATAAGATACGCCTGTGAAGCGGCGATGACGGGAGCCACCAGAGAATGATCGGACTCGTGCTCGTGACGCACGGTCAACTCGCCACCGAGTTCCGGCATGCCGTAGAGCATGTCGTCGGGCCGCAAGACAATTTCGAAACCGTGGCGATCGGCGCCGACGACGACATGGAGCAGCGCCGGGCCGACATCGTCGACGCGGTGGCGCGCGTCGACACCGGCGCCGGCGTCATCGTGCTCACCGACATGTTCGGCGGCACACCCTCCAACCTAGCCATCTCGGTGATGGAATCCGGCCGCACCGAGGTCATCGCCGGCATGAACCTGCCAATGCTGATCAAGCTCTCCTCGATCCGCAAGGGCGACAACATGGCCGCCGCGCTCGACGAAGCGCAGGCGGCGGGCCGCAAATACATCAACGTCGCCAGCCAGCTCCTGAGCAGCAAATGAATGCATCGGCGCCGCAGACGGACGAGGTTGTGCGGGAGTTCCCGATCATCAATCAGCGCGGCCTGCATGCGCGCGCTTCGGCCAAGTTCGTCCAGGTCGCCAGCGGCTTCGACGCCACCATCCATGTCGAGAAGGACGGCGTGAAGGTCGGCGGCACGTCGATCATGGGCCTGATGATGCTGGCGGCGAGCCCGGGCTATTCGATCCGCGTCATCGCCAGCGGCCCTGACGCCGTGCCGGCCATGGACGCGCTGGAGCAGCTGGTCGCTTCGCGTTTCGGCGAGGAAATCTGATCGCGCAACGCTCATATGTTACGCTCTCAGGACATGCGCGCATAAAGATTTCTTTATGTCCCATTGTCGTATGGCGGCCAATCTGCTAGTCAGGCCGGCAACCGCGCCCTTCCACGCGCCTCCCGGCGCCGGCGCGCCTTTGGGAAAAAATCACACCGGAGCACTGCCATGACGGGTAGCAAGGACTATGTGGTCGCCGACATCTCGCTTGCCGGCTGGGGCCGCAAGGAGATCGAGATCGCCGAAACCGAAATGCCGGGCCTGATGGCCTGCCGCGAGGAGTTCGGCGCCAAGCAGCCGCTCAAGGGCGCGCGCATCACCGGCTCGCTGCACATGACCATCCAGACGGCGGTTCTGATCGAGACGCTGAAGGCGCTGGGCGCCGACATCCGCTGGGCCTCCTGCAACATCTTCTCGACGCAGGATCACGCGGCCGCGGCGATCGCCGAGGCCGGCGTCCCGGTCTTCGCCGTCAAGGGCGAGTCGCTCGAGGATTACTGGGACTACACCGACCGCATCTTCCAGTGGACCGACGGCGGCACCTCCAACATGATCCTGGACGATGGCGGCGACGCCACCATGTACATCCTGCTCGGCGCGCGCGCCGAGACCGGCGAGGACGTGCTATCCAATCCCGGCAGCGAGGAGGAAGAAATCCTGTTCGCCCAGATCAAGAAGCGCCTGAAGGCCTCGCCCGGCTTCTTCACCAAGCAGCGTGAAGCGATCCGCGGCGTCACCGAGGAAACCACCACCGGCGTCAACCGCCTCTACCAGTTGCAGAAGAAGGGCCTGCTGCCCTTCCCGGCAATCAACGTCAACGATTCCGTCACCAAGTCGAAATTCGACAACAAATATGGCTGCAAGGAATCGCTGGTCGACGGCATCCGCCGCGGCACCGATACGATGATGGCCGGCAAGGTCGCAGTGGTCTGCGGCTATGGCGACGTCGGCAAGGGCTCGTCGGCCTCGTTGCGCGGCGCCGGCGCCCGCGTCAAGGTCACCGAGGTCGACCCGATCTGCGCGCTGCAGGCGGCCATGGACGGCTATGAGGTGGTGACGCTGGAGGATGCGGCCCCCACCGCCGACATCGTCATCACCACCACCGGCAACAAGGACGTCGTCACGCTCGACCACATGCGGGCGATGAAAGACATGGTGATCGTCGGCAATATCGGCCACTTCGACAACGAGATCCAGGTCGCGGCGCTGCGCAATTTGAAATGGACCAACGTCAAGCCGCAGGTCGACCTGATCACCTTCCCGGACGGCAAGCGGATGATCCTTCTGTCCGAAGGACGCCTGCTCAACCTCGGCAACGCCACCGGACATCCGAGCTTCGTCATGTCGGCTTCGTTCACCAACCAGGTGCTGGCGCAGATCGAGCTCTTCACCAAGCACGGCCAGTATCAGAACCAGGTCTATGTGCTGCCCAAGCACCTCGACGAGAAGGTGGCGCGGCTGCATCTCGACAAGCTCGGCGCCAAGCTGACGGAGCTCTCCGGCGAACAGGCCGCCTATATCGGCGTGACGCCGCAGGGCCCGTACAAGCCAGAACACTACCGCTATTAACCAAAGCGAAATTATCTACCAGATATTGAAGCCGGGTGGTTGACTTTCCGCCCGGCTTTATTTTTTGCGCCAATGATTCTTCACGCCGATTCCGGCAGGCGTTATTGTTGTGATTCGCGGTCCGGGGACATGTTGGGCCGGGGACGCATTCAGGGCGGTCTTGCATTCAAGCGGCGAAGAGGACCAAGACATGCCGGGGGATTACCCGCCACGCGCGGGAAAGGCCGTTTCCGGCGGCCATAGGGATTCGAACGAGACCGGCCCCGCCGTGAGCGGCGGAGGCTTTCGTGCCGGCTTGCGGCTGGCCTCGCTTCTTGCCACCTCGGCGCTTGCCGGCCCGCTGCTTGCCTTTACGGCCCACGCCGAGACAGGCATTCCGGGAAAGGCCGCGGCACCGGTCGACACCGTCGAGGTCATGCAGCTCGCCATGTTCGTCGGCGTCATGGGCGCCGCGCTTGTCTCGGCCATCTTCCTGATCCGCGAGCGCGCCCGCACCGCCTCGCAGAATGTCCAGCTCAGGGCCCGCATCGCGGACGTCAACGCGGCGCTGCAGCGTTCCGAAGCGCTGCTCAACCTGCGCGACCAGCGCCTGATCGTCTGGACAACCGACAACAAGAAGCCCGAGCTCATCGGCAGCCTGCCGCTGGAGAGCGGCGCGCCCGACGACAGGTCAGCCTTCCTCGCCTTCGGCCGTTGGCTCATGCCGCGCTCGGCGGCAGCGCTGGAGCACGCGGTCGCCGCGCTGCGCGAACAGGCGAAGGCCTTCGACCTGGTCATCGAAACGCAGGCCGGCGTGCCGCTGGAAGTGCATGGCCGCAAGAGCGCGGCGCATGTGCTGGTGCGCTTCGTGTCGCTCTCGGAGACGCTGCGCAACCAGGCCAGGCTGAAGATCGAAAACCAGCGGCTCAGCGCTGACTACGACACCCTTGTCGGCCTGCTCGACGCGTTGAAGATGCCGACATGGCTGCGCGCCGCGGATGGGCGATTGCAGTGGGTCAACCGCGCCTATGCCGAGGCGGTGGAGGCCGAAAGCCCGGCCGCGGCGGTGCGCGACGCCAAGGAATTCCTTGGCGGCCAGGCGCGCGAGCAGATCGCCGAGCAGCACAAGACGCGACCGGTCTTCGAACAGACGCTCTCCACCGTGATCGAAGGCGACCGCCGCATGTTCGCGGTCACCGACTTCGCCGGCACCGACGGCTCGGCGGGGCTTGCCTGCGACACAAGTGCGGCCGAGACGATCCGCGCCGAATATGAGCGGACCGTGCGCAGCCATGCCGACACGCTCGACCAGTTGAACACCGCTGTGGCCATCTTCGACACCGACGAAAAGCTGCGCTTCTTCAACCAGGCCTTCCAGAAGCTTTGGGGCCTCGACTCGGGCTTTCTGCTCAGCGCTCCTTCCAACACGCTGCTGCTCGACCGGCTGCGCAGCGAAGGCAGGATCGCCGAGCAGCCGGAATGGCGGCGCTGGAAGGAGAACCTGCTCAGCGCCTATCGCGCCGTCGAATCGCAGGAGCATTGGTGGCACCTGCCGGACGGCAAGACGATCCGCGTCGTGGCGAACCCGCAGCCGAAGGGCGGCGTCACCTGGGTGTTCGAGAACCTGACCGAGAAGATGGACCTGGAAAGCCGCTACCAGACCGCCGTGCGCGTGCAGTGCGAGACGCTGGACAATCTCGCCGAGGGCGTGGTGGTGTTCGGTCCGGACGGGCGGCTGCGGCTGTCCAATCCGGCCTTCGTCGCGCTGTGGGGATTGACGGCGGAAGCGGTCAAGCCGAACGTCCATGTTTCGGCGATCCGCGACCTGTGCGACCAGCGTGCGGCGAACAGCCCGTGGGGCGGCTTCGTCGCCGCAGTCACCGGCTTCGACGACGAGCGCCGCGACCGCCGCGGCCAGATCGAGCTGATGAACGGCGACGTGCTGAGCTACGCGGTGATCCACCTGCCCAACGGCCAGGTGATGATAACCTTCGTCGACGTCACCGATACCGTCAATGTCGAACGGGCGCTGAAGGACAGGAACGAGGCGCTGGAGAAATCCGACCAGCTGAAGAATGAATTCGTGCAGCACGTTTCCTATGAACTGCGCTCGCCGCTGACCAACATCATCGGCTTCACCGAGCTTCTGTCGCTGCCCGCGACCGGGCCGCTGACGCCGAAGCAGCGCGAATATGTCGAGCATGTCGGCTCGTCGTCATCGGTGCTGCTCACCATCGTCAACGATATCCTCGACCTGGCGACCGTCGATGCCGGCATCATGCAGCTCGACATCTCCGAAATGAACGTCGACCGGACGATCGCCGCGGCCGCCGAGCTGGTCGCCGACCGGCTGGACGAGCATCAAATCCAGCTCGAGATCGATGCGGCGGAGGCGCCGGCGAGCTTCCATGGCGACGAGACCCGCATCCGCCAGATCCTCTACAACCTGCTCAGCAACGCGGCGAATTACGCGCCGGAGGCAAGCACGATCCGGCTCACCTGCCGCCGGCTGGCCGACGGCGTCGAGTTCTCCGTGCATGACGACGGCCCGGGCATGCCGCCGGACGTGCTGGAATCGGTCTTCCGCCGCTTCGAGCCGCGCACCAATGGCGGGCGGCGGCGCGGCGCGGGGCTCGGGCTCTCGATTGTCAAGAGTTTCGTCGAACTGCATGGTGGAACCGTGCGCATCGAGACCGGCAAGGACAAGGGCACCACGGTGATCTGCACCTTCCCGGACAAGCCTTCCGGAATCCCCGGTACGCCGGCGGGTATCCGCGACGCGGCCGAGTAGCGCGGACTATATGGCAGGAACGGTGTTGGAGCGTTTTCTCGCCGACGAGGCGGCAACGGCAAGGCTTGGCGAGGACCTCGCCATGGCGTTGCGCGCGGGCGATGCTATCGCGCTGAAAGGCGATCTCGGCGCCGGCAAGTCGACGCTGGCGCGTGCGCTGATCCGGGCGCTTGCCGACGACACCAGCCTCGAAGTGCCGAGCCCGACCTTCACGCTGGTGCAGAGCTACGACACGCGCGTTCCGGTGCATCATTTCGACCTCTATCGGCTGTCCGCACCGGACGAGCTCGATGAGCTCGGGCTCGACGACGCGCTCAACCAAGGCGCGGCGCTCATCGAATGGCCGGAACGGGCCGCAGACCGCTTGCCGGGAAACGCGCTGTGGGTCGGTCTTGCCGAGCAGGGCGAAGGCCGCGTGGCGCGGCTTTCCGGGCTGGGGCTGGTTTTCGAGCGCGTGGCGCGATCATTGGCGATGCGCGATTTCCTGGCCACAGCCGGCTGGGGTGACGCCAGCCGCCGCTATTTCGTGGGCGACGCCTCGGCCCGCTCTTACGAGATCGTCGCGCTGCCGGACCAGGCGCCACGCGTGCTGATGAACTCGCCGCGCCTGGTGCTCGGGCCGCCGGTGCGCGACGGCAAGCCCTATGCGGTGATCGCCCACACGGCGCAATCCGTCACCGCCTTCGTCGCCATCGACCGGGCGCTCTATGCTGCCGGCGTCAGCGTGCCGGCGATCCATGCCCAGGACCTCGACCAGGGTTTTCTGCTCATCGAACATCTCGGCTCGGAAGGTTTTCTCGGCCACGACGGCCAGCCGATCGTCGAACGCTACGAAGCGGCGGCCGAGCTGCTGGCCATGATGCATGGCAAGGCCTGGCCCACGCGCATGGAAGCGGCGCCCGGCGTGTTCCATGACGTGCCGCCTTTCGATCGGGAAGCCATGCTGATCGAGGCCGATCTCTTGGTCGACTGGTATGTGCCTTGGATCACCCGCGAACCGGCTAACGACGAATTGCGGGACGGCTATCACAAGGAATGGAATGCGGTGCTCGACCGCCTCGCCGGCAGCGAATACACGCTGATGCTGCGCGACTTCCATTCGCCCAACATCATCTGGCGCGCGGAGCGTTCCGGCCTCGACCGGCTCGGCATCGTCGACGTCCAGGACGCGCTGATCGGGCCGGCCGCCTATGACGTCGCCTCTTTGGCCATGGATGCGCGTGTCACCGTCCCGCCCGAGATCGAGCGGCGGACGGTTGCTGCCTATGTCGCGGCCAGGCGCGCCGCCGGCGCTTTCGACGAGGCCGGTTTCACCGAGGCGTATGCGATCATGGCGGCGCAGCGGAATTCGAAAATCCTCGGCATCTTCGTGCGGCTCGAAAAGCGCGACGGCAAGCCTTACTATCTGAAACACCTGCCGCGAATCCGCGACTATCTGAGGCGGGCGCTGGCGCATCCGGCGCTGGCCGGCCTGAAGGAATTCTACATGGCCCACGGCCTGCTCAAGGAACGGGTTCCATGAGGCCGACGACCGCGATGGTGCTGGCGGCCGGGCTCGGCAAGCGCATGCGGCCGATCACCGACACGATGCCCAAGCCACTGGTGAAGATCGCCGGCAAGACCCTGCTCGACTGGGGGCTGGACAGCCTGAAAGCCGCCGGCGTCACTAAGGCTGTCGTCAACGTGCACTATCTGCCGGAGCAGCTCGTCGCGCATGTGGCCGACCGCAAAGCGCCGAAGATCGTCATCTCCGATGAGCGCGAAGCGCTGCTGGAATCGGCGGGCGGCATCGTCAAGGCGCTGCCGTTCTTGGGCAGCGAGCCCTTCTACGTCATCAATGCCGATACCTTCTGGATCGACAGCGGTCAGCCCAGCCTCGAGCGTCTTGCCCTTGCATGGGACGCCGCGAGAATGGATATTCTGCTGATGCTTACCGATCTCGACTCAGCGACCGGGCACTGCGTCGGCACGGATTTCCTGGTTGCCCCCGATGGAGCTCTACGGCGCTCGAAGGGTGATCCAACGGGGTTGATCTATGCCGGCGCCGCCATCATCCATCCGCGCATCTTCAAGGACGCGCCCACAGGCTCGCACTCACTCAACGCCTATTTCGACAGGGCGATCGCCGCGGGGCGCCTGTTCGGCATGAAGATGAACGGACGCTGGATCACCGTCGGCACGCCGGACGCGATCCCTGCCGCCGAGGCGGCCGTCGCCGGCGCCTTAGCGAAAGCGGTATGAGCGGCACGCGCCGCGTCTTTTCCATCCCACCCGGAGCGCCGTTTCTGCCGACGCTGGCGGGGGCGTTGCTCGACGGACGCCTGATCCCCGGCTTCCGCTTCGATGGCGAGCCGCTGGCGCTGGCCGATGCCACCATCTACGTGCCGACGCGGCGCGCCGCACGGGCGCTGCGTGGCGCCTTCGTCGACATGCTTTCCGGATTGGGAGGGGGCAGACGCTCTGCCATCCTGCCGACGGTGCGGCCGCTCGGCGAGTTCGACGAGGATGAGGCGGCCTTCGACCCGGAAGCGGCGCCGGCAATAGATCTGGCGCCGCCGATCGCGACGCAGGAGCGGCTGTTGTTGCTGGCGCCGCTGGTGCGGGCCTGGAAGGAAAGCCTCCCCGCGCATGTGAGAGAGCGGTTCAACGAGGAATTCGTCGTGCCGACCTCGGCCGCCGACGCCATCTGGCTGGCGCGCGACCTTGCCCGGCTGATGGACGAGATCGAGACCGAAGGCACGGATTGGGCGAAGCTCGCGACGCTGGTCACCGGCAACCTCGCCGGCTGGTGGCAAGTGACGCTCGATTTCCTCGGCATCGTTACCGACAATTGGCCGGAACTGCTCAAGGAGCGCAACCGTTCCAATCCGGCCGCGCATCGCAGCGCGCTGATCCGCCTGGAAGCGGCCCGGCTGAAGCGGAATCCGCCGGCCGGGCCCGTCATCGCCGCCGGCTCGACCGGCTCCATTCCCGCCACCGCCGAACTGCTTGCCGTGATCGCCGGCCTGCCCAACGGCGCCGTCGTGCTGCCCGGGCTCGACCGCGAACTAGACGATGCATCCTTCGCGGCGATCACGGCGCCCGGCGCGCGTCCGGCAACGCTCGGCCACCCGCAATACGGCCTCGCCAAGCTAATCGGCGGCATCGGCATTCCGCGCCGCGACGTCGAGGACGTCGTCGCCGCGCCACCGCCGCTCGCGTTGCGAGCGGCCCTTGTCGGCGAGGCGCTGCGTCCGGCAGAGACAACCGAATACTGGACCGAGACGCGGCCGCGCTTCACCGCATACAACATCGAACAGGCGCTTGCCGGCGTGACGCTGGTGGAAGCGGCGAACGAACGCGACGAGGCGGCGGCAATCGCCATTGCGTTGAAGCGCGCCGTGGAGGCACCGGGCAAGCGCGCGGCGCTCGTCACCGGCGACCGCGCGCTGGCGCGGCGGGTTTCGGCCGAGCTCCTGCGTTTCGGCGTCGTCGCCGACGATTCCGGCGGCGCGCCGCTCATCAACACACCGGCCGCCAGCTTGCTCAGGCTCGCGCTGAGCGCCGCCTTCCGGCCCGGCGATCCCGTCGGCCTGCTTGCCTTGCTCAAGCATCCGCTGCTCGGGCTCGGCCTCGAACGCCCGACCGTGCGCAAGGCGGCCGAGCTTGTCGAGCTGGTGGCGCTGCGCGGCGGCACAGGCCGGCCCGATGTCGCATCGCTCGGCGCGCTTTTCGAGGCACGGCTGGCGGAGCTGAGCGGCGACACAAGGCAGCCCTTCTGGTTTTCGCGCCTGACGGTGCGCGGCATCGAGCAGGCGCGAGGTATGCTTAGCCGCCTTACCAATGCGCTCCTGCCCCTCACCGCGATGCGCGATGCGAAAGACGCCGACATCGCGACGTTGACCAGCGCCAGCGTGGTTGCGCTGGAGGATCTTGGCCGCGCTGCCGATGGAAGTCTGGCGGAGCTCTATGCGGGTGACGCCGGCGAAAAACTCGCCGAGCTGCTGCGCGGACTGGTGGCGGCGTCGTCGCCCTTCACTTTCGCCGCTTTGGAGTGGCCCGACGTGACGGAGGCGCTGATCGCGCCCGAGACGGTGAAGCCGGCGCAAGGCACCGACCGCAACATCGCCATCTGGGGCGCGCTGGAAGCCCGGCTGCAGAATGTCGACACGCTGGTCATCGGCGGGCTCAATGAAGGGGTTTGGCCGCGCAAGCCCGAGAGCGACCGCTTCATGTCGCGGCTGATGAAGACCGGCATCGACCTCGAGCCGCCAGAGCGGCGCATCGGCCTTGCCGCGCATGATTTCCAGATGGCGATGGGCGCTGGCGAAGTGGTGCTGACGCGTTCGGCGCGTTCGGGCGACGCGCCGGCGGTACCGTCGCGCTGGCTGCAGCGCATCCTGACCTTCATCGGCAAGGAGCCGGCGGCAGCACTTCGCGGCCGCGGCGACGCGCTGCTTGCCTGGGCGCGCGCGCTCGACGCCGGCGAGAAGAAGGATTTTGCCTCCCGCCCGCAGCCCAAGCCGCCGCTCAGCATGCGCCCGCAGCATTTCTCGGTCACCGAGATCGAGACGCTGCGTCGCGACCCCTACGCAGTCTACGCACGGCGCATCCTCGGCCTGATGCGGCTCGAGCCATTGATCCGCGATCCGGGTGCCGCCGAACGCGGCACTTTGTTCCACGAAATCCTGCATTTGTTTTCGCGGCGGGTGGAGGATCCAAGGGCGTCTAACGCGCTGCCAAATCTCATCGAGGCCGGCCGTCTCTGCTTTGCCGAGGCAAAGCTTCCGCCTGATATCGAGGCCATCTGGTGGCCGCGTTTCGAAAAGCTCGCCGAAAACATCATCGAATGGGAGCACACCCGCGCCGATGCCGTTGCCAGGCGCTACGCCGAGGAGCGCGCCGAGAAGACGGTGGTCGGCCGCACCGGGGTGACGCTTTCCGGCTATGCCGACCGCGTCGACCTGCTTGCCGGCGGCATGGCCGACATCCTCGACTACAAGACCGGCTCCTCGCCCTCGAAAGCGCAGGCGCACACGCTGCTGTCGCCGCAGCTTGCGCTGGAAGGCGCGCTGCTCAGGCGCGGCGCCTTCAAGGAGCTTGGAATTCGCGAACCGTCGCAGCTTGCCTTCGTGCGGCTGAAGCCGAATGGCGAGGTGTTCGAGGAGTCGATCCTCGAATACAACCGCAAGCCCCGCACCGCCAACGATCTCTCCGAGGAAGCCTGGGCGCGGCTGGAGCGGCTGCTCTTCCACTATGCCGACCCGACCACCGGCTATCTGTCGCGCGCCCTTCCCTTCCGCGAGGGCGAAGCGGACGGCGACTACGATCATCTGGCGCGCGTGCTCGAGTGGTCGGCCGGCGGCGCCAGCGAAGACGAGGCGGAAGGATGAAATATCCGATCCCCTCCGATACCGCCGCCAGCCAGGCCCGCGCCTCAGATCCCGCCTATTCCGCCTGGGTGTCGGCCAATGCCGGTTCGGGCAAGACGCATGTCTTGGCGCAGCGCGTCATCCGGCTCCTGCTCAACGGCACCGATCCGTCGAAGATCCTCTGCCTCACCTATACGCGGGCGGCCGCCGCCAACATGTCGAACCGCGTGTTCTCGACCCTCTCGGAATGGACGGCGCTGCCCGATGCGGAGCTGGCGGTCAGGATCGCGGCGCTGGACGGCCGCGGCGCCGACCGCGACATGATGCGGCGCGCGCGGCGGCTGTTCGCCGAGGCGCTCGAGACGCCGGGCGGGCTGAAGATCCAGACCATCCACGCCTTCTGCGAATCCGTGCTGCACCAGTTCCCGCTCGAAGCCAACATCCCGGCGCATTTCGAGATGCTCGATCCGCAGATGGAGGCCTCGCTGTTCGCCGATGCCCGCCGCGACATGATCTCCGGCGCAAGCGCCGGCGTCGAAGGGCTGGCGGAAGCCTTTGCCACCGTGCTGGAACGCGGCGGCGAGTTCGGGCTCGATTCGCTGCTTGCCGAGATCGTCGGCAAGCGTGACGAATTGCGCGACTTCATCGCCAAGCTCGGCAAGGAGCGGGACTTCCGGCCGCTCTTCGGCGAGTTCGGCTTCAGGCCCGGTCAGACGGCCGAAGGCATCGCCGCTTCGCTCTGGCCGCTGCCCGGCTTCGACCCCGGCCAGTTCGCCGAATTCGCACAGGCCGCCGAAGCCGCCGACGCGCGGCAGGTGCTGAACAATGTGATCCCCTATGCACGAGGCGCATTCGCCGAAGCCGACCCGATCCGTCGGCTGCGGCTTCTGGCAAAGGCCTTTCTCAAGGCCGACGGCGACCCCTATGAGCCACCAAAGATCTTCAGGAAGGCGCTGGTCGACCGGCTGCCGGATCTGCCGGAACGCTACCTCGCGGCGGCCAATGTGATCCTCGACGTGTCGGACCGGCTGGCGCTGTTCCGCATGCTGGAAGGGACAGCGGCAGCGCTCACCGTCGCCGGCTGGCTGATCGCGCGCTATGAGCAGTTGAAGCGCGGGCGGGGTTTCCTCGACTTCAACGATCTCATCACCCGCACCGTGAGCCTACTGTCGCGACCCGATGCCGGACCATGGGTGCAGTTCAAGCTCGACCAGGGCATCGATCATATCCTGCTCGACGAGGCGCAGGACACCAGCCCGGACCAGTGGGAGGTGGTGAAAAAGCTGACCGAGGAATTCTTTGCCGGGCTTGGCCAGCGCGAGGCGGTCACGCGCACGATCTTTGCCGTGGGTGACGAGAAGCAGTCGATCTATTCCTTCCAAGGCGCAGCGCCCGATTCCTTTGCCGAAAGCCGGCTGTTGTTTGCCGGGCGCGTGCGCGATGCGGAAGCCGCCTTCGCCAATCTCAAGCTCACCTGGTCGTTCCGTTCGACCGACGACGTGCTTGCCGCCGTCGATCGCGTCTTCGCCGAGCCTGGCGTCAGGCGCGGCATCAGCCACGATCCAGACCCTCTGAGCCACAAGGCGATCCGCAATGACGCGCCGGGCTATGTCGAGGTGTGGCCTTCGATCGGCGCTGAGATGGTCGAGGAGCCGGACGACTGGACCTTGCCGGTCAACCATGCCAGCGCGCCGGCGGTGCGGGTGGCCGAGCATGTCGCCACGACCATCCAAACCTGGCTGCGCAGCGGCGAGGTCATCGAAGGCAAGGGCAGGAAGCTGACCGCGGGCGACATCCTCGTCCTGGTGCGCAAGCGCGATCGCTTCGTGCATGCGCTGTCGCGCAGCCTCAAGAACCGGCAGATCCCGGTCGCCGGCGCCGACAGGCTGAGCCTGCCCGGCCATATCGCCGTGCAGGACCTGATCGCGCTTGGACATTTCCTGATCCAGCCGGAGGACGACCTGTCCCTGGCCGCGGTGCTGCGCAGCCCGATCTTCGAGGTCTCCGAAGAGACGTTGCTGACGCTGTCCGGCGGGAGGCCGAAAGGCCAGTCGCTGATTGCCTCGCTCCGGCAACATGCGGCCGAGGATGTGGCGCTCGCCGCAGTCGTTAGCCAGCTCGACGGCTGGGCAACCGAAGTGGCCTTCAAGCCGGTGTTCGAATTCTACGCCGCCGCGCTGGCGCGCGACGGCCTGCGCCGCAAGATGACGGCGCGGCTCGGACCGGAGGCCGGGGATATCCTCGACGAGTTCCTGAGCTTCTGCCTGGCCGAGGAACGCACCGGCCTGCCGGGGCTGGAGTCCTTCCTGTCGACGCTGGAAAATGCCGGCCCCGAGATCAAGCGCGAGATGGACCAGACGCGCGACGAGGTGCGGGTCATGACCGTGCACGCCGCCAAGGGTCTCGAAGCCCCGGTGGTCTTCCTGGTCGATGGCGGCTCGGCGCCGTTCAGCGATCAGCATCTGCCGCGGCTGATGCCGTTCGAGAGCTCCGGCGCGCAATGGAAAGGCAAGGGCTATCTGTGGCGCTCGGCCAGCGATGTCGCCAATGGCGTCTCGAAGGCGGCCTCGGTCCGGGCGCGCGAACTGGCCGACGACGAATACCGGCGGCTGCTCTATGTCGGCATGACGCGCGCCGAGGACCGGCTGATCGTCTGCGGCTATCACGGCAAGCGTCAGCCCAGCACCGGCAGCTGGCATTCGATCGTCAGCAGGGCATTGCTGGGCGCGCCCGAGAGTTTGGAGCGGCGGCATCCGGCAACGGCCGAGGTGGCCGTGCACCGGTTCCACATGACGAAATTGCCGCCGGTGGCGCTGACCAGCGCCGACGAGGCAGGGCCGTTCGAGCACACAGCGCCGCTGCCTGAAAACCTGTTTCGGCCGCTGCCGCCCTATGAGGAGCTGCCGCGGCCGCTTTCGCCTTCCGGCGCGTCGGCGCTGATCGAGGAAGCGAAAGACGCTGCGCCCGATACACGCTCGCCGGTGCTCGACGCTGCGGCCGAGCCCGGCTTCGCCGTGGTGCGCGGGCTGGCGCTGCACAAATTGCTGCAGATGCTGCCCGGCATCGCGGAGGCGGAGAGGCAAGGCGCGGCCGAGCGCTACCTGGCGCGCGCCGGCGCCGGCTGGCCGGATGGTGAGCGCGACAGGGCGCTGGACGCCGTACTTGCGATCCTGTCCGACGGCCGCTTCGGCGCGTTGTTTTCGCCGTCGTCACGCGCGGAAGTCGCGATCATGGGCAGCCTCGAGGTGAAGGGCAGGCTCCGCTCGATCTCCGGCAAGATCGACCGGCTGGCCGTCACGCCGGAAAAGGTTTCGATCGTCGACTACAAGACCAACCGGCCGGCGCCCAAAGGCCTGACGGAAGTGCCACCGGCCTATGTGCTGCAGCTTGCGCTCTACCGGGCGCTGCTTGAGCCGCTCTATCCGGGCCGCGAGGTGACGGCGGCGCTGCTCTTCACCGAGGCGCCGCGCCTGATCGAGCTGCCGCCCAAGGCCATGGACGATGCCCTTGCCCGACTCACGGGAGCGTGACACAAGAACTGCTTGAACATCGCCGCTACAACCACCACATTTGGTGCAACCCGCGTTTTCGAAAGGATTTCAGCATGGCCACCGTCAAGGTCGACAAGGGCAATTTCCAGGCCGATGTGCTCAACGCCAAGGAGCCGGTCGTGGTGGATTTCTGGGCAGAGTGGTGCGGCCCGTGCAAGATGATCGCCCCGGCGCTGGAAGACATCGCCAAGGAGCTCGGCTCGAAGGTGAAGGTCGCCAAGCTCAACATAGACGAGAATCCCGAGCTTGCCGCGCAGTTTGGCGTGCGCTCGATCCCGACGCTGATGATCTTCAAGGGCGGCGAAGTGGCCGACATGAAGGTGGGCGCCGCGCCGAAGACGGCGCTGTCGCACTGGATCAACGGCGCCATCGCCTGAGCCAATCCGGATATCTAAGGAACGAGCCCGGCCAATCGCGCCGGGCTTTTTCTTTGGCGTCATCGCTCGACGCGCTCTGGCCCTCGCACGCAGGCACGTCATACTCTCTGCTTCAGAAAAAGGAGAGCGCCATGACCGGGACAGCCAAGGCCACAGTTCACGTCGACAATGAGCGCGTCATCGTCACCGAGTACCGCTTCGCGCCCGGCGCCAACACCGGCTGGCACCGCCATGGCCACGACTATGTCGTGGTGCCGCTGATGGACGGCAAGGTGAAGCTGGTGACGAAGGACGGCGAATCCTTCGCCGAGATGAAGCAGGGCGCGCCCTATTTCCGCCGGGAAGGCGTCGAGCACGACGTCATCAACGCCAATGACGGCGAGTATGCTTTCATCGAGATCGAGCTGAAGTAGGCCGGCCGTGATTGCCGGCTTGCGCGGTTCCTTTCCGGCCTCGTGCGGGATGTCGTGGGTCTAGCACCTCTCTTCGCCTTTGCCGGTTTTGCGGCCGTGGCCGCTTATGTCCAGACCCTGACAGGCTTCGCCTTCGGCCTTGTGATGATGGGCGCGATTGCGCTTGCCGGCTTGCTGCCGCTGCCAGACGCAGCCGCCATGGTCGGCATGCTGACCCTGGTCAACGCCACGCAGATGCTGATCCAGGGCGGCTGGCGAGAGATTGCGCGTCGGGAGCTACGGCTTATCCTGGTCGCAAGCCTGCCTTCGCTGCTCTTGGGTTATGCCCTGTTGGAATGGCTGGCGGACACAAGGGCCGACCTGCTGAAAATCGGCCTCGGCGTGGTCATCATGATGTCCAGCCTGCAACTGGCGATCAAACCCGCCGGTTTGGCAAAACGGTCATCGGACGCGAGTTTCGTCGGCTTCGGTGTCGTTTCGGGCCTGATGAGTGGGCTGTTTGCGACCGGCGGCCCACCGCTCGTTTATCATCTCTTTCGCCAGCCAATGCCGCACGAACGTGTCCGCGAAACGCTGGTGACCGCTTTCGGCGCCGCGCAGGTGGTGCGGCTTGTCCTGGTGGCGGCAAGCGGCAACCTGCCGACCATGTCGCCTGTCGCGCTCCTCCTCGCCATACCGGCCGTAATGCTGATGACCTATGCAGCGCGGCGCTGGCCACCGTCATTATCGCAAGGGACGATGCGAAAGATCGTCTTTGTTCTGCTTTTCCTGTCAGGGCTCTCGCTGGCGCTGCCCGCCGCGATGCATCTTGCGGTCTAACTTCAACTGTTCATGCGAGCGACGTGTCGCTCCAATCTACCAGTCGGCGGCACGATCGCCGCCGGTGAATTGTGCGCTTTTGGCTGTGTATTCGAACAGCTCGATCTTCACGCCGTTGGGGTCGGTGATCCAGGCCTGGTATGTGTCGTCGCAGGCGAGCTTTTTCGGCGTGACCGCGACGCCCTTCGATCGGATATGAGCGATGGCCGCCTCGATGTCTTCCACCTCAAGGCAGAAGTGGTTGATCTGGTTTGCCTCGCTGTAGCTGGCTTCGCGTTTCTCGAACACCTCGACATGGCTGCGGCCGCCACAGTCAAGATAGAAGCCGAAAATCCTGCCGTCGCGCAGGAAATTGAAGCGTGTGTCCATGCCGAGCACATCGCGGTAGAAGCCGCGCGTCGCCTCCAGGTCGCGCGCGAAGATGCAGACATGGGCGAGCTGCTTCACCTTGATCATGGCCGGTTCCTTTCGACCCCCGCCGAAATCCGCAATGCTGTCCCGGTTTCGCCTCAGGTCGGCGGCGTGCCGTTTTCGGCCAGCACGGCGCCGGCGAAATAGAGCGAGCCACCGATCAGGATGCGCGGCGCCGGACCGTCCCAGCTGTCGCGCAACAGCATCAGCGCGCTGGCGACGGAGCTGACCGGCTCCGCCGACAGGCCGGCCTCTTCGGCACGCAATGCCAGCTCGTCGTTGGGAACGCCGGCGTCGCTGCTGGTCACCGGCACGGTGTAGACGTGGCGGGCGAGGCCCTTGAAGGCGCTGAAATAGCCGGTCTGGTCCTTGGTGTTGATCATGCCGGAGATCAGGACCAGCGGTCTCGGATTCTTTTCCTCCTGCTCGGCCAATGCCTCGGCGATCACGATGCCGGCACCGGGGTTGTGGCCGCCGTCCAGCCAGATCTCCGCGCCCTTCGGAGCCAGATCCACCAATTTGCCCTGCGTCAGCTTCTGCATGCGTGCCGGCCAGGCGACATGGGTCATCGCCCGCTCGGCGGCGCGGTGGCCGATCTCGAAGCCGGCCGCCTTGACGGCGGCGATCGCCGCCGCGGCGTTGGCGTATTGATGGCGCCCCGGCAGGCGCGGCGAAGGCAGGTCCATAAGCCCGTCCTCGTCCTGATAGACCATGCGGCCGTTTTCCTCGAAGGCGAGGAAATCCTGGCCATAGACCACGGTCGGGCAATCCAGCCGCTCGGCCGTCTCGATCAGCACCTGAAGCGCGGTGTCGCTTTCCTGGGCGCCGATCACCACCGGGCAGCCGCGCTTCATGATGCCGGCCTTTTCGGCGGCGATCAGCTCGACGCGGTCGCCGAGATAGGCTTCGTGGTCCATCGATATCGGCATGATCACCGAAACGGCCGGCCGCTTGATGACATTGGTGGCGTCGAAGCGGCCGCCAAGGCCGACCTCGATGATCGCCGCCTCCGCCGGATGCTCCGAAAACAAGATGAAGGTGACGGCGGTGAGGATCTCGAAGACGGTGATCGTCTGGCCCGCATTGGCCTCGGCGACGCGCGCGATGGCCTCGGCGAAAACATCGTCATCGACGAGCTTGCCGCCGCCTTCGGCCGCCAGCCGGTAGCGCTCGTGCCAGTTCACCAGGTGCGGCGAGGTGTGGACGTGGACGAGGTGGCCGGCCGCCTCCAGCAGCGCGCGCGAGAAGGCGGCGCAGGAGCCTTTGCCGTTGGTGCCGGCGATGTGGATGACCGGCGGCAGCCGGTCCTGTGGGTTGCCTAGGCGTTCGAGAAGCCGCGTGACACGGTCCAGCGAAAGGTCGAAGCCTTTCGGATGCAGCGTCATCAGATGTTCGATTTCGCGTTCGGCGGCGAGCGTTGTCATGATGGAATCCTAGAGCGGTTCATCATCTCACGGAATGCAGAACCGCTCTCTCTTTTTTGTTGACGCAATTCCGAACGGAAACCGTTTCACACTTTTCCTGGAATTGCTTTGGCGCACGGCCCCGAAACCGTGAATCGGTTTCGCAACGGCCATGCACAAATCTGAGGCTACAGCACGCAACAAGCGGCGCAAATCGCGGTTCGCGGCGAACGATGTCGCGCCAAGCCGATATCGCTTCAGGCCGATCTCGCCTCAGGCTTGCGGCCGCGCCTCCGCGTTGACCACCGCCGGCGGCAAAATCTCCGGCTCGAGCGGCTTCTCGGCCGGCGGCATCTTGAGCAGCATTTTCAGCAACCGCGCGATGGTCTGGCGCATCTCCAGCCGCGACACAACCATGTCGACCATGCCGTGCTCCATCAGATATTCGGCGCGCTGGAAGCCGTCGGGCAGTTTTTCGCGGATGGTCTGCTCGATGACGCGCGGGCCGGCAAAGCCGATCAGCGCGCCCGGCTCGGCGATGTGGACGTCGCCCAGCATGGCGTAGGAGGCGGTGACGCCGCCGGTGGTCGGGTTGGTGAGCACGACGATGTAGGGCAGGCCGGCTTCCTTCAGCCGATCGACGCCGACCGTGGTGCGCGGCAATTGCATCAGCGACAGAATACCTTCCTGCATGCGGGCGCCGCCGGAGGCGGCGAACAGGATCAGCGGCCGCCTGCGCTGCAGCGCCACCTCGAAAGCATGCACAATGGCCTCGCCGGCAGCCATGCCGAGCGAGCCGCCCATGAAGGCGAAGTCCTGCACGGTGACCACCACCGGCAGGCCTTCGATGGTGCCAACCGCGTTGAGGATAGCGTCTTCCAGGCCGGTCTTCGTCTTGGCCTCTTTCAGGCGGTCGGTATAGCGCTTTTCGTCGCGGAATTTCAGCGGGTCCTGGAAGACCTTGGGATTTTCCAGCGTCTCGTATTTACCGTCGTCAAAGAAGTATTTCAGCCGCTCCTTGGCCGATATCTTCATGTGATGGCCGGAAGCCGGGATGACGAACTGGTTGGATTCGAGATCCTTGTGGAAGATCATCTCGCCGGTCTCGGGATCCTTGATCCAGAGGTTTTCCGGCATGTCGGTGCGCCGGCCGAGCATCGAATTGATCTTCGGGCGGACGTAATTGGTGATCCAGTTCATGCTTTCGGCTCCTGTCCTGGAAAGGACTTTAAGCTATTCCAGGAAAAGTCTGTGGCGGTTTTCCGGCCGGAATTGCGCAGCGAAGAATTAGTCAGGCTATTCGGCGGCGGCAAGGCGAGCCGAACGGACGCCCTGGGCAAGCCCGCTGACCAAAGTGGCGACGGCTTCCGCCGGATCGGCTGTTTTCTCGCCCTTGGGCCCCAGCACATTGGCGATCGCGTTGACGATCGCCGTGCCGACGACGACGCCGTCGGCTGAGGCGCCGATGACACGCGCCTGCTCGGCGGTTTTGACGCCGAAGCCGACGCAGACCGGCAGCGCCGTATGGCCCTTGATGCGCGTGACCGCCGCAGAGACCTTGGCCGTGTCGGCCAGCGCCGAGCCGGTGATGCCGGTCATCGAGACATAATAGACGAAGCCGGAGGTGTTTTCCAAAACCTTGGGCAGGCGCTTGTCGTCGGTGGTCGGCGTCGCCAGCCGGATGAAGTTGACGCCGGCCTTCAGCGCCGGAATGCACAGTTCCTCATCCATCTCCGGCGGCAGGTCGACAACGATCAGGCCGTCGATGCCGCTGGCCTTGGCGTCGGCGAGAAAGCGGTCGACGCCATAGATATAGATCGGATTGTAGTAGCCCATCAGAACGATCGGCGTCTCGTCGTCGCCGACGCGGAATTCGGACGCCATCTTAAGCGTCTTGGCCAGGGTCTGCCCGCCCTTCAGCGCCCGAAGGCCCGCCGCCTGGATCGCCGGGCCATCTGCCATCGGGTCGGAAAAAGGCATGCCGAGCTCGATGATGTCGCTGCCTGCGCCCGGCAGCGCCTTCATGATGGCCAAGGCGGTGTCGTAGTCCGGGTCGCCGCCCATGAAATAGGTGACCAAAGCCGGGCGGCCTTCGGCTTTGAGCTTCGCCATGCGGCGGTCGATGCGGGTGGTCATTGTCAGATCTCCATGCCCAGCATGTTGGCCACCGTATGCACGTCCTTGTCGCCGCGGCCGGACAGGTTGACGATGACGAGCTGATCCTTGTCCATCTTGGGCACGATCTTCATCGCGTGGGCAATGGCATGCGCCGATTCCAGCGCCGGGATGATGCCTTCGACGCGGGTGGTGAGCTGGAAGGCTTCCAGCGCCTCGTCGTCGAGGATCGGCTCATATTGGACGCGGCCGGAATCGCGCAGCCAGGAATGCTCGGGACCGACGCCGGGATAATCGAGGCCGGCCGAGATCGAATGGCCGTCGAGGATCTGGCCGTCCGAATTCTGCAGCAGATAGGTGCGGTTGCCATGCAGCACGCCGGGCTTGCCGGCACTCATCGAGGCGCAGTGCTCGATGCCGTCAAGGCCGCGCCCGCCGGCTTCGATGCCGATGATGCGCACATCCTTGTCGTCGAGGAAGGGATGGAACAAGCCAATGGCGTTGGAGCCGCCGCCGACGGCGGCGATGATGACGTCGGGCAGCCGGCCTTCCTGCTCCAGCATCTGGGCCCGGGCTTCCGTTCCGATCACCGACTGGAAGTCGCGCACCAGCTCCGGATAGGGATGCGGGCCGGCGGCGGTGCCGATCAGGTAGTAGGTGTCCTCGACATTGGTGACCCAATCGCGCAGGGCCTCGTTCATGGCATCCTTCAGCGTGCCATGGCCGGCGGTGACCGGCCGCACTTCGGCGCCTAGCAGCTTCATGCGGAAGACGTTCGGGCTCTGGCGGGCGACGTCGGTGGCGCCCATGTAGACGACGCAGGGATAGCCAAAGCGCGCGGCGACGGTGGCCGAGGCGACGCCATGCTGGCCGGCGCCGGTCTCGGCGATGATGCGCTTCTTGCCCATGCGCTTGGCAAGCAGGATCTGGCCGAGGCAATTGTTGATCTTGTGCGAGCCGGTGTGGTTGAGGTCCTCGCGCTTGAAATAGACCTTGGCGCCGCCGAGATGCTTTGTGAGGCCCTCGGCGAAATAGAGCTTTGACGGCCGCCCGGCATAATGGGTCGACAGGTTCTGCAGCTCGGCCTTGAACTCGGGATCGGTCTTGGCCTTGTTCCACTGCTCTTCCAGATCGAGGATCAGCGGCATCAGCGTCTCGGCGACGAAGCGGCCGCCGAAAATGCCGAACATGCCCTGCTCGTCGGGCCCGGTGCGGAAAGAATTGGGCATTGCCGGCTTGTTCATCGCCGATCTCCTGATGTGAATTGTATTCAGGCGGCGCGGTCGTCGCGCGCGGCCCTGGCGGCCCGGAAAAACTGCTCGATCAGCGCCGGATCCTTGACGCCCGGAGCGCTTTCCACGCCGGACGAAACGTCTATTCCGGGCGGGCTTGCCTGTCTCAGGGCATCGCCGATATTGGCGGCGTTGAGCCCTCCGGAAAGCATGTATTCGACGCCGGCGTCAAGGCCGGCAAGGATGCGCCAGTCGAAGGCGACGCCGTTGCCGCCCGGAAGTTGCGACCCCTTCGGCGGCTTGGCGTCGAAGAGAAAACAGTCGGCGACGCCAACAAAGGGTTTTACCCGCTGCAGATCCGCCGCCTCGCTGACCGACAACGCCTTCATGACCGGGAGGCCATAGCGCGCCTTCAGTTCCGCCACCCGCGCGGGCGTTTCCGAGCCATGCAGCTGCAGCATATCCGGCTGCATTTTGGCGACGATCTCGTCGAGGAAAGCATCATCGGCATCGACGGTGACGGCGACTGCCTTGGCCTTGCCGCGCGCCGCTTCGCGCAGGCGCCCGGCCTCGGCGGGTTCGACATAGCGCGGGCTTTTGGCGAAGAAAATAAAGCCGACATGGCTGGCGCCGCCGGCGAGGGCAGCGGCCATCGCGGCGTCGGTCTTCAATCCGCAGATCTTGATGTCGAGCGTCATGGCGCGGGCTTGGCACGAAACGGGAAAAGAGTCGAGAAAAAGCATGCTGTTGCCGGTCCGGCGGAAAACACTACCTTCATATAGGAATCACAGGCGGGAGCAGGATAATCATGGCCGACCGGACCGTCGCCGAACTGAAGCAGAAGATCGCGCAGGCGCGCGAGGTGATCGCGCATCTGATGGACAAGGCCGCCTTCAACGGCGCCGAGGCGCACCGGGCGCTGGATTATTTCGGCAGCGATACGTTTGATCGGGATTTCTTGCCGTGGCCGCATACCGAGGAAGGGCTGCGGCCGGAAGAGCTGAACGCGGCGAATGACGATTGATGGTCTGATGGGTACAGGCGGATAGCAGAGAGGTCGGCGGGACAGCACCCCTCTCTGGCCTGCCGGCCATCTCCCTGCAAAGGGGAGATCAGCAGCTTCGGCGATGAGCGCTTCCTGCAACGCCGGAGATTGGCGAAAGCTGTGGCGATAGCCAATCTCCCCCCTTGCGGGGGAGATGCCCGGCAGGGCAGAGGGCGGTGTGAAGGAACGCGGCCTAGCCGTGCTACTCAAACACGATCGCCTGCAGGGCCCCACCATTGCGCTTCAGCCAGTCCTTGCAGCGGTCGGTGTCCGGGCAAAGCTTTTCGCACAATCTCCAGAATTTCGGGCCGTGGTTCATCTCTTTCAGATGCGCCACCTCATGCGCCACCAGGTAGTTTATCACCGCCGGCGGCGCCATCATGATGCGCCACGAGAAGGAGAGATTGCCCTCCGAGGTGCATGACCCCCAGCGGCTGGAGGTGTCCTTGTACCTTATCGCCTTGGCGCGCTTGCCGATCGCCTCGGTGTGCTTGACCACCAGTCTCTCGATCTCCTTCTTGGCCTCGCGCTTGAGGTGGTCGGCGATGCGGCGCGGCAGATGGATACGCTCGCCATGGACGATCAGCAACGGGCCGCGCTCGTCGCGCGAGACAGTGATGGTGCCGCGCCTGGAAGGCTCATGGACGATGCGGTGCGGCACGCCGCGGATCGGGATCCTGATGCCGGGGCGCACCTGCGGCCTCGTCGGCACTTTGGCCAGCCGCTGTTCCAGCCAGTCCTGGTGGCGGTCCAGGAATTTCTCCACCTCGCCCCGGCGCAGGCCGGGCGGCACGGTGACGCGCAGGCCCTGGCCGCCGGAATCGATGCGCAGCGTGAGCCGCCTGGCCCTGGCGCTTTCGACGATTTTCAGCGGCAGCGTGCGGCCGGCGACGCAATGTTCGCGCTCCACGACAGGCGTGGGCTTTGGCTTGGTCAGGTTGCGAAAGAAGCCGAGGGTCATGGCTGGACGATACGCGATTCGAAAAAAACGGCCAGTGGAGGGAAGCTACATAGGGAACAAAAAAGAAACGGCGCCGCTAAACGCGACGCCGCATATCATACCGAGACGTGTCGCCGGATCTCAGTCGTCGAGCAGGTTGGTACCTTTGCCGCCTTCCGGACCCGCCTTGTCGGTCGAGCCGGTCGAGGTCGGCGCGGTCGACTTGTTGCGGTTGGCCATGAAGCGGTCGAACTCTTCCTGGTCCTTGGCGCGGCGCAGTTCGCGGGCGTACTCGTCGAACTCGGAGAGCATCTCGTCGAGCTTGCGCCGCTCCTCGGCGAGGCGCTCCAGCTCCTTCTCGCGCCAATCGTCGAAGGCGACGTTGCCGGTGCGGGCCGAGCCGTGGCCCCAGCGGGCCGCCTTCTCGGAGCGACGACGGCAACCGGCGAAGATGCCGTCCGTGGCGCGGTTAACGTCACGCTTGAAGCCTTCCAACCGGTCGCCCCAGATGATGTAGGCGAGCATGGCTAAGCCGAGCGGCCAGAACACCATGAAGCCGATGACCATCAGCGCGATGGTGGCCGGCGTCCAAGCCGGACGGATCAGTGCACTTGTGTTCATTTTCTCCCAATCCTTCCATTGGAGACAGCCAAACCGGCTGCGTGGAATCGAAATGGGAAGGCGAAATCGGCGATTCAAGACAAGTCCGGCCAAAACCGGCGAAACATCTGAAATGATTATCGCTTTTTGAGCTTTTCCAGGAAAAGCACTGCCATTCCGGCAACCAGCCCCCAAAATGCCGCGCCGACGCCGAAAAGCGTGAGCCCCGAAGCCGTCACGGCGAAGGTCACGGTGGCCGGCATGCGTTCGGCCTCGTCCTTGAGCGCGATCGACAGCGCGTTGGCCAAGGGCGCCGTCAAGGCGAGCCCCGCGACCAGGACGATCAGGCTTTGCGGCAGGACGGCGAAGATCGCCACCAGCGAGGCGCCGAAGATCGCGAAGATGAGATAGGCAAGCGCGTAGAACGGCCCGGTCTTCCAGCGTTCGGCCGGGTCGGGGTGGACGTCGGGGCCGGTGCAGATTGCCGCCGAGATCGCCGCAAGATTGGTGGTCGCGGCGCCGAACGGCGCCGAGAGCAGCGAAAACAGACCGGTGACGCCGATCAGCGGACCGGGCTCCGGATGATAGCCGGCGGCGCGCAGCACCGCGAGGCCGGAAAGGTTCTGCGAGGCCATGGTGACGAGATAGAGCGGCAAGGCAAGACCGATAATCGCCGAGGCGGTGAATTGCGGCGCAATGAACGTCAAGGTCGACAGTTCCGGCGCCGGCAGGCTGCCGACGCGGCCGGTGAGGAAAGCGGCGAGGCCGCCGCCGATCAGCACCGCCAGCACCGACAAAGCCGGATTGAACAGGCGGATGACGAAGAAGGCGGCGATCAGCGGCAGGATCAGCCAAGGGTCGGCGGGAATGGCCTTCACCGCATTGACGGCGAAGCTGACCAGGATGCCGGCCAGCATGCCGGACGCGACCGAGGCCGGGATTTTCGCGATCAACCTGGTCAATGGCTTGAATAGGCCGGTGGCGACCAGAAGGACGCCGGTGACCATGAAGGCGCCGATAGCCTGCGGCATCGTGAAACCGCTGGAGGCCCCGATCAGCGCCAGGCCAGGCGTCGACCAGGCAGTGATGACCGGCATTTTCGTGCGCCAGGACAGCCACAGGCATTCAATGACCATGGCCAGGCAGATCGCGGTGACACCGCTTGCGGTCTCGATCTGGGTCGCGCCGACCGGCTTGGCGGCGGCGATGACGAGGGCGAGTGTGCCGCCGAAGCCGACGATTGCCGCGACGAAGGCGGATATCGGGATGGAGATGCGCATTATGCGGCGGCCCGCCTGACCATGTCGCCGACGGTCCGTGTGAGCATTTCGAGATCCTCGGGACGGGACAGGCGATGGTCGCCGTCGGGGATCAGCGACAGCGTCACGTCGTCGGCGGGCAGCATCGCGGCCAGCTTCAGCGCATGGCCGGACGGCACATCCGGATCGGCCAGGCCCTGCAGGATGTGCACCGGGCAATGCGTGTCGATCGGCCCGGTCATCACCCGGTTGGCGCGGCCATCCTCGATCAGCGCGCGCGTATAGATATAGGGCTCGTCCGAATAGTCCGACGGTTCGGCGAAGAAGCCCTTTTCCTCCAGATCGCGGCGTTGAGCGTCGGTCAGCACCGGCTCGATCAGCTCGACGGTGAAGTCCGGCGCCGGGGCGAGCAGCACCAGGCCGGCAACGCGCGTGTCGCCCGCCTTGTGCAGTTCCTGCACCATGCGCAGCGCGATCCACGCCCCCATCGAGGAGCCGACCAGGATTTGCTTGCCCTTGCTGAACCGCCGGAAGACCGCAAGGCTCTCGCCCAGCCACTTGGAGATCGTGCCGTGAGCGAATTCGCCACCCGACTCGCCATGACCGGAATAGTCGTGGCGCAGATAGGCATGGCGCTCGCGAGCGGCCCAGGCGGCAAGCGCCTCGGCCTTCGTGCCAAGCATGTCGGACTTGTAGCCGCCGAGCCAGACCACGCCGGGCGCCGCGCCGGGCGCCTGTCTGACGGCGATGTTCGACCCGTCCACATCGATGAAAACCGGAGCGCTGGCGGCCATGAGCTTGTCCTTTCGGCCGGTCTTTTTGGCACAGGCCGGGGTTCAACGAAAAGTGCTCGCGGCGTTTCTTTGCTTGGTGCAGACAATTGCCGGACAGGAGGTGATTTTCCGGCGCGGCTATGCTATTGACTCCGGCCGCGCGCTCACCACATAGGCGCGTCCACCTGTTTGAACCTAAAGAACCCCTGAACGAAACGGCCGAGGAGACCACGACCATTCGCAGACCTTTCAAAGCAGCGGCACCCACCAAGGATGGGCCGCGCTCCAACCGAGACATCCGGGTGCCCCGGGTCCAGCTTATCGACGCCGACGGCCAGAACCGAGGCGATGTTTCCATCAACGACGCATTGCTGCTGGCCGAGGAGGCCGGGCTCGATCTGGTCGAGATATCGCCCAATGCGGTGCCGCCGGTCGTCAAGATCCTCGATCTCGGCAAGCTGAAATACGCCAACCAGAAGAAGGCGGCTGAAGCGCGCAAGAACCAGAAGGTCATCGAGATCAAGGAGATCAAGATGCGCCCGAACATCGACAGCCATGACTACGAGACCAAGATGAAGGCCGTGCGGCGCTTCTTCGAGGAAGGCGACAAGGTCAAGCTGACGCTGCGCTTCCGCGGCCGCGAGATGGCGCATATGGAGCTCGGCATGCAGCTCCTGAACAAGGTGCGCGAGGAAACCTCGGCGATCGCAAAGGTCGAGGCGGAGCCCAAGCTCGAAGGCCGCCAGATGATGATGGTTCTGGCGCCGCGCTAAATCCCGCCAAAATCATGGTGCAAGGCGTCCCGGCGATCGGCGGGGCGCCTGTTTTCTATCCGATCGCTCTCAAACTCGCGATCGGGTCCCCGATCGCCTGCAAATCTCGACGATCAAGTTCCTCGATCGCGAGCAAATCGACGATCGGGTTTCGCCATGACCGATGAAGTGAAGTCCCAGCCCGCCGAGCAAACAGAAGGTCTCGGCGGCTACCAGCACATGCGCCGGATCGTGCTGGCGGTGCTGGTCGTGGTGCTGTTCTGCGCGCTTCTGTTCGGCCAATCGAGCTTCCCACCCGAGACCTGGATGCACGAGTCGATCGAGATGTTCGGCGTGCTTCTGATCTTTCTCGGCATTGTCGGGCGGCTGTGGTCGACACTCTATATCGGCGGGCGCAAATCCGCCGAAGTGGTCACGGGCGGGCCTTATTCGATCACCCGCAACCCGCTCTATCTGTTTTCGACCGTGGCTGCCGCCGGGGTCGGGGCGCAGATCGGCTCGTTCAGCGGCATCATCCTGTTCTCGCTGCTTTGCGCCGGCGCCTTCCACATCGTCATCCTGCGCGAGGAGCGGTACCTGAAGGAAGTGCTCGACGCGCCCTACCAGGCCTATCTCGCCAAGGTGCCGCGCTTCTTCCCGAACCTGGCGCTCTACCAGGAAGGCGATACCGGCAGCTTCAAACCGCGCCTGCTCTTGAACACGCTGCTCGACGGACTGGTGTTCCTGGTCGCGCTGCCGGCCTTCGAGCTGATCGACAGCATGCAGCAGTCGGGGGTGCTGCCGGTGTGGTTCACGCTGCCCTAAGAGTTGACGGACAGAAGCACTATCGAATTGCCGGGCTAACTTTCGAACATATTAATAGTCTGGCTACACGAATGGTGTAGCGATGATCGTGGCAAATAAAGCGCCGGGGGTGCACTGTGTCGAGCATCAGGTCGGCACCACCACATTTGCGAATGTTTTCCACACGGAGCAAAGCTTGAGGATGAGGACTGCCGTTGCCGCCGTCGGCGGGTTCATTCTCCTGGCTTTGGCTTGGGTGACGGCGATCGCCAACCGCGAACACGCGACCGAGCAATTGTCCTTTACAAAGGACGCCTATGTCGATCACGGAACCTACTTCCGTCTGAAGGTGGACTTTGCCTATAAGGGCGAACAACAACACTATGACATTGTTGTTGGCTGCAACGTCCTCAACATCCACTATAAGGACAGTTCCTCCACATACGAAGCTGGGCTGACCCCGACCGTATGGGGTCAGCGCATGAGTGACGGCAAGGCGGTCGTTGTGCGCGCGCCCGATACCTGCCGCGGCGACACGACGGCAAACGGCGGTGTGCCGGCGGATTTCCTTCCGGTAATGATCGTCTATGACAATGCCGACACCATGGCGTTCGGTATCGGCTATATGACGGACGACGCCTACCGGAGCCCGAAATCGGTGCTGCGGTTTGACAAAGCTACGGTCGAGCGCGCGACGCGCGCCGAGTTCGATGCCTTCCGCGCCACTGGCCCGCAGAACATCATCACGCGCAGCCAGTATCATTCTGCACAAAATGACTACCAGCTCGCACTTCTAGGCCTCCCGAGGAGCTATCCGGCGTTCGGACGAAGTTGCTCCGCCTTTTCCCGCTGGAAATTGGCCGAGCCGGAGCGGGAGATTGTGCGCAAGTACCGGCCAGCGAACGCTGCCCGATACTGGACTATCTCCCAGACTCTCTTAGACACGACCACCCAAGCCTCCCTTACGAGCGAAATTCGCGAAGCGCGAAAAAAGGCGAAAAAACAGACCCGCGACGATGGGCTGGCCCTAGGGGTAAATGGAGGCTTCTGGCAACCGGATTTCGGGGCACTGCGCCGCGATGGTACACAATTGGTGGGGCTGAAAGCCAGCAGTAAAGGTAGCAGCACCACAAAAGCTGCTGCGTTCTATCCGGCGGACACTTCGATGAGGCAAGACAAATGGCCTGTGGAGCGAACCGCGAGGATTGCCGTTTATGAAGCCCTACAGTCGGTAAATACAACAAATATCGATGTCGACGACGGGCGGAACCGAGGCTTCGCTTATTGCTACCTAGGCGACCGGCCGCCAACAAAGGAATTGGGAGACAAGGTGTGGGCCTTGCCGGCGACCACGACCATCGATGGGAAAGATGTGGTAGCGGGTGCTCCGGAGCACTGGGGCTATGGATTTTATCGCGCCGAGCTCGTCTTCGACGGCGATGAATATGTATTGGAACGCGTTCTTTTCAATCTCGAGTCCACACGAGGTGACGTATGACTGATAAGCGCTGCGTTAGCACACTCTGATCTTCGGGAACCTGAGGCGGGCGCGCAGCTTCGGTGCGTGTAGCTTCAGGTGTATCGGCTTCAGGTGTTGCACGCCGGCCATCTTTGATCTATAGGACCGCGGTTCCAAGAAAACCGCCCGGCAGGGCATGCCGTGGCGGTTTCATTTGCTTTTCGGGCTTTGGTCGGCCCGAAGCGAGACAAGAAGCGCGATGGTGCGCCACCAATACGGAGTAGCAAAATGCCCAAGATGAAGACCAAATCGGCCGCCAAGAAGCGGTTCAAGATTACTGCCACCGGCAAGGTGCTGTCGGCTGCCGCCGGCAAGCGCCACGGCATGATCAAGCGTTCCAACAAGTTCATTCGCGATGCCCGCGGCACGATGGTTCTGGCTGAACCGGACGGCAAGAAGGTCATCAAGAATTTTCTGCCGAACGGCCTCTGAGCATTCGGTCTGGACAACGTTTTAAGGAGATCATGACATGGCACGCGTAAAGAGAGGCGTTACCGCCCACGCCAAGCACAAGAAGGTATTGAAGGCTGCCAAGGGTTTCTACGGCCGCCGCAAGAACACCATCCGCATCGCCAAGCAGGCGGTGGAGAAGTCGCTGCAATATGCCTACCGCGACCGCAAGAACCGCAAGCGCTCGTTCCGCGCGCTGTGGATCCAGCGCATCAACGCCGCGACCCACGAGCATGGCCTGACCTATGGCCGCTTCATCGACGGCCTCAACAAGGCCGGCATCGAGATCGACCGCAAGGTCCTTTCGGACATGGCCATCCACGAGCCGCAGGCTTTCGCCGCGCTGGTCGCCAAGGCCAAGGTCGCGCTCGAATATCTGAAGAACACCACGCCGAATGCTTTTGAGAGCGCTGTCGCCTAAGCCAGCGCTTCCCAAGCATTTTTAATACTGATTTGGGGAACCCGCGCTGGCACGGCTGGCGCGGGTTTTTCTTTTGCCTGATGTAATCAAAATGGTGACGCACCGGATCCTGGTGGTCGCCCGATCGAAAGAGTTTCGCCGTGAACGCCACCGCTGGAAATCTTGAAACCCTTGAAGCTTCCCTGATGGCCGACATCGCGGCTGCGGCCGACGAACCGGCAATCGAGGCGGTGCGCGTCTCGGCGCTCGGCAAGAAGGGCTCGGTCTCCGAAATGCTGAAGACGCTGGGCGCGATGAGCGCCGAGGAGCGACAGGTGAAGGGCCCGGCGATCAACGGATTGAAGAACCGCATCACCGAGGCGCTCACCGCGCGCAAGGCGGAGCTGAAGGATGTGGCCATCGCCGCGCGGCTCGCCGCCGAGAAGGTCGATGTCACGCTCCCCGTTCGCCAGTCGCCGGCCGAGCGCGGCCGCATCCACCCGATCAGCCAGGTGATCGACGAGATCGCGGCGATCTTCGGCGACCTCGGCTTCGCGATCGCCGAAGGTCCGGATATCGAGACCGACTATTACAATTTCACGGCGCTGAATTTCCCCGAGGGGCACCCGGCGCGCGAGATGCACGACACCTTCTTCTTCCAGCCGGACGAGAAGGGCGAGCGCAAGCTGTTGCGCACGCACACCTCGCCCGTGCAGATCCGCACCATGGAGCGGCAGAAGCCGCCGATCCGCATCGTCATCCCCGGCAAGACCTACCGGCAGGACTCGGACGCCACCCACTCGCCGATGTTCCATCAGGTCGAGGGGCTGGTGGTCGACAAATCGGCCAATGTCGCCAACATGAAGTGGGTGCTGGAGGAGTTCTGCAAGGCCTTCTTCGAAGTGCCGTCGGTCAAGATGCGCTTCCGGCCGTCCTTCTTCCCGTTCACCGAGCCGAGCCTCGAGGTCGACATTCAATGCGACCGCTCGCGTCCCGGCGAAGTGCGCTTCGGCGAAGGCTCCGACTGGATGGAGATCCTGGGCTGCGGCATGGTGCATCCCAACGTGCTGCGCGCCGGCGGGCTCGATCCAGACGAGTATCAGGGCTTCGCCTGGGGCATGGGCATCGACCGCATCGCCATGCTGAAATACGGCATGCCGGACCTGCGCGCCTTCTTCGACGCCGATGTGCGGTGGCTCGCGCATTACGGCTTCCGGCCGCTCGACCTGCCGACGCTGTTCGGGGGGCTGTCTGCATGACGGCACCTCACACCGGCGGCTGCCGTTGCGGCGCGGTGCGGTTCGAGGCCTCGGCCGAGCCGCATCACATCAGCTATTGCCATTGCGGCGACTGCCGGCGGGCCAGCGGCGCGCCGGTGTCGGCCTTTGTCGGCTTCATGGCCGACCAGGTCGCGCTCAATGGCAAATCGCTGAAAAGCTACCGCAACGGTCCGGTGGAGCGCTCGTTCTGCGGCATTTGCGGCTCGCCTATCGCCTATACCGACCAGCGGCTCGACAACCGGATCTATTTCATGCTCGGCGCCATGGACATGCCTGCCTATTTCAGGCCGACCGTGCATGCGCATGTGCGCGAGCAGCTGCCTTTCCTGCACATGCCCGATGCGCTGCCGCGCGAGCTGAAGACCAGCGTATCCCGGCCCGAAGAACAAAGACCCTCGGAAACACAGTCATGAAATTCACCCTCTCCTGGCTCAAGGACCATCTTGAGACCGACGCCTCGCTTGCCGAGATCGTCGAGCGGCTGACCGCGATCGGCCTCGAAGTCGAGCATGTCGACGACAAGGCCGGCCTGAAGCCCTTCGTCATCGCCAAAGTGCTGACGGCAGTGCAGCATCCGGACGCCGACCGGCTGCGCGTGCTGACCGTCGACACCGGCGACGGCAAGCCGCCCGTGCAGGTGGTGTGCGGTGCGCCCAATGCCCGCGCGGGCATGATCGGGGCCTTTGCGGCGCCAGGCACCTATATTCCCGGCATCGACGTGACGCTCTCGGTCGGCAAGATCCGCGGCGTCGAAAGCCATGGCATGATGTGCTCCGAGCGCGAGCTGGAAATCTCCGACGAGCATAACGGCATCATCGATTTACCGCAGGATGCGCCGGTCGGCACCAGCTTCGCCGCCTACGCGCATCTCGACGATCCGGTGATCGAGATCAATCTGACGCCGAACCGGCCGGACGCGACCAGCGTCCACGGCATTGCGCGCGATCTCGCGGCGAGCGGGCTTGGCCGGCTTACCGGCGGCGCGATTATGCCGCATGTCGGCAACGGCATGTGCCCGGTCAAGGTCAAGATCGAGGCGCCGGAACTCTGCCCCGGCTTCGCGCTGACGCTGGTGAACGGCGTGAAGAACGGCCCATCGCCGAAATGGCTGCAGCAGCGGCTGATCGCCATCGGCTTGCGCCCGATCAGCGCCTTGGTCGACATCACCAACTATGTCACCTTCGACCGGGGCCGGCCGCTGCATGTGTTCGACGCCAACAAGGTCGCCGGCAATCTCGTCGTGCGCCGCGCCAAGCAAGGCGAGACGGTGCTGGCGCTTGACGGGCGCGAATACACGCTGACGCCGGAAATGTGCGTCATCGCCGACGACAATGGCGTCGAATCGATCGCCGGCATCATGGGCGGCGAGCATTCGGGCTGCGACGAGAACACCACCGACGTGCTGATCGAATCGGCGCTCTGGGATCCGATCTCGACCGCCCGCACCGGCCGCACGCTCGGCATCATCAGTGATGCGCGCTACCGTTTCGAGCGCGGCGTCGATCCTGAGTTCATGGTGCCGGGTGTCGAGCTTGCGACCAAGCTGGTGCTCGAGTTCTGCGGCGGCACGCCGACGGAAATCGAGGTTGCCGGCTATGCCGGCCACAAGCCGAAGATCATCTTCTTCCCGCTCTCGGAAGTGAAGCGGCTGACCGGCATCGAGGTGCCAAGAGAGGAAGCGCTCAGCATCCTGACGCGGCTCGGCTTCGAGCCGCGCAGCTCGGGCGACGCCGTCGAGGTGAAGGTGCCGTCTTGGCGGCCGGATATCGACGGCAAGGCGGATCTGGTCGAGGAGGTGATGCGCATCCACGGTGTCGACAACATAGCGCCGCAGCCGCTTACCTCGCATGACGCGGTCAACGGCAAGATCCTGACCACGCTGCAGGTGCGCACCCGCGCGGCCAAGCGCGCGCTGGCCGTGCGCGGCATGATGGAGGCCGTCACCTGGTCGTTCATCCCCGCAAAGCACGCCGAGCTGTTCGGCGGCGGCCAGAACGGCCTGAAACTCGCCAACCCGATCGCCGCCGACATGTCCGACATGCGGCCTTCGCTGCTGCCCGGGCTGATCAGCGCCGCGCAGCGCAATGCCGACCGCGGCATCGGCGATGTGGCGCTGTTCGAGGTCTCCGGCACCTATGAGGGCGACGCCGCCGACCAGCAGCGGCGCGTCGCCGCCGGCGTGCGGCGCGGCACGGCCAAGCTCGACGGCGCGGGCCGCAGCTGGTCCGGCAATGCCGGGCCGGTCGGCGTGTTCGACGCCAAGGCGGACGCGATCGCGGCGCTCGAAGCCTGCGGCGCGCCGGTCGACCGGCTGCAGATCGAGCCCGGCGGCCCGGCCTGGTATCATCCCGGGCGCTCGGGCACGATCAAGCTCGGCCCCAAGACCGTGCTCGGCACATTCGGCGAGTTCCATCCGAAGACGCTCGAAACGCTCGACGTGTCGGGTCCGATCTGCGGCTTCGAGGTTTTTGTCGATGCCGTGCCGGAGCCGAAGGCCAAGCCGACGCGCACCAAGCCGAAGCTGGAGCTCTCGCCGTTCCAGGCGGTGAAGCGCGACTTCGCCTTCGTCGTCGACCGATCGGTCGAGGCCGGCACGCTGGTGCGGGCTGCGCTCGCGGCCGACAAGAAGCTGGTCACCGGCGTTTCGGTTTTCGACGTCTTCGAGGGCGCCTCGCTTGGTGCGGCCAAGAAGTCGATCGCCATCGAGGTCTCGATCCAGCCGGTCGAAAAGACGCTGACCGACGAGGATTTCGAGGCGCTCGCAAAACGCATCGTCGAGAACGTCAACAAGCAGACGGGGGGCGTGCTGAGGGCGTAGCGAGTCTCTGCTTTACATAATTCCGGCTGGAAAACCGCTGTGCACTTTTCCTGGCATTGCTTCTGAGGATTGCCGGAGCATGGCGAATCGCTCTCCAAAAGAGCGATGGACCACCTCCGGTATTCCGGCCTTGCCTTCGAAGAGCAGCGCGCGGCGTTCCTCGCCATCGTTGCGGGCGACCCGCTGCTCAGCGAAACGCTGGCGCGCGTGCGCCAACTCGCGCTGCCCGATTGGCTGGTGGTTTCCGGCGCGCTCTACAACAGCGTCTGGAACTATCTGACCGGCAAGCCGCCGGGCTACGGCATCAAGGATGTCGATCTGTTCTATTTCGATGACACCGATTTGTCCTACGAGGCCGAGGATGCGGTGATCGGCCGGGCGGCGGCGCATTTCGCGGGGTTGCCGTTGCCGGTCGAGGTACGCAACCAGGCGCGGGTGCACTTGTGGTATCCGGTGAAGTTCGGGCAGGAATGCCCGCGCTATGCCAGCGCGAGTGAATCGGTGAGCTATTTCGCGTCGAAGACGCATGCGGTCGGGGTGCGGTACGGCGCCGACGGAGCGCTGGAGATGGTGGCGCCGTTTGGGCTCGACGACCTTTTTTCGTTCCGCATCACGCCGAACCGGGTGCTGGACAATCAGCGCACGCATGAGGCGAAGGGGAGGCGTGCCAAAGAGTATTGGCCGGAGATTGAGGTGGTGTCTTGGTAGGATACGGCGGCGCGAGGCACCCCCCTCTGCCCTGCCGGGCATCTCCTCCGCAAAGGGGGGAGATTGGCAGTTTCGTCGGCGGCACCCTTCTTGCAGCGCTGGTGATTGGCGAGAGGCCAGACGAGATCTGATCTCCCCCTTGCGGGGGAGATGGCCGGCAGGCCAGAGGGGGGTGCCTCGCGCTAACGTCTCGCAATCTTTACACTGCGCGGCTTATGGAGAGGGAAGCGCCGAAGCGCCCCTTCCCTTGCTGTCGCTCACCCATTCACCAGCGCCAGCAGCTCCTCCGTATAGCGCTTGCCGACCACCTTGTCGGGCGACAGCGCATCACCGATCGCTGCCACCTCGGCCGCGCTCAACTCGATCCCGGCCGCGGCGGTGTTCTGCTCAAGGTGCCGTATCTTCCTTGCGCCGGGGATCGGCACGATGAAATCGCCCTGGTGCAGCACCCAGGCGAGCGCCAGCTGCGCCGGTGTCAGGCCCTTTTGGGCCGCCATCTTCTCCAGCACAGCGATCACCGCGTTGTTGGCTTCCATGGCCTCGGCCTGGAAGCGCGGCAGAGTAAGGCGCCAGTCGCCGGCGCCGAGGGCGTCCGGCTTGCTGATCGCGCCGGTGAGCAGGCCGCGGCCGAGCGGGCTGTAGGGGACGAAGCCGATGCCAAGCTCGCGGCAGACGGCGAAGACCTCGTCCTCGGGATCGCGGCTCCACAGCGAATATTCGCTTTGCACAGCGGCGATCGGGTGCACGGCATGCGCCCGGCGCAGCGTCGCGCCGCTCACCTCCGACAGGCCGAGCGCCCGCACTTTGCCCTCGCGCACCAGCTCGGCCATGGCGCCGACCGTGTCCTCGATCGGCACGTTGGGGTCGACGCGGTGCTGGTAGTAGAGGTCGATCACGTCGGTATCGAGCCGCTTGAGCGAGGCTTCGGCCACCGCCTTGACGTGCTCGGGGCGGCTGTCGACGCCGACCATGCGGTCGATGCCCTCGCCGTGCTCGGAAATCTTGAAGCCGAATTTGGTGGCGATCGTTACCTTGTCGCGCACCGGTTTTAGCGCCTTGCCGAGCAGGATCTCGTTCTCGAATGGACCATAGACTTCGGCCGTATCGAAGAAGGTCACGCCGATCTCGACGGCGCGGTGCAGTGTGGCAATGGCTTCCGCCTCCGGCTGGCCGCCATAGGCGAAGCTCATGCCCATGCAGCCGAGGCCGACGGGGAAGACTTCGAGTTTAGTTCCAAGTTTGCGGGTTTTCATGGCGCATCTCCTTTGTTGCGATGGGGGAGAGATAGCGCCCCGCGACACGTTCGATAATTCTGTCTATTTCGCACAGGTCGCTCTATAAAATAGAACAATGAACCGGACGAACCTCTCCCAACTCGCCGTGCTTGCCTCGGTCGCCCAATGCGCCAGCTTCCGCGGCGCGGCCCGCGAGCTCGGCATCGCGCCTTCCGCGGTCAGCCATGCGGTGTCGAGCCTGGAAGCACGGCTCGGCGTGCGGCTGCTCGCGCGCAGCACGCGCAGCGTCGCTCCGACCGAAGAAGGCGCGCAGCTTTTGGAACGGCTGCGGCCGGCCCTGTCCGAGATCGACCTGGCGCTGGAAACGGCGGTCGAGGCGCGCGACCGGCCGGCCGGGAATCTACGGCTCAGCGTGCCGCGCACCGCCGCGCATCTGGTGCTGACGCCGAGGCTCGGCGCCTTTGCCGCGGCCTATCCCGCCATCGTGCTGGAGATCGTCATCGAGGATCGTTTTACCGACGTGGTCGAAGGCGGCTTTGATGCCGGTGTGCGCCTCGGCGAAAGCCTGCAGCGCGACATGATCGCCGTGCGGATCGGGCCCGACATCCGCGGCGCGGTGGTCGCAGCGCCCTCCTATTTCGCTTCTATGCCGAAGCCGCGCCATCCGCGTGACCTCACCGACCACCGCTGCATCCGCTTCCGTTTCTCCAGCGGCATCCTTTACCGCTGGGAGTTCGAGAAGGACGGCGAGGAAATCGAGATGGCGGTCGAGGGGCCTCTGATCCTGGACGAAGATTACCTGATCGCCCAGGCGGCGGTCGACGGCGCCGGCCTGGCCTTCGTCTTCGAGCCCTATGTGCGGGCGCCGCTCGCCGACGGCAGGCTGATCCGCGTGCTGGAGGACTGGTGCCCGCCCTTCGACGGGTTCTTCGTCTATTATCCCAGCCGCCGGCAAATGCGGCCGGCGCTCAGGGCCTTCGTGGATTTCTTCAAGGTGAGCGGGTAGGGAGGCGATTGCGGAACGAAGCCGTCGCTTCGGTTCGCATCCACTTACCGACATTGGCGCCGACCAATGGAATTGGCTGCACATCTCGGAAGAAAGCCGGCGCCGGCTTCGTTCGCCTCGCATGGAATCCATCACCAACACCCCAACCCGCTACGGCTGGGCAATGATTGCCCTCCACTGGCTGATCGGCATCATCTTCATCGGCCAGTTCGTGCTCGGCGTCGTCATGGTGCGGATCGAAAGCCAGCGGACGTCCTTCGAGCTGATCCAGCTGCACAAATCCTTCGGCTTCCTGCTGCTCGGCCTGATCATCCTGCGCATCGCCTGGCGCCTCGGCAATGCGGCGCCGCCCTTGCCGGCTGCGGTCGGAACGCTGGAGCGCAAGACCGCGCCGCTGGCGCATTTCGCGCTCTATGCCTTCCAGATCGCGCTGCCTCTTTCCGGCTGGGCGCTGGTCTCGGTGTCGACGCTGGAGATCCCGACCATGCCGTTCAACCTCTTCGTGATGCCCAATCTGCCGCTGGCCGAATCCGACGCTTCGGAAAGCTTCTGGGCTTCTGCGCACTGGTATCTCGCCTATGCCGGCATCGCGCTGGTGGCGCTGCACATCGCAGCGGCCCTGCGCCACCATTTCCTGCTGCGCGATATGGTGCTGACGCGCATGATCACACCTTCGTCAGGCAGGGAATAGAACCGCGCCATCATTCGTTCGTGGGACGAGAACGCAGAAAAACGTATCTGCGGAAGGAAGAAACCCATGAACGCGCGTATCCCCGGATTGGCGGCTTTTGCCGCTTGCCTTACCATGCCTGCCGTTGCCGCGGTGGCGCTCAGCGACGCCGCCGGCAGCTACACGATCAGCCCGGCAGCCTCCTCGATCCGCTTCACCATCGGCAAGGCCGGAGGCGGCGGTTTCGACGGCGCCTTCGGCCGCTTCAAGGGCACGATCCGCATCGACAATGGCGATGTCGGCCGCTCCAAGGTGGACCTCACCATCTATCCCGAAAGCGTCGGCACCGGGCAGGGCCGCATCGATGCCTTCCTGCGCTCCGACGCAGTGTTCGACGCGGCCAACAATCCGGAGATCCAGTTCCGCTCTACAAGCGTGACGCGCACCGGCGACACGACGGCGCTGGTGACGGGCCGGCTGACGGCGCGCGGCAAGACGTTTCCGGAAAAATTCACGGCCGAGCTCGGCGGATTGAAGGGCGGGACCATCAAATTCCACGTCACCGGCAAGGTTCTGCGGTCGCGCTACGGCATGGATGTCGGCACGCCGCTCTATTCCAATGTCGTCGATTTCGACATGATGCTGACGGGCAAAAGGGGTTAGTCGCAGTCCCGCTTCTCCTCGCCCCCGCAAAGCGGGGGAGAGGTGGCTCGGGCGAAGCCCGAGACGGACCGGGGGGCGACCTTCGCGACGGCAGAGCCCTTTGATCATCCAAGCGGCCACAAATAAAGCCCCAAGAGGCGCTGGGGTCCAAGAACCCGGGACTCTACGAAAACCCCTCTCCGTCCCGGCTTCGCCGGGACACCTCTCCCCACTGCGTGGGCGAGGAAGGGAGCTTCTCCCGCATTGGCTTTTCTCCGGAATTGGGGCACACCTCCATCGATGTAACCGACATGGAGAAGCGTGATGTTCCGATGGGGTGTTCTGTCGACGGCAAAGATCGGCCGCGAGCAGCTTTTGCCGGCAATCGTGGAATCGGAGAACGGCGTCCTGTCGGCGATCGCCAGCCGCGACCTGTCGAAGGCCAAGGCGCTGGGCGAGCGTTTCGGCGCCCGTCATGCTTTCGGCTCCTATGAGGACCTGCTCGCCTCCAAGGAGGTCGACGGTGTCTATATTCCGCTGCCCACCTCCCAGCATGTCGAATGGACGGCAAAGGCGATCGAGGCCGGGAAGCATGTGCTGGTGGAAAAACCGCTGGCGCTCGACGCCAAGGACATCCCACCGCTGATCAAGCTACGCGACGAAAAGAAGGTGCTGGTCTGCGAAGCCTTCATGGTCACCTACCATCCGCAATGGATCAAGGTGCGCGACCTCATTGCCGGCGGCGCTATCGGGCGGCTGCGCCATGTGCAGGGCGCGTTCTCCTATTACAATGTCGACCCCAAGAACATGCGCAACCAGCTCGATCTCGGCGGTGGCGCGCTGCCCGACATCGGCGTCTATCCAACCGTGTCGACGCGTTTTTCGACCGGCAAGGAGCCCGTCCGCGTCCAGGCCAATATCGAGCGCGACAAGAATTTCGGCACCGACATCTATTCCTCGATCCGCGCCGATTTCGGCGATTTCGAGCTGTCCTTCTACCTGTCGACGCAGATGGCGGCGCGGCAGGTGATGGTGTTCCACGGGGAAAAGGGCTTCATCGAGGTCTTCGCCCCGTTCAATGCCGGGCTCTACGACCACCATCGCATCGAGCTGCACAACCAGAACCACACCGAGGCGCAGGTGTTCCGCTTCCCGGGTACGCAGCAATACCGGCTGGAGTGCGAAGCCTTCGTGCGCGCCGCCCAGGGCGGCAAGGACCGCGTCTTCACCCTGGAGGAATCGGTGCTCAACCAGAAGGTCATCGACGCCATCTTCCGCGCCGGCGAGAAGGACGGCTGGGAGCCCGTCTGAGGCTTCGCAATAAGTTTGCCGGCTGGTTTCGGGAGGAAAGATGGCTGACGCGGACGTGATCATTGTCGGCGCCGGGCTGGCCGGCCTCGTCGCCGCGACTGAGTTGGCGGAGGCCGGCAGGAAAATCATCGTCGTCGACCAGGAGCCGGAACAGTCGCTGGGCGGCCAGGCCTTCTGGTCGTTCGGCGGGCTGTTCCTGGTCGATTCGCCCGAGCAGCGGCGCATGCGCATCCGCGATTCCCACGACCTCGCGCTCGAGGACTGGATGGGCACGGCCGCCTTCGACAGGCCAGAGGATTTCTGGGCGCGCAAATGGGCGGAAGCCTATGTCGGCTTCGCCGCCGGCGAGAAGCGCTCCTGGCTGATCGAGCGCGGCCTGAAATTCTTCCCCGTGGTCGGATGGGCCGAGCGGGGCGGCGGCAATGCGACCGGCCACGGCAATTCGGTGCCGCGCTTCCACATCACCTGGGGCACCGGGCCCGGCGTGCTGGAACCTTTCGCGCAGCGCGTGCGCGAGGCGCAAAAGCGCGGGCTGGTCAAGTTCAGGTTCCGCCACTGGGTCAACGAGATCATCCGCACCGGCGATACGGTGACGGGCGTGCGCGGCGATGTGCTGGAACCGAGCAACGTCGAGCGCGGCCACAAGAGCTCGCGCGCCGCGACCGGCGAATTCGAGCTCAGCGCGCAAGCGGTGATCGTCGCCTCCGGCGGCATCGGCGGCAATCATGAGCTGGTGCGCCAGAACTGGCCGTCGCGGCTGGGCGCGCCGCCGAGGCGGATGATCACCGGCGTGCCGGACCATGTCGACGGGCGCATGCTGGCGATCACGGAGGCGGCGGGCGGCTCGGTCATCAACCGCGACCGCATGTGGCACTATGTCGAGGGCATCAGGAACTGGGCGCCGATCTGGACCGAGCATGCGATCCGCATCCTGCCCGGTCCCTCCTCGCTCTGGCTCGACGCGCGCGGCAAAAGGCTGCCGGCGCCGCTCTATCCGGGCTTCGACACGCTGGGCACGCTCAGCCACATCATGAGCACGGGCTTCGATTATTCCTGGTTCATCCTGACCAAAAAGATCGTCCAGAAGGAGATCGCGCTGTCGGGCTCCGAGCAGAACCCCGATCTCACCGGCAAAAGCTGGCGGCAGGTGCTGGGCCGCGCGACGTCGGGCATCCCGGGCCCGGTGAAAGCGTTTATGGAAAAGGGCGAGGATTTCATCGTCGAGGCCGACCTTTCGAAACTGGTGGCGCGGATGAACGCGCTGGCCGGCGGCGAGCCGCTGCTGGACGTCGCCGAGGTTGAGGGCGAGATCCGCGCCCGCGACATGCAACTCGACAATCCCTTCTCCAAGGATGCGCAGATCACCGCGCTGCGCGGCGCGCGCGCCTATCTCGGCGACAGGCTGATCCGCACCGCCAAGCCGCACAAGATGCTCGATCCAGCGAACGGCCCGCTGATCGCGGTGCGCCTCAATATCCTGACCCGCAAGACGCTGGGCGGGCTGCAGACCGACCTCGACAGCCGCGTGCTCGACGCCGCCGGACAGCCGGTGCCGGGGCTTTATGCGGTGGGCGAAGCCGCCGGCTTCGGCGGCGGCGGCGTGCATGGCTACGCGGCGCTGGAAGGCACTTTTCTCGGCGGCTGCATTTTTTCGGGTCGCAGCGCGGGACGGGCAGCGGCGAAGGCGGTCGGCTGAGAGGTTATCTCCCCCTCTGAGGGGGAGATGGCCGGCCGGCCAGAGGGGTCGTCTCACATGGATCGCCAACGTTTCTCTCATCGCAGATGCGGCGGCGTTTCACGCGCTGTGACCCGCTCTGTCGCCTTCGGCGACATCTCTCCCTCGAGTGGGGAGATTTTTTGTGTCCGCACGAATCCTTTCGCCTGCCCGAAACGTCTTCCTCATGCCAACCGAAGGAGACGACCATGACCTACAATCTGATCCGCTACGGCGTGAAGGACGCCGGCATCGCCGAGAACCGGGCGCTGGTGGCAAAAGTGTTCGAGGCGCTGGATGAAACGCAGCCGCAATCGGTGCGCTATCTGGTGCTCGAACTGGAGAATGGCGAATTCGTCCACCTCGTCGGCTACGACAAGGACAGCTCGGCGCTGACCGAACTCGACGCTTTCAAGGCCTTCGGTGCCGATCATGCCGGACGGCGTTCGGCGCCGCTTGTGAGGGCGCCGGCGAAGATCGTCGGCAACTATCGTATGCTGGCCAAGGCCGATGAAGCCGTGCCCGCCTGACCCGGGCACGGCCTCGGCAAGGCGAGAAAGAGGACGATGAGCTCAGCAGGGTTCGGCCGCGCGGAACTTGACGATATGCTCGTCGACTTGCGGCCGAAGCTGCACCGCTACGCCGCCCGCATGGCCGGCTCGTCGATCGAGGGCGAGGACATCGTGCAGGAGACGGTGGTAAAGGCGCTTGCCGCGCATGATGGCGGCGCCCGAGTCGAGCGCCTCGAGCAGTGGCTGTTCCGCATCGTCCACAATGCGGCGCAGGATCATCTGCGCCGCCGCCAGCGGGAGCGCTCCCGAATGAGCGACACCGACATGACGACGATTGAGGATCTCTCGGCCAGCGCAGAGGCGAGGCTTGCGGCGGCAGCAAGCCTGCGCACGTTCATGCAGCTCACGCCGGCGCAGCGCAGCGCCGTGATCCTGATCGACGTGCTCGGCCTCAGCCTTTCCGAAACCTGCGAGGTGACGGGCGCGACTTTGGCTGCCACCAAGGCGGCGCTGCATCGCGGCCGGGCAGAGCTGAAGGCGCTGGCCGGCCGAACCGATGAAGTCGCCATGCCGAAGCTCGACCCGGAGGAGGAGCGCCGGCTGCGCCGCTATGTCGATCTGTTCAACGCGCGCGATTTCGACGGGGTCAGGAGGCTGATCGCCGAGGATGTCCAGGTCGACGTCGTCAATCGCACCCGCCTCAACGGCAAGAAGGAAGCCTCGACCTATTTCGGCAATTACGACCGCCTCCGCGACTGGGCCCTGTCGCTCGGCTTCGTCGATGGCCGGCCGGCGATCCTCATCCGCAACCCGCAGGCGCACGATGCGGTGCGCGGCTTCGTGCTAATCGACTGGCGCGGCGAAGAGGTCGCCCGCATCCGCGACTTCCGCCACGTTCCTTATTGCGTCGTCGAGGCTGATATCTGCTTCCTTACCGATTGAGCTGCGACACATCCGCGAGCTGATCGAGCCGCTGCCTGCGGAGATGATCCCCCAGAGCGCGCGCAAAACGATACGCCTTCGCGGGAGAGATCGGCGCTCCGTCACATCATCGTGAACGTCACGTGGCATGAATTGCCGATCGGAACGCCATCTCAAATCCGCCGCAAAGGCAAATCAACTGGCCCGTCATCGTCAGCCAATTGTCTTTTCGCCAATCACGGCATAGTGCGAGCCATCACGAGCTCGCGGGTCCTCCAATGTCTCTGAATGAAGCAAGCAAACCCGCCAAGAAAAACGCGCCTAAAGCCAAACTAGTGACGGAATCGCCACCGCGCGATCAGATCCTAATCGGCCCCGATTTCATCCATAAGGGTGAGCCGCATGAGAGGCTTGACCGCTTCTTCGGCGATCTGGCGAGCCGCTTCGACGCGGCACCGGCGGTGATTTCCAGCGGCCGGCCATGGTCATATCGCGAGCTGAACAGCCGTGCCAACCAGTTCGCGCATCTGCTGATCGAGCGTGGCGTGAAGCCGGGCGACAGGATAGGCCTTTTGCTGGACCGCTCCGCCGAAACCTATATCGCTATCCTTGCCGTGATGAAGGCCGGGGCGGCCTTCGTTCCTCTAGCCACCGCCTTCCCCGAAGATCGCATGGTGATGATCATCGAGGACGCCAATGTCACGATGGTGATCAGCGTCTCCGGTTATGCCGCGCGCGTGGCGCGCCTGCCGGTTCCGCATATCTCGATCGACTCGGCGGAATCCGAAATCGCTCTCAAGCCGGAAACAGCGCCCCTGCCGGAGGGCAGCCAGGACCAGACCTGCTACATTCTCTACACGTCCGGCACCACGGGCAAGCCGAAAGGCGTGGTCATCACGCATCAGAGCTTCTGCAACTTCATCCGCGTCGCCGCAGCATCCTACGGTTACCAGCCGGGCGACCGCGTGTACCAGGGCATGACCATCGCCTTCGACTTCTCCTCGGAGGAGATCTGGGTGCCCTTTGCCGCCGGCGCCACGGTCGTGCCGGCGCCCGGCCAGCAGCCCCTCGTGGGCGAGGAGCTGGCCAGCTTCCTGCGCGAGCATCACATCACCTGCATGGCCTGCAGCCCGACGCTTTTGTCGTCGATCGAGAGCGACGCGCCCAGCCTGCGTGCGATCCTGGTCGGCGGCGAAGCCTGCTCGCAAAAGCTCGTGGTGCGCTGGGCGAAGCCCGGCCGCCAGATCCTGAACACCTATGGCCCGACCGAGGCGACAGTCACGGCCACCATGGCCTTGCTGACCCCGGACGAGCCGGTGACGATCGGCAGGCCGCTACCTACCTATTCGATAGCCATTCTCGACCCCGAAAAGCCGAAGGTGCTGACCGGCGACGCACTGGGCGAGGTCTGCATCGGCGGCATGGGCGTGGCGGTAGGCTACCTCAACCGGCCGGAGCTTACCGAACAGCGATTCATCAAGGATTTCATCGGCCTGCCGAACAATCCCAGCGGCCGCATCTACCGGACGGGCGACCTCGGCCGCATCAACGACAAGGGCGAGATCGAATATCACGGCCGCATCGACACGCAGGTGAAGATCCGCGGCTACCGCATCGAGCTGGGCGAGATCGAGGCCGTGCTGCTGGAACAGCCGGGCATCGCGCAGGCGGCGGTTACGACGTGGGAGATCGAGCCCGAGCGCACGGAACTGGTCGCCTATTATGCCCCCAGGAGCGGCGGCGACAGTGTGGATCGCACCATGCTCGTGCGGGAGCTCAAGCAGCGGCTGCCCGACTACATGGTTCCGGCCTATCTGGAGCAGCTGCCCGCGATCCCGATGACCGTCTCCAATAAGGTCGACCTGAGGAAGCTGCCAAAGCCGACCAGCGCGCGCGTCGCGGCCGGCCATGCGATGATCGACCCGCGCAACGAGGACGAGAGGTTCCTGGTCGACACGCTGCAGGATGTCCTGAGATTCGAGGACATCTCCATCGAAGACCACTTCTTCGACGACCTCGGCGCGAACTCGCTGTTGATGGCGAGGTTCTGCGCGCGTATCCGCTCCCGCAAAGCCTGGTCGACGACCTCGATGCGCGACATCTACCTGCATCCCACGGTCGCGAAACTCGCCGATTACCTGCGTGCGCCGCAGATGGTCGCGGTTGCCGCGAGCGAGCCGATGCTGACGCATCGGGCTTCCGGCCTTGCCTACTGGAGCACGGGCTTTGGGCAGCTCGTGTTCTACGCGCTCTACAGCTATGCCTCGCTCTGGGCGATCAATGACGGACTCAACTGGGTCTATGACGCGCTGGACGACCCGGCGCAGCTCTATCTGCGCTGCGTCCTCTTGTCCGCCAGCGTGTTCTTCGGGCTCAGCGGCTTTGCCATCATCGCCAAATGGCTGCTGGTTGGACGTTGGAAGGCCGAGACGTTCCCGATCTGGGGCTGGCGTTATTATCGCTTCTGGGTCGTCAAGACGCTGGTCCGCAGCGCGCCGGTGGTGCTGTTCCGCGGCAGCCCGCTGTACAGCCTCTACCTGCGCCTACTCGGCGCCCGGCTCGGCAACCGCACGGTTATCGAGTGCCGCTCCGTTCCGGTCTGCACCGACCTGATCAGGATCGGCGACAACTCGATCCTGCGCAAGGATTCCATGATCCTGGGCTTCCGCGCCCAGGCGGGCTACATCCACACCGGCCCGCTTGACATCGGCCACAACGCTTTCGTCGGCGTCGGCTCGACGCTGGACATCGACACCCGCATCGGCGATGGCGCCCAGCTGGGCCACGCTTCGTCGCTGCATCGCGGACAGGCGATCCCTGCCGGCGAGCGCTGGCACGGATCGCCGGCGATTCCGACCGAGGCGGACTATTGCACGGTTCCCAACGTGCCGCTGTCGCGAGCGCGCCGGATCATCTACGAGGCGATCCAGCTCTTCATCCTCTTCGCCATCGTCACGCCGTTCCCGCTTCTGTTCCACACCTACTGGGAGAATGTCGGCGACGACTATCAGGAGACCATCGGCATCGTGGCGATCGGCACCACGGTGACGCTGGCGGGCTTCATCATCGGCGGCGTATTGCTGGCGGCCATCGTGCCGCGGCTGTTCAACCTCATGCTGAAGCCCGGCCGAGACTATTCGCTCTACGGCTTTCACTACTGGCTCCAATCGATGCTGGAGCTGGTCAGCAACGTGCGACTGCTGAATGTGCTGTTCGGCGACAGCTCGGCCGTCGTCTACTATTTGCGCGCCATCGGCTGGCGGCTGAACAAGGTGAACCAGACCGGGTCGAATTTCGGCACCAACCAGCGGCATGAAAACCCGCAGCTCAGCGAGATCGGCTCGGAAACGATGGTCTCCGACGGACTGTTCATGGTCAACATGCAGAAGTCCGCCAACTCCTTCCGCCTCGAGCACACGCGGGTCGGTGAGCGCAACTTCTTCGGCAACAACATCATCTATTCGCCGGATTCCCGCACCGGCGACAATTGCCTGCTCGGGACCAAGGTGCATGTACCGGTCGATGGTCCCGTGCGCGAGAATGTCGGGCTGCTGGGGTCGCCGCCCTTTGAAATCCCGCGCATGGTCAATCGCGACAAGGAGCTTCTCGGATTGATCTCCGACCAGGAGCGCCGCCGCCGGCTGCCGCTGAAGAACCTCCACAATCTGGTCACCGCGCTGCTGTTCTTGGCCGCGCAGTGGCTGATCCTGTTCCTGACGCTCGCCATCTGGGACAGGGCGCTCAACTACTACAACGAATGGGAGCAGACGGCGCTGTTCCTGGCGGTGGTGCTGACCACGGCGATCGGGATTCCGTTCTACATCTTCCTGGAACGGGTCAGCCTCGGTTTCCGCCGGCTGAAGCCCAGGATGGCCACGATCTACGACCCGGTCTTCTGGCGCCACGAACGCCATTGGAAACTGTCCGATTCGCCGATCATGGGCCTGTTCACCGGCACCCCGTTCAGGCCGCTGATCCTGCGTCTGGTGGGCGTGAAGGTCGGGCGGCGTGTCTATGACGGGGGAAGCATCATCACCGAGCGGTCGCTGGTGGAGATCGGCGACGACGTGACGCTCAACGAGGGCTGCGTCATCCAGGCGCATTCGCTGGAGGAAGGCGCGTTCAAATCCGACTACATCCGCATCGGCAATGGCTGCACGCTCGCCTCGGCCGCTTTCATCCACTACGCGGTCGTAATGGGCGAGGGATCAGTGGCGGACCTCGATTGCTTCGTCATGAAGGGCGAAGTGCTGGAGCCCAACACCGTGTGGCGCGGCAACCCGGCCAAGCTCTATGGCGTGGTGACGCCGATCGACGCGCGCGCGATCGAGATCGGGCAGAAACAGTGACGCGTTCGGCCGAAGCGCGGACGGGCGACCGCCACGTTGTCCTGCGGCCTGTCGGCGAGGACAACCGGGCGGCGATCCTGGCGCTCGAGCTGATGCCTGAGCAGCAAGGCTTCGTCGCCTCGAATGCCGACTCGCTGGAAGAGGCCGGGGAAGACAACGAGGCCCTCGCCCGCGCTGTCGTTGCGGCCGGGCGCGTCGTCGGATTCCTAATGTACAGCGCTCCAGACGACGATGACGAGGCGATCATCTACCGTTTCATGATCGACCGCCGCGAACAGGGCAAGGGGCCTTGGCCGTGCCGCGGTTGCCCGGGCGCTGGAGGAGATCGCGCAGCTCGGCCACATACGCCGCGTCTCGATCTGTTATGAACCGGACAACGAGGCGGCGCGCCGGCTCTATGCCGGCTTCGGTTTCGTCGAGGCGGGACTGGACGAGGATGGCGAGATGATTGCCGTGCTCGAATTGGGCAGCAAGTGAGCTCACGGCCGGACGACGCGCAACCGGACATCGAAAGCGCCGTCGAGGAGGCGCTGGCCTACCTCACGCCGCCCGGCCTCGTCACCGGCTGCCGTCTTGTTCGTGCCGGCGACGAACAATACCTCCTGCCGGCGGAAGGCGCTTCCATCGCCACGCGCGAACAGAGGGCGCGCGCCGCCACTGGAGCGGGCCGTCGGGTCGCGCATGAATTGCTGCGGCGGCTGAGCTTTGCGGATCTCGCCGTCTTGCGGGGCCAACTGGGAAACCCGATCTGGCCTGCAGGGATCGTCGGTTCAATCGCGCATGACGATGAACTTGCCGTGGCGGTCGCCGCGCGATCCGATGCAATGAGAAGCGTAGGCGTCGACATCGAACCTGCCCTGCCCTTGCCACACGAGCTCCGAGGCATGGTGGCAACGCCGCAAGATCGCCTGGGCGATCTTGATTCCCGCCTGGGCAGCCGCATTCTGTTTGCGATCAAGGAGGCGGTCTACAAGGCCTCGTTTCCGCTCGACGGCCGGGTGCTGGGCTTTGAGGACATCGCCGTCGATCTCACCTCGAGCGAGGCGGTCACTTCATCCGGCAATCGTTTGACGGTGCGCTTCACCATTTCGCCCAGAATCCTGGCGCTGGCATATACGGCATAGGCGCGCTGAGCCTGCCCTGACCGTTCAGAGTGGGCGTTGAACACGAATGGCGCCCGAAAGATTCGGACTGCGAAGCTCGGATAACTAGTCTGGTGCGGCACGAGAGGACGTCGCAAGATCAGACAGGAGCGTAGGTCAACCTGATCACATCCTCGCCGATCCGATCATGAGCCATGAGGCGCAGCGGCGGCCGAGGCCCGGCGAAATATGGCTTGCCGTGACCAAGCACCACCGGGTGCAGGTAGATCCGATATTCATCGATCAAGCCCAGTTCGGTGAGGCTTCGCGCCAAATCCGGGCCGGCGACTTCGATCTCGCCGTCGCGCTCGGCCTTCAGCTTGCGGATAGCGCCTTCGAGATCGCCCTCGACAAGACTGGCATTGGGCCCGACAGACTTCAACGAGCGCGAGACGACCCATTTCGGCTGGTTCCGCCACGCCGCCGCGAAGGCCCGCTCGTCCGCATTCCATTCGGGATGCTCGTCGTCCCAGTAGCGCATGACCTCGTACATGCGGCGGCCGTAGATGCTGCCGGCCTGCCGCTCGGCCTCCTCGATGAAATGGCGAAAGAGCGTGGGGCTTGGCCCGAACGCCATGTGATCGACGTAGCCGTCCAGCGACTGGTTCATTCCGAACACGATCTTGGCCATTACCTTCCCCATACGGCATTCGCGCAATCTGATTGCGTTGTGCAATCGGTTCAGCTTAGACCGACTGGTTTTGTTTTGCAATTGGTTTTGGCGGATATAAGAATGCAACATGGCTCGGGCCGGATTGTCGCCCGATCCCACGCTGCGGTTCTTCCAGCCGCGCAGATCCATCCGACGATTCAAAACCGTTCAAAACGGCCATTTGAAACGGTGGGATTCAGCTAAATATCTGAAATGAATGGCGCGCCCGAAGAGATTCGAACTCCTGACCCCCAGATTCGTAGTCTGGTGCTCTATCCAGCTGAGCTACGGGCGCGCAACAGGCCGTGCATGACACAGGCCCCGCGATCCGGTCGAGACGGCCGGCCGCGATGTGGAGTGTTCCCTAACGACTGAATTTGCGAAAAGCAAGTCGATCCGGCAAAAGTTTTGTCGCAGGTGGTTTTGCCGGCTTTGATCGAGGCGCGCCGCTAGCGACAAGCAGCTCTGCCGGCGACGGCGGCCTCAAGCCGGGCGGCGCAGGCCGTTGCGCGCTTGATCGAGCCGGACCGGCTGGTCGGGGATGGTGACGGCGAAGACGGTGCGGCCGCCGATCGATTCGACAAGCTCGACCGTGCCGCCATGGGCGCGGATCAATTCATGCGCGATCGCCAGGCCGAGGCCGGTGCCGCCGCTGCGCGCCGAGCCGCGGAAGGCGGCGAACAGGTTCTCGCGCGCCTTGGACGGCAGGCCGGGGCCGGTGTCGGCGACGGTGATGCGGCTGACGCTGCCATGGCGCTCGGCCGAGACCGCCAGCCGGCGCACCACCGCGCTTTCGGTGTCGGCGGCCATCGCCTGCACGGAGTTGCGGCAAAGATTGGTCAGCACGCGGAACAGCTGGTCGGAATCGGCGTCGACCTCGAAGGCGGCCTCGACGCCGTTGACGAACTCGATGCCCTCCTCGATGTCGAGCAGGCCGTGCACGTCGTCGACCAGCTGGCGCAGCCGCACACGGCGGCGCGACGGAGCCGGCTCCTGCGTGCGGCCATAGTGGAGCACGCCTTCGGAATAGGAGACGGCGCGGTCGAGGGCGCGCAGAAGCTTCGGCGCGAAGGCCTGCACGGTCGGGTCCTTCACCTGGCGCAGGCGGTCCGACATCAGCTGCGCGGAAGCGAGGATGTTGCGCATGTCGTGGTTGATCTTGGAGACGGCGAGGCCGAGGTCGGCGAGATGCTTCTGTTCCGACAGCATCTTTTGCAGCCGGTCCTGCATCAGCGACAGCTCGCGCTCGGCGACCCCGATCTCGTCGGCGCGGTCGGCGGGGCGGATGACGCGTCCGGGATCGTCCGGCGCCTCGGAGAAGGCCAGGATCGAGCGCGTCATGGTGCGGATCGGCCCGATCATGATCAGGTCGATCGCCGCATAGACCAGCATGGCGGTGAAGAGCGAGATGAGCAGCGAGACGACGGCGACGTTGCGCGAGTATCTCAGCATAGCGTCGCGCAACCGGTAGTCCGGCATGATCAGCTCGAATTCCTTGTCGCTGTCGCCGACCGGACCGAAGACGCGCAGCATGCGCTTGCCGCCGAAGAAGAGCGTCTCGAGCGCGCCGGTCATGCCGTTGACCAGGCCGACCTCGGCGATGTCGATATGCTCGTCGACCTGGGGCGGCATATCGGAAACGACGAGCAGCCGGGAGACCCCGCCGTCGCGCACGGCGATCGCCTTGGCGCCAATTGCCATCAGCACGTCGTTCTGAGCGTTGTGCGACAGCGCGTTGGGCTCGCCCTGCAAGAGCACGATCGACACGGCGGCTGCGGTGCTCAAGCGCTCCTTCAGCCAGTTGACCCGGTAGCTCGCGATCCAGGGCAGGAAGATCAGGACTTCGGCCAAAAGCACGAAGGCGATGGTGAGGAAGAGAAGCTTGGTCGACAGGCCGCGCGACAGCGGCACCCGCCGCGACGAATTCGCCGCAGCCGGCCGGGCCTTTTCATCATTGGACAGGACTTCACTCGTCATGACGCGGTCTTCACGAAGCCTTGATCGGTTCAGATTATGCGATTTGCGGCTTTTTTGCCAATTTCAACCTTGGTCCAGCGAAAAAATGCCTCGCGGCCACGCCGGATTGACTTCCAAAAACCTTCTTTCTATAAGCCCGCTCACGCTCGGGCCATTCGTCCCGGCGCGGTTTCGATCGCGCCTAAGCCGGCCCGGCAAAGCTCCTGTTACAGAGTGACAGAATCAAGAAGGGCCGCACGCCGCGGTATTAAAACAAATGAAGCGTACCTACCAACCGTCCAAGCTCGTCCGTAAGCGCCGGCATGGTTTCCGTGCTCGCATGGCCACCAAGGGTGGTCGTGGCGTCGTTGCTGCCCGCCGCAACCGCGGCCGCAAGCGGCTCAGCGCCTGAACGGAAGACGAGATCGTTGCCCGCACCCGGCAAGCCACAGGGGAAAACTCCCGGGCGGCTTCTGAAACGCGCGGATTTCCTGGCTGTGCGCGACGGCGAGAAACGCCGCGGGCGGCTTTTTCTCGTTGAAGTTCTCGACCGCGGCGATGACCTTGCGCCGCGCGTCGGCTACACCGCCACTAAAAAGGTCGGCAACGCCGTGGTGCGCAACCGCGTCCGGCGGCGGCTGAGGGAAGCCGTGCGCGTTCATGCCGCCGATGACATGGCGCCCGGCAATGACTATGTCATCGTCGGGCGTGAAGACGTGCTTGCCATTCCCTTCGGCCAGTTGAAGGCCGAGCTTTCCCGCCGGCTGCGCGGAACACGATAGGCCAGGGCTTTCGATGGAAAACAACCGCAATTTCTTCATCACCATCGCGCTGTCGGTGCTGATCCTGACGCTCTGGCAGGTGTTCTACATGAACCCGAAGATGGAGCAGCAGCGCGAGCAGGCCCGCATCGAGCAGCAGCGCGTCGAAGCGCAGAAGAAGGAAGCGCAAGGGACCAATCCGGGCGCGGCGCCGACGGCTCAGACGCCAGGCGCCATTCCCAGCGCGCCCGGCGGCGACACGGCGACGGCGGCCGGCCGTGACCAGGCCATCGCCGCGACCAAGCGCGTCAAGATCGATACGCCGAGCCTCGAAGGTTCGATCAACCTGACCGGCGCACGCCTCGACGACCTGAAGCTCAAGCACTACACCGAGACGGTCGACAAGAATTCGCCCGAGATCCAGCTGCTCAACCCGCAGGCGCTGCCCACCGGCTATTTCGCCGAGATCGGTTTCGTCGGCACCGACAAGACAGGCGCGGTGCCAAGCTCGGACACGGTGTGGAGCGTCGAGGGCAATCCGACGCTGACCCCGTCGACGCCGGTGACGCTGACCTACACCAACGACAAGGGTCTCACCTTCAAGCGCACCATCTCGGTCGACAACGACTACATGTTCACCGTTTCAGACGCGGTGCAGAATTCAGGCAGCGCCGCCGTCAGCCTGTTCAATTATGGCCGGGTCACGCGCTACGACAAGCCGGCGGTCGCCAGCACCTATGTGCTGCATGAAGGCCTGATCGGCGTCACCGGCGCTGAGGGGCTGTCGGAGTACAAATACGCGACCATCGAGAAGGACAAGGAAGTCAAGCCCGGCAAGTCGACCGACGGCTGGCTCGGCATCACCGACAAATACTGGGCCGTGACGCTGGTGCCGACCGAGAAGCAGCCCTTCCAGCCGCGCTATGCCTATTTCGAGGACGGGCGTCACCGTTATCAGTCCGACTTCCTGACCGACCCGATCAACATCGAGGCCGGCCAATCGGCGACGGTCGAGACCGAAGTCTTCGCCGGAGCCAAGGAAGTCGCCAAGATCAACGCCTATGCCCAGGACCGGCACATCAAGCGGTTCGATCTTTTGATCGACTGGGGCTGGTTCTATTTCATCACCAAGCCGATGTTCTGGCTCATCGACACGCTCTACAAATTCTTCGGCAATTTCGGGCTGGCGATCCTCGCCACGACCGTCGTCGTCAAGGCCATCTTCTTCCCGCTCGCCAACAAGTCCTATGCATCGATGGCTAACATGAAGAAGGTGCAGCCGAAGATGCTGGAGATCCGCGAAAAATACGCAGACGACAAGATGAAGCAGCAGCAGGCGATGATGGAGCTCTACAAGACCGAGAAGATCAATCCGCTGGCCGGCTGCTGGCCGGTGGCGCTGCAGATCCCGGTCTTCTTCTCGCTCTACAAGGTGCTCTACATCACCATCGAGATGCGGCATGCGCCGTTCTTCGGCTGGATCCACGACCTTGCGGCGCCCGATCCGACCTCGATCTTCAACCTGTTCGGCCTGCTGCCCTTCGCGGCGCCCGCCTTCCTGCCGCATATGGGCGCCTGGGCGGTGGTGATGGGCATCACCATGTTCCTGCAGATGCGCATGAACCCGGCGCCGCCGGACCCGACGCAGGCGGCGATCTTCACCTGGATGCCGGTGATCTTCACCTTCATGATGGGCTCGTTCCCGGCCGGCCTCGTCATCTACTGGGCCTGGAACAACACGCTGTCGATCCTGCAGCAGGGCGTGATCATGAAGCGCCAGGGCGCCAAGATCGAATTGTGGGACAATCTGGCATCGATGTTCCGCAAGAAACCATCGCCGGCAGAATAGGCGTGTGAACTTCTAACGAAAACCCCGGCATTGTTTGTCCGGGGTTTTTGTTGATCAGGCCCAGCGAGCAGTCGCCAACGTTCGTGATTGGCCGAGGCCATATTCCCACCCATCATCGGGCGAAGCGACGCGCGCAGACCCTAGAATCCTGTGTGTTGGTTCTGGTGTATGGTTGAAGTGGAAAGGAGACCGAGTGGATCCTGGTCGTCCTTTCGGACAGGCCGTGGCATGGCCCGGTCCCTTCCCACCGGTGAACCATCAACCTGAACAGTTGCACGGGGCTGTTCCAAGCAGACCCCGCACCACAGG